>NZ_JAUYAN010000350.1 GCF_030693485.1 Bradyrhizobium sp. | reverse complement strand
TATTCTCCGGTTGGTTCCTCCGGAAGCGTGTGAGCAAACGAGCCTTGCGGCCCGGCTGCCACCGGACGGCCTTTTGAGCCATGCTTCCGTGTGAGATGGGCCGCTATATAGCGGGATTCCGGCGGGAAGCAAGGAAATACGGGCGTTTTGGACGGCGGCGGACGGGGTTCGGCAGGTTTTCCAGCCAATGGCCGGTTCTCAGGCGATCTTAGGCCGTCGCTTGCGCCTCCATAAGTCCTAAATGCTGAGCCATGGGTTTGAAATCGCTGTCATTATGCAATAGCGGCCGCCGGTTCTCGATGCACCAGGTTCCGATCAGCAGATCGATGGTCTTGCGAATGGTGAAGCCGCGCCTGCGCAACGAGCGGAAATTGCGGGCCGCTGCCACCGCAATGGCCTCCCCGGCCATCGGCACGATTTCGAAGCGCCGCAAAAGCGATTCGACTTGCCGAGCCGCCCTATCGTTGTCGAGGCCCTGAAGCACTTCGCAAAGCATCAGATCCCCGACAATGATCTCGTCCACGCCGAGCGAACCTGCAGGCGGACGACGTGAGCCACGTCGCGGCCGTTGAGGAAATCGATCCAGACGCTGCTATCGACGGCAAATCACCGCGTTATGAGCGCCCCTGGCGGCTTCGGCTCAGATTGCCCTGCCACCGAAATTTACCGAAAGCGGCGCCGACTTCCTTCTGCTGTCGCAGGCGGATCATCAAACGAAGCGCCTGCTCCACCGTGTCTTTCTTGGTGTTCTGCCCGAATGTCTTTTGGGCCTCCGCCATCAGCGTTTCGTCTATTTCGATATAGGTACGCATCGGCAATCCGTCATTGCTCGCGAATGTGTAGACTGCACCATATTATACATTGCGCGGCTGCTGTAACCGCCCGACGCGTGAAGCCTATGTCAGGCAGCACTTCTTGTATTTTTTTCCGCTGCCGCAGGGACAGGGATCGTTGCGTCCGACGTTGCGCAGGGGATCGCGGACCGGCATCCCGAGAAAACCCGGCTCCCATTCAGGCGTATCGCTGGCCGGCGCCTGCGGGTTGAGATCGACCCACTTGGACAATTCCGCGACGGTCTCCCCGAACAGAGTGAGTTCGCCGTCAGGATGAAGCGGCTCGGCGTCGGGATGATCGACCGAGTATTGCAGGACCTCTTCAAAATCCCTGAATGTGAGCCACTCCGGATCGATCGAATTGCGCTGAAATGCCTGCTGCGCCAGCGGCTTCAGTTCGGTCAATCCGAGCCAGGCCACCGCGTCGATCCAGCCGCTCCAGACAAAGCAATCCTCTCTCGGCTCGAGTTGCGAAAAGCAATCGCGCAGGAAGGCCGCCGTCGCCTCGCGCGGCAGCTTGCCACGCCGCGTCAGCATGACGACCGTCTGCAGCATCTTGGCGCGGACATACTCGTCGGCTTCCGGATCGCGAATGATCTCGTAGAGCGGTTCGGGATCGCCGTCGAAAACAGAGGCCATCACGCGATGGCTCGTCTCCGTGATGCTGTCGCCGAGGATGCTGTCAAGAACGTCGGGCGGCAAGCGCAGGAGAACCGCCAGCGGCCAATACGCCGATTTCTCGCGCCACTCGCCGAGCAGATGAAAAATGTAGAACAGCGCGTCGGGGCTGGCCGGCCCTTCCAGCGACAGGAAATCATCCAGCGTCCGCAGGAAGGCAGGGACCATCGCTTCGCGATCGGCCTGGGCAGCGCGGATCGCCGCGACCGGCAATCGCACCGCCTCGCTTAATTCCGCGATCACCCGAATGGGATCCATCATCAACTCCCTGAGAGAGTGCCGAGTTGATTGCAGTCCATCAGCCAACGACCCGCCTAAAGCTGCTGCACGTCCACCACGCCCGACACCGCCTTGATCGCACCGGCGATCTGCGGCGAGACCCTGAAGCGGCCGGGCAGCTTCATTTCCACTTCGGTTTCGAGGTCGAGCATCATGACCAGCGAGACGTCGCCATCGCCGCCGCCCGGCGCCACCGCCACCGGTTTTGCCTGGGCGCCGCGGGCCGGACCGCCCTGCCCCGCCTCCGGCATCGACAACCGCTTGGCGATGGATTCGAGCGGCCTGGTGTCGCGCACGAAGATGCGAAGACCCTTCTGGGTTTTCGCCGCGGCGGCATCCAGCGGCTCGGCGTGCAGCACCCGGGCGCGAACGTCCTCGCCCTGCAGTTCGGCGCCGAGTTGCAGCAGCACCGCAGCACCGGGCTCCAGCACGTCGCGGTATTGCGCGAGCCCTTCGGAAAACAGCACCGCCTCGAAATGGCCGGTCGGATCGGACAGGCCCATGATGCCCATCTTGTTGCCGGTCTTGGTGCGCCGCTCCATCCGTGACACCACCGTGGCCGCGACCTTGCCTGCGGTGGCGCCGGTTTTGACCGCGCGTGAAAATTCCGCCCACGTCTGCACCCGCAGCCGCTTCAGCACCATGGCGTAGTCGTCGAGCGGATGGCCCGAGAGGAAGAATCCGATGGCGTCGTATTCGCGCCGCAGCCGTTCGGCCGGCAGCCAGGGCTCGATCTGCGGCAGCATGATGGTCGGCGCGTCGGCGGCGCCGCCGAACATGTCGTTCTGCCCCATGGTCGCGGCTTCATGGCTGCGCTGGCACGCCGAGAGAATGGCCTCGGCGCCGGCGAACACCCGCGCGCGGTTGGAATCCAGCCCGTCGAAGGCGCCGGCTGCCGCGAGACTCTCGATTACGCGCTTGTTGATCGCGCGCGGATTCACCCGTGCGGCGAAATCCGCCAGCGAGGTGAACAGGCCTTCCTTGCGCGCCTCGACGATCAGGTCGACCGCCTGGCCGCCGACGCCCTTGAGGCCCGCCAGCGCATAATAGATGGTGTTGTCGCTGACCTCGAAGGTGGCGCCGGAGCGATTGACGCTGGGCGCCTCGACCTTGATGCCGAGCCGCTGCGCTTCGGCGCGGAATTCCGAGAGCTTGTCGGTATTGCTGAGGTCGAGCGTCATCGACGCCGCCAAAAACTCCACCGGGTAATGCGCCTTCATGTAGGCGGTGTGATACGACACCAGCGCATACGCCGCCGCGTGGCTCTTGTTGAAACCGTAGTCGGCGAACTTGGCGAGCAGTTCGAAGATGGTGTCGGCGTGGCCTTTCGGCACGTTGTTTTTCATGGCGCCGGCCACGAAGATGGCGCGCTGCTTTTCCATCTCCGAGCGGATCTTCTTGCCCATGGCGCGGCGCAACAGGTCGGCGTCGCCCAGCGAATAGCCGGCCATCACCTGGGCGATCTGCATCACCTGTTCCTGGTAGATGATGACGCCGTAGGTCTCCTTCAGGATCGGCTCCAGCATCGGATGCAGATATTCCGACTCCTCGTCGCCGTGCTTGCGGGCGCAGTCGGTCGGGATGTTCGCCATCGGGCCCGGGCGATACAGCGCCACCAGCGCGATGATGTCCTCGAAACGGTCCGGCCGCATGTCGACCAGCGCGCGCCGCATGCCCTGGCTTTCCACCTGGAACACGCCGACCACATCGCCGCGCGCCAGCATGGCGTAACTCTTGGCGTCGTCGAGCGGCAGCGTCGCCAGATCGATGTCGACGCCGCGTTGCTTCAACAGCTTCACGGCGACATCGAGCACGGTCAGCGTCTTGAGGCCGAGGAAGTCGAATTTGACGAGGCCGGCGGGCTCGACCCATTTCATGTTGAACTGGGTCACCGGCATGTCGGATTTCGGATCGCGGTAGAGCGGCACCAGCTCGCTCAGCGGCCGGTCCGAGATCACGATGCCGGCGGCATGGGTCGAGGCGTGCCGGGTCAGGCCCTCCAGGCGCTGCGCGATATCGAAGGCGCGCTTCACCACCGGATCCTCGTCGCGAAACGCCTGCAGTTTCGGTTCGCTCTCGATCGCGGCGGCCAGCGTCACCGGTGCGGCGGGATTCTGCGGCACCAGTTTGGTCAGCTTGTCGACCTGGCCATAGGGCATCTGCAGCACGCGGCCGACGTCGCGCAGCACGCCGCGCGCCTGCAGCGTGCCAAAGGTGATGATCTGGGCGACCTGGTCGCGGCCGTAGCGCTGCTGCACGTAGTCGATCACCTCGCCGCGGCGGTCCTGGCAGAAGTCGATGTCGAAATCGGGCATCGACACGCGCTCCGGATTGAGGAAGCGCTCGAACAGCAGGCCGAACCGGATCGGATCGAGATCGGTGATGGTCAGCGCATAGGCGACCAGCGAGCCCGCGCCCGAGCCGCGGCCCGGCCCGACCGGAATGCCCTGGCCCTTCGCCCATTTGATGAAGTCGGCGACGATCAGGAAGTAGCCCGGATATTCCATGCGGGTAATGACGTCGATCTCGAAGGCCAGCCGCGCGCGATAGGTTTCCTCGGTCTCGCCCTGCGCCAGGCCATGGACCCGGAGCCGGTTGGCCAGTCCCTCCTCGGCCTGCCGGCGCAACTCGGTGGCTTCGTCGCTGACGGAGTCCGCGGTGGCAGCGCCGACCGTAAACCGCGGCAGGATCGGCTTGCGCGTCATCGGGCGAAACGCGCAGCGCTCGGCGATCTCGATCGTCGAGGCCAGCGCCTCCGGAATGTCGGCGAACAGCACCGCCATTTCGGCGCGGGTCTTGAAGCGGTGATCGGGGGTCAGTTGCTCGCGGTCGGTTTCGGCGACCAGACGTCCGCCGGCGATGCAGAGCAGCGCGTCATGGGCTTCGTAATCGTCCGCCGTGGCGAAATGCGGCTCGTTGGTCGCCACCAGCGGCAGGCCCTTGGCGTAAGCGAGATCGATCAGGCCGGCTTCGACGCGGCGCTCCTTCTCGATGCCGTGGCGCTGCAACTCGACATAGAGCCGGTCGCCGAACAGACTCGCCAGCCGGTCGCAGCGAAGGCCCGCCAGCGCCGCATGATCGGCATGAAGCGCCAGCGAGATCGGCCCCTCCGGGCCGCCGGTCAGCGCGATCAGGTCCTCCGCGTCGTCCTGCAGCCATTCGAACTTGATGTGGGGCGCCTGATGGACCGGCGTTTCCAGAAACGCCCGCGAGTTCAGCCGCATCAGGCTGCGGTAACCGCGCTCGCGCGCCGCCAGCAGCACGATCCGCGAAGGCGGCGCGGCCAGGGCGTTGCGCGCATTGGGATCCTGGTCGCCGAAATCGACCGCGAGTTCGCAGCCGATGATCGGCTGGATGCCATAGCCGGCCATCTTGTCGGAGAATTCCAGCGCCCCGAACATGTTGTCGGTATCGGTCAGCGCCAGCGCCGGCTGGCGGTCGGCCTTGGCCAACTCGCCGAGCTTCTGGATCTTGATCGAGCCCTTCAGCAGCGAATAGGCGGAATGGACGTGAAGATGGACGAATCCGGCATTGGCGACGGTTGCCGAAGGTTTTGAAGTCATGGAGCGATCATCTGGCATGAGGGAGGCAGGCCGCCCTCACCGGGCCGACTCGCGCCTCAATGGTGATGCCTGGCGCCCGGCCTGTCCACGCCGAACCGCGCCACCGGACCAGGCATCCCCGCTTTCCTGAGGGATCCCGTCTGCCGGGTCAGGACCTCAAAGCTGGGGAATTAGCTGCGCCCAGACGGCGATCATCCCGACAAACAAGGTGAGCGACGCCAGCGCCGCAGCCTCTTCCACAAACGTCTTCAACATGCCCGCCTCCAGAACTGGAACATAAGAAGAACATTGTTCCTTTTTTGTTCTATGGAGTCAAGGGTGCGTTTGGCCTGGTTTCGTCACGGCCGTCCAAGGTTGGGATATCCACGGATCTGCTTTTGATTTCGGAGAACGGAACCGGAATCCGCGTTCCGTTGATGGAAACCGTAATATTACGGATCTGTCCGTCCATCGCCGCTGCCGGCTGCGGCCCCTGAAGGGCAGGCTGCACAGCGTGATTCAGGGAGGCCGCCCCGGTTGGCGGCCTCTTTCATTCGGATCATGCTTGGCAAGGCGGGATTTCCCCGCCACCACATTGTGACCAAGCGATGTGAACGCCGGGCCTCCATTTTCAGCAAGGGCTGCGGCCTTGACCTAAATCAGCCTATCACTTTGGCCGCGGAACCAATTGATATGCTTGGTAGCTCTGAACGGCACGCACGAACGTGAGTTGACGTAGCGCAGCCGAAGCGGCTCTGTTTCCCGCAAGGATTCGACGACGAGCGGCTGCGGCCAGGTGGGAGGTATCGATGCGTAATCTGGTTGTGGCGCTGTTGGGCGCAAGCGGGCTGGCGATGGCGGGCTCGGCGCCGGCGGAGGCTGTCGGCACCCGCTATCCGTTTTGCATCCAGGGCGATCAAATTCCCGCGCTGAGCCAGTGCGACTTCACCAGCTATGAGCAATGCCAGGCCACCGCGTCGGGGCGGTTCCTCACCTGCATCCAGAATCCCTATTACAACCCCGGTCCCGCAGCCGATCCGCGCGCCGCTCGCGGCCGCGACCGCGGCCAGCCGGTCTATCCGCGGTACTGATGGCGGGTCCGAAGGAGGTACTGATGCGTACCCTGGCTCTGGCGATTGTGGCGCTGGCGACGGTTTCGGCGGCTGGACCGGCGGCGGCCCAGACTTACGACCCGGCCTACCCGGTCTGCCTGCATGTGTACGGACCAATCACCTACTACGATTGCCGCTACACCTCGCTGGCGCAGTGCAACGGCTCGGCGGCGGGCCGCGCCGCCCAGTGCGAGGTCAATCCCTATTTTGCAAGAATTGGCGGGCGCCATCCCCGGCCGCGACCGACCTACTGACCGGACCCGCGGCATTCAGGGAACGCAAGGCCAAATGGTATCAGGATAAGGTTGACCTATCATTGCATGGGGTTGTTTTCGATATTTTTGATGGAGCCCCTGCGAGAGGCTCCCGACCCTAGTCGAGTTCGATGACCTTGCCTTCGGCCAGCGATACCCGGCGGTCCATCCGGCCCGCCAGTTCCATATTGTGGGTCACGATCAGCATCGCGACGCCGGTCGCCTTCACCAGCTGCATCAGCGCCCCGAACACGTGATCGGCGGTATGCGGATCGAGGTTGCCGGTCGGCTCGTCGGCGAACAATACCCGCGGGGCGTTGGCGACCGCACGTGCGATCGCCACCCGCTGCTGCTCGCCACCCGAGAGCTCGGCGGGCCGGTGCTTGATGCGCTCGCTGAGGCCGAGATAGGCCAGGATCTCGGTGGCGCGCTTGACGGTTTCGTCGCGCTTGAGGCCGCGGATCATCTGCGGCAGCATGACGTTTTCCAGAGCGGTGAATTCCGGCAACAGCCGGTGCGACTGATAGACGAAGCCGATATCGCTGCGGCGGATCTGGGTGCGCTCGATGTCGGACAATTGCGACGTCGGCGCGCCCCCGACATAGACCTCGCCGTCATCGGGGGTCTCCAGCAGGCCCGCGATGTGCAGCAGCGTCGACTTGCCGGCGCCCGAGGGCGCCACCAGCGCGACCGACTGCCCCGCCCATAGCGCCAGCCTGGCGCCGTCGAGAATGGTCAGCGTCTCCGTGCCCTGCGTGTACTGGCGCTTGATATCGTGGAGATAGACAACCGGTACGTCTTCCGCCCCCTGCTCCATCTGGCCCTCACTCGTACCGGAGCGCGTCGACGGGGTCGAGGCGCGCGGCACGCCACGACGGATACAGCGTGGCCAGGAACGACAGCGTTAGCGCCATGATCACGACGGCGGTGGTCTCGCCGACGTCGATCTCGGCCGGCATCTTGGACAGGAAGTACAACTCCGGCGAAAACAATTCGGTGCTGGTCATCCAGGACAGGAACTGGCGGATCGATTCGATGTTCATGCAGATCACCATGCCGACGAAGAATCCGGTCAGCGTGCCGACCACGCCGATCGCAGCCCCCGTGATCAGGAATATCCGCATGATCGACCCCTGCGAAGCCCCCATGGTGCGCAGGATCGCGATGTCCTGGCCCTTGTCCTTCACCAGCATGATCAGGCCGGAGACGATGTTCAGCGCCGCGACCAGCACGATCATGGTCAGGATCAGGAACATGACATTACGCTCGACCTGAAGCGCGTTGAAGAAGGTCGAGTTGCGCTGCCGCCAGTCGACCAGAAATACCGGCCGCCCCGCGGCCTCGGTCACGGTCTTGCGGAATACGTCGACCTTGTCGGGATTGGTGGTGAACACCTCGATCGCGGTGACGTCGTCCTTGCGGTTGAAATAGGCCTGCGCCTCCGGCAGCGGCATGAAAACGAAGATGCCGTCATATTCCGACATCCCGACCTCGAACACCGCCGCCACCTTGTAGGGCTTGATGCGCGGCGTGGTGCCCATCGGGGTGACAGCGCCCTTGGGCGCTACCAGCGTGATGCTGTCGCCGGCATGCAGCGACAATTGATCTGCCAGCCGGCGGCCGATGGCGACGCCCTGGCCCTCGTCGAACCCGTCGAGCGAGCCTTGTTTGATGTTCTTGGCGATCGAGGTGAGGTTGACCAGATCGCCGGCGCGGATGCCGCGGACGAACACGCCGGCGGCGTTGAACGGCGAGGAGCCAAGCGCCTGGCCGTCCACCACCGGGGCCGCGAGGCGGATGCCCTGGACCTGGCTGATGCGCTCGGCGACGTCCTTCCAGTCTGTCAGCGGCGATTCCAGCGGCTGCACCAGGATATGGCCGTTGACGCCGAGGATCTTGTCCAGCAGTTCCTTGCGGAAGCCGTTCATTACGGCCATCACGATGATCAGGGTGGCGACGCCGAGCATGATCCCCAGGAACGAGAACCCGGCGATCACCGAGATAAAACCTTCCTTGCGGCGCGCGCGCAGATAGCGTCCGGACAAGAGCCATTCGAAGGCCGCGAAAGGTGGGGTTCGAACTGGCTCGCTCATGGCTTCATCCATAGTTCGATTTACAGACGATTCGGGCTAATTGTGGCCGTCACGTCTGATATTCCGCCGCTGGGCGGTGGATAATTCGTCACGCGGTCAGCCGCGCCATGACTTCCGCCGGGCTCAGATTCTCCCGCGACCCGTCGCTGCGCCGCTTCAACTCGACCTTGCCTTCGGCGAGGCCCTTGGGGCCGACCAGGATCTGCCAGGGAATGCCGATCAGGTCGGCGGCGGCGAATTTCGCGCCGGCGCGCTGGTCGGTGTCGTCATACAGAACCTCGACGCCCTTGGCCTCGAGCGCGCGATAGAGCTTCGCGCAGGCCGCATCGACATCCTCGGCGCCCTGTTTCAAATTCAGGATGACCGCCTTGAACGGCGCCACCGCCTCCGGCCATTTGATGCCGGCCTCGTCATGGCAGGCCTCGATGATGGCGCCGACCAGCCGCGACACGCCGACGCCGTAGGAGCCGCCGTGAACCGCCAGTTCGGCGCCGTCGGAGCCTGCCACCAGGGCCTTCATCGAGTCGGAATATTTGGTTCCGAAATAGAAGATCTGGCCGACCTCGATGCCCCGGGTCTGCACCTTCTTCTCGGCGGGCACTTCGCTGTCGAAACGCGCGGCGTCATGCACGTCCTCGGTCGCGGCATAAACGGAAGTCCACTGCTTGATGATCGGGGCGAGATCGCTTTCGTAATCGATATCATCGCCGGGCACCGGCAGATGGAGCACGTCGCTGTCGCAATAAACCGCGGACTCGCCGGTCTCGGCGAGCACGATGAATTCGTGGCTGAGATCGCCGCCGATCGGGCCGGTCTCGGCGCGCATCGGGATCGCC
>NZ_JAUYAN010000336.1 GCF_030693485.1 Bradyrhizobium sp. | reverse complement strand
GGTGCTGCAGTTGGCCTCGGCCTCGAAATCCCGAACGCCGTGATCACCTCGATTCAGGGCGAGCGCGCGCCGTCGGTTACCGTTCGCGAAAGAATCGTGGTCGGTGAGCCGCTGCCATCAAGCGTGGAACTGCGGATGGTTCCGAGTCACACCGAATATCGCTACGCCGTGGTCAATGACCGCCGTGTAATCGTCGAGCCGCGCACGCGCAAGATCATCAAGATCATCGACTAACCCAAGCGATAGACCATCTCTGGATCCCCGCGGGAATTTCCCCGCGTGGATTTGCGTGTCATGAGAGTTTTGCGCGGCGCGATCGCTTCTTGATCCAGCCGATGCAGGCCGCGAGCGCCAGGCCGACGCAGGCTGCCAGCGCATCGACGACGAAATCCAACCATCTCGCGTGCCGTCCCGGCGCCCAGAACTGCAGGATCTCGATCAGTCCGATCACGGCGAATTTTGATGAATATGGTCATCGCCATGCTGCAGATGCGAAATCGCGATGCCCTTTGGTTAATGCCTGATCCTATAGCGCTTCTCGCACGCCGAGGCCGAGCATGAAGCGTTCCCGGATCTGCACGGGATCACGACGGGTGGCGCCGACGCCGGGCTTGTCGTCGATGCGCACCCCGATCAGCGTCGGTCCGGAGGCCGACAGCGATTGATCGACCAGACGCTCGAAGTCATCCTCGTCCGCCGCCCAGACGCTGTTGGAAAGACCGGAGGCGATGGCGATGGCGACGATATCCGCCACCGCAGCGGCCGGGGTCGGTTGCGCGCCGGTGATCTGGTAGATGCCGTTGTCCATCACGATCATGGTGAGGTTTTTCGGCGCCAGTGTCGCAATCGTCGCAAGGCAACCCATCTGCATCAGCAGCGAGCCGTCGCCGTCGAGCCCGAATACGCGGCGCTGCGGCTGCGCCAGTGCGACGCCGAGCGCGATCGGGAAGCCAAGCCCCATGCTGCCGAGCATGTAGAAGTTCTGCGGGCGATGGCCGGCGGCCCAAAGATCGAAATTGGTATTGCCGATGCCGCCGATCACGGCTTCCTCGTGCTTCAGCTTTGCGACCAGCCGCGAGGTGATGTCGAACCGGTTCATTACCTTGGTGTTGCGGGCAGGGGTGCTGGTGGCCGTGTTCATGGCTTCACTCACTTGTCGAAGACTTTGCCGCCGGTCAAAAGCGGCGACAGGATCAGCGCCACCGGCGCCTGCGTGGTGATGGCCTGCTTGATCGAACGATCGGCGATGAACTCGAATTCGTCGAGCCGGGTGCAGGTGTGATGCTCCATCGCCAGCGAATCCAGTACCGGCCGCATGGTGCGGCAGACCAGCGCCTGGCCGTAATTGAATTCGCCGAGCGTGCCGCGCTCCGTGACGAACATGATCAGCGGAATCTGGTAGGGAACCGCCAGCGACGCCAGCACGTTGGCCAGCGTGGCGAAGCCGGAGGTCTGCATCAGCACGGCGCCGCGCATGCCGGCCATCCAGGCGCCGGCGACGATGCCGACCGCTTCCTCTTCCCGCGCGGTGGGAAATGTGGTGAAGAACGGATCGGCGTGGATATTCCTGATCAGCGTCGTCAGGATGCGGTCGGGAACGTAGGGTACCAGCCGGATGTCGTTGCGCTTGAGCGTCTGCAACGCCACGTCGTGCCAGCTCCTTTCGTGAGGAGCTTGGTTTGTCGTCTGTGCCTCGGCAACCGCCATCGCAGTATCCCTTGTTTCGCGACGATTTTTCGTTCGCGACATGATCGCAGCCGGCCCGTCGTTGCGCCGAAACTTGACGCACTCTCAGGGATTGTCAACATGCGCTGACCATATGCATGATCGGCACCTCCTGGCGATGCTCCGGGTATGCTGGCGTGTGATAAGAGAAATAGAAATGGAGAATATCGGGGAGGGATGTCATGCGCAGATGGATCATCCTCGACACCAATCCCGCAACACCATGGCTTCCCTGAACTGAAGGCTTGACCAACGATGTCCGTGAATAACAAGCGCGTGTTCTACGTCAAATATCTGGCGCATCCGATCTATGCCGAAATACTGGCGGCACGTCCCGATGTGCGGCTCGACCGGCTGGAGAACGAAACCGCGGAAGACGTCTTCGCGCCGGTGCTGGCCGCCGCGCATGCCTATCAGATCGGCGCGGCGCGCGACGAACTTGCACCGCATTTCCACGCCCATGCTGATCTGCTCAAGCGCGCGCCGAACCTGCTGATCGTCTCCAGCAACGGCGCGGGCTTCGATCCCGTCGACGTCGAGGCCTGCACGGCAGCGGGGGTGGTGGTGGTCAACCAGTCTGGCGGCAACGCCCACTCCGTCGCCGAGCACGCGCTCGGCATGCTGCTCACTCTGTCAAAGCGCATCATCGAGGCCGACCGTGCGTTGCGGCGCGACCCCAATGTCAACCGCAATTCCCTGATCGGCACCGAGGCGCAGGGCAAGACCATCGGCATCGTCGGGCTCGGCAATGTCGGCCGCCGCATCGCCGAACTCTGCAAGGGCCTGCTCGGCATGAAGGTGCTGGCCTACGATCCCTATCTTTCGGCGACCGAGATGGCCGCGCGTGGCGGCGAAAAGGTCGAACTCGACGACCTCTTGCGCGCCTCCGACTATGTCTCGATCAACTGTCCGCTCGCCAGGGATACGCGTGGCATGATCGGCGCGCGCGAATTCGCGCTGATGCAGCCGCACGCTTATTACATCACCACCGCGCGGGGCTTTATCCATGATGAAGCGGCGCTGTTCGACGTGCTGCGCGACAAGCGCATTGCCGGCGCGGGCCTCGACGTCTGGGACAAGGAACCGCCTCAGCCGGACCATCCGCTGCTGCAATTCGACAACGTGCTGGCAAGCCCGCACACCGCCGGGGTGACCCGGGAGGCGCGGGCCAATATGGGCCGGATCGCCGCCGAGCAGATGCTCGGCGCGCTCGACGGCAAGCGGCCGCCGCGCCTGATCAATCCCGAAGTATGGCCGGCCTACGCCAAACGCTTTGAACGGGCGTTCGGGTTTACGCCGGGCTGACCGGGCCCGGTTCGCCGGATCGGTTTTTCGAGGGAGAAGAATTCCATCGTTATCGCCCTGATCGCGGCAATAAATCCATCGTGAACCCGGGCCCGGGCGATGGCCGCGTTGCTATTTTCGCTGCGCTATCGACAGGCCGCCGGGGCAAGGCCATTTTCCTTTCAAGCGTCGTTCGCGGAACGTTGGTTCCGGCCGGCGCCGAAGGAATTGGCGAAATGCGACAGGTAAATTCATTCTTGCGCTCGGCATCGTCCCGAATCGGACGCCGGTTCAAGCTGATCGT
>NZ_JAUYAN010000023.1 GCF_030693485.1 Bradyrhizobium sp. | reverse complement strand
GCGCGCCTGACGCCGCCGAGAAAGGATTCGGTCGAGGGCCGATCGAACAGGAATCCGGTTTCACCGTCGGTGATGGTTTCGGCGAGGCCGCCGGTCTGGTGACCGATCGGCAGCGAACCGAACCGCTGCGCATACATCTGGCTCAGGCCGCAGGGCTCGAACCGCGACGGCATCAGGGTGAAATCGCTGCCGGCAAAAATTCGTCTAGCCTGCCCGTCGTTGAAACCGATGGCGACGCCGATCGCATCCGGCCGTCGGCGGTGCGCGTCGACCAGCGCCTGCTCGATGGCGGGCTCGCCGCTGCCGGTCACGATGATCTGGCCTCCGGATGCGATGATCTCGTCGGCAGCGGCCAGCACCAGATCGACGCCCTTCTGGTGCACCAGACGCGCGACCAGCCCGAAAATCGGGCCGCGCGACAGCGCCAGCCCGAATTGCTGGCGGACGTAATCCGAATTCGCCTGCTTGCCCTCCCAGTCTCCTGCGCCGAAGGGCTGCGCCAGCTGAGTGCAGACGCGGGGATCCCAGCTCTCGTCGATGCCGTTCAGGATCCCGGTGAGTTGGGCTGCGTCGGAGCGCAGGCGCAACAGGCCCTCGAGCCCGCAGCCGAGTTCGGGCGTCGTGATCTCCCGTGCATAGTTTTCGCTGACGGTGGTCAGATGCGACGCGTAGACGATGCCGCCCTTGAGGAAGGACAGCTTGTCGTAGAATTCGAGGCCATCGATGTGGAAGGAGGCTTCGGGCGCGCCGATCCGGCGCAGCGACTCCTTCGGGAACAGGCCTTGATAGGCGAGGTTGTGGATGGTCAGGATGCTCGGGATCCTGACCGCGCTCCAGGCGAGATAGGCCGGCACCAGCGCGGCCTGCCAGTCATTGGCGTGCACCAGGTCCGCTGCCCAATTCCTGTCCAGTGTGCCTGCCGCCAGCTGGGCAGCGGCCGAGGCAAAGCGTCCAAAGCGCACGTCGTTGTCGGGCCAGTCCCGGCCCGATGCGTCGCCATAGGGATTGCCGGGGCGGTCATAGAGTTCCGGACAGAGCAGGACGTAGATCGGCAGCCCGTCCCTGGTTGCCGTCAATCCGAGCGAGCAGGCCGGCATCTCCGCCAGCGCGGGACACTGACCGACGATCTGGATGTGCAGGAATTGTTCGACCACGTCCCGGTAGCCGGGAAGAATGATCCTGACGTCGCTGAGCGCGCGTAGCGCCCGCGGCAGGGCCGCGGAAACGGCCGCGAGCCCGCCCACCCGGACGAAATCATCCATTTCCGTGGTAACGAACAAGACTTTCAAGAAACGCCCTCGTACCAGCGCTAACTCAGCCCTTGCAAGAAAGGTTCCAGTTTTCGGCAGCGGATCAGATGGCTTGTATCGGGAGAAACCCTTCCCAGGCCGAGCGGCGCAATCTAGGGTCCGCCGCGCCGGACCCGGCGGCCGGGAGCTTACATTCAAGCTGGCTGACAACGATGAGGGTAATTTGACAAAGAGCTTCGAAGGCCTGCGCGTGCTTGATTTCTCGACCACCATTGCCGGCCCGCATTGCACGCGGATGCTGGCCGACCTGGGGGCGGAGGTCATCAAGGTCGAGACCACCGAAGGCGAGACGATGCGGACCCGTCCGCCGGTACGCAACAATTGCAGCACCGCTTTCGGCCAGCTCAATATCGGCAAGAACAGCCTGGTGCTCGACCTGAAATCATCAGGAGGCATCGAGGTCATTCGCCGGCTGATCGCCAGCACCGATGTGCTGGTCGAGAATTTTCGCCCCGGCGTGATGCGCAGGCTGAAGCTGGACTACGACTCGCTGAAGGGGATCAATCCGAAGCTGATCTATTGTTCGATCTCCGGATACGGCCAGACCGGACCATCGGCGGAACTGCCGGCCTATGCGCCGGTCATCCACGCCGCGTCCGGCTACGAGATGGCTCATCTGGCCTACCAGCCCGGGCGAAGCCGGCCGGACTATTGCGGCATCTATCACGCCGACGTGCTGACCGGCGTCTACGCCTTCGGCGCCGTTTCGGCAGCGCTGTATCAGCGCCACGGCACCCAACAAGGCCAGCACATCGACGTCTCGATGCTGGAATCGATGCTCAGCCTGACGCTCAACGAATTGCAGTGGTCGCAATTCGAGGTGAAGCCGACCCAGCGTCCGATGTTCGGGCCGATCGCGACCGCGGATGGATATGTAATGGTCGCGATCGCCAGCGAGAAGACGTTCCAGAGCCTGATGAAGGTGATCGGGCATCCGGAATGGGTCAGCGATCCGCGTTTTGCCGCCTATGCCGATCGCCGCGACAACTGGGCGAGCCTGATGGAGGGCGTCGAAGCCTGGTCGGGCGCGGTGACCACCGAACAATGCCTCGTTGCGCTGAATGCGGAAGGCGTCCCAAGTTCGGCCTATCGCACGGTGGCGCAGGCGCTGGCCGATCCGCAAATCGCGCATCGCGGCGCGCTGGCCGAGGTGGAGGACGCCGGCGGCACGTTCAAGGTTCTGAACCTGCCCTTTCGCATGTCCGGCGCCGGCGTCTCGGCGGCCCCGCGGATGGCGACGCTTGGCGAACACACGGTGGCGTATCTGCGTGAGACCGGGCTTTCGGACGACGAAATAGCGGCCTTTACCGGAAAGCGGATGGCGGCAACGTCGGGTTGACCTGGTCGAGGCCTGCGGCTTTTCAACCGTACGCCAACCTGCGGTCTTGCCGTCGCCGGTAATTCCAGCCAATCTGTCGCGCGGTCATCGACGATCCGGAATACCGGACGCAGGTCTTTTGGAGGGAGCATCAAATGAAAGCGGCTATCCGCTCGCGCACGTTTGCGCCAATATTTCATGTCGCGGTATTCGGCCTTGCTTTGATCGCAAGCCCTGCCAGCGCCCAAAAACAGGGCGGCACTATCACCGTCGGCCTCGAGCTCGACATCCCCGGTTTCGATCCGCTCAAGGTCGGCGTCTACGACACCGCCGCATTGAGCGCGTCATCCGCGATCTTCGAAACGCTCACCTATCTCGACGCCAACGGGAAAGCCCAGCCCAGGCTTGCTGTGTCCTGGGAGCCTTCCGAAGATTTCAAGATGTGGACCTTCAAGCTGCGTCCGGGCGTCAAGTTCCACGACGGCACGCCGTTCAATGCCGAAGCCTACAAGGCGAATTTCGACCGGCAGAAGGATCCTGCCAACAAGTGCCGCTGCGCCTTCTATATCGCGGGGACCAAGAGCGTCGAGGCGCCCGATGAACTGACGCTTGTCTATAACCTCACCGACCCCTCGGTGAACTTCCCCTCGCTGGTGTCCTATGCAAGCCAGAACAGTGCGGTTCACTCCCCCACGGCGTGGAAGACCAAGGGCGACGACTACAACCGCAATCCCGTCGGCACCGGCCCCTATGTCCTGAAGTCCTGGACCGCCGGTGATCGTTTGGTCCTGGAGAAGAACCCGAACTATTGGGACAAGGACAAGATCTATCTTGACCGCATCGTCCTGAAGCCGCTGCCCGACGCGCAATCGCGTTTTGCCAGCTTGCAATCCGGCGAAGTCGACTTGGTCTGGGATGACGAATTCAGCGCCGACAACATCGAGAGGGCGAAGAAGGACTCCAAGTTGACGGTGCACTCCTACACCGGATCCGGTGCGACCGTCACCGCCTTTAACACCAAAGTCCCGCCGCTCGATGACGTCCGCGTGCGCCGGGCGCTGGTGATGTCGCTCGATCGCAAGAAGATGTCGCAGGCGCTCACCAATGGTCTCGCCAAGCCAGCTTCCAATCCCTATGGCGACGGCTCGTGGGTGAAGTGCAAGGATGACGGTGCGTTGCCCTATGATATCGAAAAAGCCAAGGCGCTGATCAAGGATTACGGCAAGCCGGTTGAATTCAAGAAGCTGTTCACCGCAACGCCGCGCGGACGTGCCGCCGGCCAAGTTGAGCAGCAGCTCTGGAAGCTGGTCGGCGCCAACATGGAGATGGAGCAGGTCGACCAGGCCACGTTTCCGGCACGTGGCTTCACGCGTCAGTTCCAGGTGATCGGATGGCGGATCGTCGATCTCGCCGATCCCGACGTCCAGATGTATGCCAATTTCCACACCGGCAGCCCGGCGAATCTTGCCCAATACTCGAACCCGGAGCTCGACGGTCTGCTGCAGAAGGCCCGTACCACGGCCGACACCGACAAGCGCATCGACCTCTACTGCCAAATCACGAGGCTGATCAACAAGGAGGCGATCTGGTACTGGACCTTCCAGAACACCTACTACGCGATCTCGACGGCGAAGATCAAAGGCCTGCCCAAGATGTATAGCGGGGTGATCGACGTATCGCGCACCTGGAAGGAATAGCCGCGCATGGCGTTCTTTCTCGCGCGCCGGCTCCTCTACCTGGTGCCGGTGCTGATCGCGGTTTCGCTGCTGACGTTTTCCATCTCGTCGCTGCTGCCCGGCGATCTTGCCATGACGATCCTCGCCGACCAGGCAACGCCGGAGAATCTCGCTGCGCTGCGGGCTGACATGGGGTTGGATCAGCCGATCTGGAAGCGCTATTTCATCTGGCTCGGCCATATGTTGCAGGGCGATTTCGGCCGCTCCTTCCGCACCGGCCAGACCGTGCTGCAGGCGCTCGTCGAGCGGCTGCCGGTATCGATCGAGCTGATGCTGCTGGCGCAGCTCGGTGCGCTGTCGATCGGCGTGCCGCTGGCGATCATCTGCGCCGTGCGCAGCGGCGGCCCGTTCGACCGCTTCATGACCGGGACGGCCTTTGCCATGCTGTCGGTGCCGACCTTTCTGTCGGCGATCCTGCTGATCTATCTGTTTGCGGTGGAACTGCGCTGGCTGCCGGCCACCGGCTACGTGCCGTTTGCGGAAGATCCGCTCGGCAATCTGCGTTTCATGGTGTTGCCGGCGATGACGCTGGCGCTGGCCGAATGGCCAGGGATCATGCGCATCCTGCGGTCCGACATGATTGCGACCTTGCAGGAAGACTATATCTCGCTTGCCAAGGCCAAGGGCCTGAAGCCCGCCCGCATCCTGTTCGTGCACGCGCTGAAACCTTCGTCGCTGACGCTGGTGACGATCACCGGCATCAATATCGGCCGACTGATCGGCGGCGCGTTGATCGTCGAGACGATTTTTGCGCTGCCGGGGATCGGCCGGCTGCTGGTCGGTGCGATCCTCACGCGCGATCTTGTCATCCTGCAGGGTGTGGTCCTGCTGGTTGCCGCGGGCTTCGTCATCGTGAACTTCATCGTCGACATGCTCTACGCCGTGCTCGACCCCAGGATCCGCCATGGCCACGCTTGAACTCGACCTCGCCGAGGAGGCCGTCTCCGCGCCGGCAAAGGGCAGGCGTCTTGGCATGCTGTTCTGGGCCGCGACCGGCTGGATCATCTTCGTCTTTTCCGTTGCGATTTTCGCCACGATGCTGCCGATCCCGGACCCGAACGCCATGGACATGCTGGAGAAACGCGCGCCGTTCTCCGCGGCGCATTGGCTCGGCACCGACGGGCTCGGCCGCGACGAGTTCTCGCGCCTGATCTACGGCGCGCGCATCTCGCTGGTCGTCGGTCTCTGCGCGCCGATGATCGGCCTCACCATCGGCGGTGCGCTCGGCCTGCTCTCCGGCTATTTCCGCGGCCGGGCCGGATCCTTTGTCGTCGGCGCCATGGACGTGCTGCTGGCCTTTCCGCCGCTCATTCTCGTGCTCGCCGTTATCGCCTTTGTCGGGCAATCCATCCTCAATCTCACGCTCATCCTCGGCGTGCTGGGCATTCCCGCCTTCATGCGGGTGGCCCGCGCTACCACGCTGACGCTGTCGCGGCGTGAATTCGTCATTGCCGCGGAAGCGCTCGGCGCTTCGCATGCCCGCATCCTGCTGCGCGAATTGCTGCCGAACGTGATCTTGCCGCTGTTTGCCTTTTTTCTGCTCGGCGTTGCCGTCACCATCGTGGTGGAAGGGTCGCTGTCGTTCCTCGGCCTTGGCGTGCCGCCGCCGGTCTCGAGCTGGGGCAGCATGATCGGGGAGGGCCGTGAGAGCCTCGATGTCGCGCCACGACTCGCCTTCATGCCGGCGACCGCGATGTTCCTGACCGTGCTTTCCTTCAACCTGGTCGGCGACACGTTGCGGGCTCTCACCGATCCACGGCAGGGCGCGCTGTGACGGAACCCGCACTGCTTTCCGTTGAAAATGTGTCGGTCAACCTGCCGACGCCGCGCGGCAATCTGCGCGCGGTGGACCAGGTCGATCTGAGCGTCGGCGCCGGCCGGACGCTCGGCATCGTCGGCGAATCCGGCTGCGGCAAGACCATGCTGTCGCGGGCGATCCTGCAACTGCTGCCGAAAAAGGCCATGCTGTCCGGCCGCGTGATGTTCGACGGCGAGGACCTCGTGCGCCTCGACCGCGAACGCCTGCGCAAGCTGCGCGGTCGTTCGCTGGCGGTGGTGTTCCAGGATCCGATGACCTCGCTCAATCCGGTGCTCACCATCGGCACCCAGCTGATCGAGACGCTGCAGGAACATCTCGAGCTAGACGGTGTGGCGGCGAAGATGCGCAGCATCGAATTGCTCGCCGCAGTCGGCATTCCCGCACCTGAGCAGCGGTTGATGCAGTACCCGCACCAGCTGTCCGGCGGCATGCGGCAGCGGGTCGCGATCGCCATCGCACTGTCCTGCGAACCGAAATTGCTGATCGCCGACGAGCCGACCACAGCCCTCGACGTCACGATCCAGGCGCAAATCCTCGATCTGCTGGCGCGTGAACAGCGCCGCCGCCACATGGCGATGATCATCATCACCCACGATCTCGGCGTCGTCGCCGGCCGCACCGACGAGGTCGCGGTGATGTATGCTGGCCGCGTCGTCGAACGCGCGCCGACGCCCGATTTGTTCAAGAGAATGCGCATGCCCTACACCGAGGCACTGCTGGCGGCGATCCCGAAGATCGACGCCAAACCGCATACGCCGCTGCCGGCGATTTCGGGACGTCCGCCGGATCCTACCCGGCCACTGAAAGGATGTTCGTTTTCGCCGCGATGCAAGTATGCGTGGGCCCAGTGCCAGATCGAGAAGCCGCCGCTCGCGGATGCGGACTCGCCCGGCCACCAATATGCCTGCTTCCGCCCGCTCAACACCGAGGCGGGCGCCTCCGCATGATGCAGAACGCTTTGTATCCCGTCTCCGGCGATCCCTTGCTCAGGGTGGAGAACCTCGTCGTCGAATATCCCTTGGGCAACAAGACCGTCCATGCGGTGTCCGGCGTCAGCCTCGACATCGCGCGCGGCGAGACGCTCGGCCTGGTCGGCGAATCCGGTTGCGGAAAATCGACGCTCGGCCGCGCCGTGATACAGTTGCGTCGGCCGGTTTCGGGCCGGGTACTGTTCGACGGCCAGGATCTTACCGCGATGCAGGGCGATACGCTGCGGCGGATGCGCCGGCGCGTGCAGCTGATCTTTCAGGACCCGATTGCCTCGCTGAACCCGCGGCGGCGGATCGGCGACATCATCGCCGAGCCGCTGGTGATCTCCGGCGTCAAGGATCCGAAGAAGCGCGAGCAACTGGTCCATGAAGTTCTCAGCGCTGTCGGTCTCGATCCCCAACTCGTAATCGGACGGTTGCCACACGAATTTTCCGGCGGCCAGTGCCAGCGCATCTGCATCGCGCGCGCGCTGGTGCTCAATCCCGAATTCATCATCTGCGACGAGCCGGTGTCGGCACTCGACGTGTCGATCCGCGCCCAGATCCTTAATCTGCTGGAGGAGATGAAGGCGCGCTACGGACTGACGCTGCTGTTCATCGCCCACGACCTGGCGGTGGTGAAAGCGGTCAGCGACCGCGTCGCGGTGATGTATCTCGGCCGGCTCTGCGAGGTCGGTCCGTCCGAGCAATTGTTCGCGCAGCCGGCCCATCCCTATACCGCGCTGCTGATCGAGGCGATCCCGGTGCCGGATCCGGACGTGCGGCCGGCCGAAAGCGTCGCGGTGGGCGAGCCGCCGTCGCCGATCGCGCCGCCCTCCGGCTGCCGCTTTCGCACCCGTTGCCCGCGTGCGGACCAGCGCTGCAGCGATGAAATGCCGGAGCTTCGCGAGGTCGCGCCGGCCCAGTTCGCCGCCTGCCATCATCCATTGATCGGCGCTGATTAAGCGTCTAACAACGGGAAGAGCCATTTGTTCTGACGCGTTTTCCTCGCGCGAGAACGCCATGCTATCCGGCCAAAAGCAAAAAGCTATCGGGAGAGAAGCGATGAAGAGTTTCCAGGTTGTCGATTTCAACGCCCCCTTGCGGGAAGTCGACGCGCCGACGCCGCAACCGTCGGGAACCCAGGTGCTGCTCAAGGTCAAGGCGGCCGGCGTCTGCCACAGCGACTTGCACATCTGGGAAGGCGGCTATGATCTCGGCCACGGGCGCAAGCCGCTGTCGCTGAAGGACCGCGGCGTCTCGCTTCCGCGCACCATGGGACATGAGAGCGTCGGCGAAGTGCTGGCGCTGGGGCCGGATGCCAAGGCCGATAATGCCGGTCTCAAGGTCGGCGACGTCGTGCTGGTCTATCCCTGGCTCGGCTGCGGCAAATGCCAGACCTGCCTCGGCGGCGACGAGAACATGTGCGCCATCAAGCCGAACGCGATCGGCGTCTATTGTGACGGCGGCTATGCCGACCATATGACGGTGCCGCACCCGAAATACCTGATCAATCTCGAGGGTCTCGATCCCGTCACCGCGGCGCCCTATGCCTGCTCCGGTGTGACCACCTTCAGCGCGCTGAAGAAGGTCGAAAAGGATTTCAACACGCCGATCGTGATCTTCGGCGCCGGCGGCCTCGGCCTGATGGCGCTGTCGCTGCTGAAGGCGATGGGCGGTAAGGGCGCCATCGTCGTCGATATCGATGCGCGCAAGCGCGAAGCCGCGATGGCGGCGGGCGCGCTCGCCACCGTCGACGGCAAGGCCCCTGACGCGCTGGAGCAACTGACCAAGGCCGCCGGCGGCCCTATCCGCGCCGTGATCGATCTCGTCGGCAATGCCGCGACCGCGCAGCTCGGCTTCGACTGTCTCGGGAAGGGTGGCAAGCTCGTGATCGTCGGGCTGTTCGGCGGCGGTGCGCCATGGGCGCTGCCGCTGATCCCGATCAAGGCGATCACCATCCAGGGCAGCTATGTCGGCAATCTCCGCGAGACCAAGGAACTGCTCGATCTGGTGCGCAACATGAAGATTCCGCCGATCCCGGTGACGACGATGCCGCTGGCCCAGGCCAACCAGGCGCTGCTTGACCTGCAGCAGGGCAAACTGGTCGGTCGCGCGGTGCTGACGCCGTAGGGGTAGCCGTCATTGCGGGATGTTGCGTTAGCACCAGACCGCAGGTGCGCAATTGCGCACCGTGGAATCTCGAGATTCCGGGTTCGATGCTTCGCATCGCTCCGGAATGACGATCTTTCTCTTCCAGTCGAGGAATCTCAATGTCCGCCAACAACGCCCTCCACATCGCCGTGCTCGGCGGCGACGGCATCGGCCCCGAGGTAATGGCGCCGGCGCTTGAAGTGCTGCGCAGGATCGAGGCGACGACCGACCTCAAATTTCGCTTCACGGAGGCGCCGGCCGGCGCCAATCATTATCGCGAGACCGGCAAGTCGATGCCGGAAAGCACGATCCGGCTGTGCGACGAAGCCGACGCCATCCTGCTCGGCGCCTGTGGCCTGCCGTCGGTGCGTTACCCCGATAACACCGAGATTGCGCCGCAGATCGAACTGCGCGTTCATTTCGATCTCTATGCCGGGGTGCGGCCGGCGCG
>NZ_JAUYAN010000327.1 GCF_030693485.1 Bradyrhizobium sp. | reverse complement strand
TTCGTTTCGCCCCATGCCGCGGGAGAGATCTCCTCACTCGACTATTTCAATCTGCTATGGGCGGGTATCGCAATACTGATTGCATTCATTGCCTTGCTGGTCTGTTTCGAATTACCACGCGGCGAGGAGGTTGTTCGCCATGGACGAGAGCCCCCGGCTGTCATGCAATGGCGCCATATCATGCTGTCGGGAGCCTAAATGCCCCGAGTTCGACAGGATCCATAATCATCGGCCTGGTTTGTTGAGAGAAATCCGTCCAACAGCGCGTCCGAAGGACCAGACCTGAGGGGAGCGATGATCGAGCAGACCCGCCATGCTGCCGTAAACAATGCGGTAACCAAACGTTCATAGAATTGCTCGATTCATCGTCGTGTGAGCATACAATTTGTTATCCTGTACTATTGGAGTCGGCACCGGTCATCTCGCGAAATGGCCCCTCGTTGACGTCATGCAGATTTTGTAGGTACGCCGTGCCCTACCCGAACTTAAGTACAACTCCAAACGGCTCGCGGCTGGTGGCATCCGACTCCGACGCCCGACGCGAGGCAGTCGGCGTGGAAGCGTCCATCGGAAACCTGTCCAATTTGAAGTCGCGCCTTTTGTCGGCACGCGAGTTGGATGGAATCCCGGCTGCGCCTTGGGATCTGCTGAGCGCCAATGCGCTGATGGAGAATCCGTTCTATGCGCGAGCCTATGTGAGGAGCGGACTGTCAACGCTCGATGCCGGGAACCGCATCTCCGCCTTCGCAGTCTGGTTCAACGAGAGAAAGCTGGTCGGACTCTTCCCGTTCCGAACGTTTTTCGGCACCGCCTGTGGCGCGCACAACATTTACCAGTTTAGTGGAGCGCCATTGGTGCATCGCGAACACGCCGAGGACGTCGTTCGCGCGTGGCTGCTGGAGATCGGCGCCGGCCGACTACCGGGTTGCTGGCAGCTTCCCGACCTGCAACTGGACGGCCGCCTTCACGATCTGATTTGCCGCGTGGCCCGCCAGCTTGGGCTTTCACTTGCCGTGTTCAACACCTACAGCCGACCGCAACTGACGAGGCTCCAGGGCGGCTTCGAGGCGCACCTCACTGAGGTGCTCGGCAAGTCGAGACGGAAGGAACTGGAGCGGTGCATCCGTCGACTTCGCGAAAAAGGTGAGCTTCGCCTTGAACGCGCCACCAAACCGGATGCTGTCCGGTCAGCGCTGGAAGCTTTCCTCGCGCTGGAGAACGCGGGCTGGAAGGGCAAAGCCGGCACGGCGTTTCTCGCGCACAGGGATGATGCAGGCTTTGCACGCGCCGCCTTTACAAGCGATGGCAACGGATGCGGCACGATCATAGATACGCTGCTTCTCGGCGATCGTCCCATCGCAATAAGCGTAAACATCACCAGCGGATCGACCCTGTTCACTCCAAAATGCACCTATTCCGAGCCTTTGCGAAGCTTCGCACCGGGGCTGGTGCTCGAGTATCTGGTCATTCAACGCTTTTACAGCGAGGGGGACTTTGCGCGCATGGACGCCGCTACGACGGCAGATGGCCACGTCATCCAGGGTCTTTGGAATGAGTCGGTACCGATGGGTACGCTTTATGTCGGCTCGGCGACTGAGACAGCGATCGCCGTGGGGTTTGCGCGTGCCAAGGCCGCGCTAAAACCAAGGGCGAAATGGCTGCGCGACTATTTTCGGGCCGCTTAGCGAGGCGTGCTGGAAAGC
Organism: Bradyrhizobium sp.; assembly: GCF_030693485.1. Taxonomy (GTDB): domain Bacteria; phylum Pseudomonadota; class Alphaproteobacteria; order Rhizobiales; family Xanthobacteraceae; genus Bradyrhizobium. Next base: position 49,762 of record NZ_JAUYAN010000327.1, on the reverse strand, counting down.
CCCTATCGAACGGTTAACGAGCGGTTAAGCATGGCCTTGAATAAGAACGCGGATCGAGGGCTGAAGGCTTATGATCAGTCCGACTTTGTGGCGGAGAAAATGGCGCGGACCGAACCCATGCCAGGTGATGCAAGGCGATGCAGATGAGCAATCTATCGAGAGGCCGGGTTCTCGTCGTCGGCGATGACATGCGCATTTTCCTGGCGGTTGCGCGCTCCCTGGGGCGAGCCGGTTACGCCGTTCATGCGGCGCCTTTCAACTGGCGCGCACCCGCCCTCGCATCCCGATACATTTCGCAGACGCACTTCCTGACGCGCTATTCCGATAACCCCGAAGCCTGGCTCGCGGAGATTAAGGCTGTTGTGACGCAAAACGACCTGCAGGTCGTTATTCCCTGCTGCGATCGCGCCATCCTGCCTCTCGACCGGCACCGCGCTGAACTTGGACCCGCAATTCTCGCTATACCGGGTCAGCGAGCCATGGAGACACTCTTTGACAAGGCGAAGACAAAGGCTCTCGCTGAAACGCTCGATATTCCTGTGTCGCCCGGAGAGCAGCTGACGTCCAGTCAATCGGCGTCCGAGCTGATCGCGCGATTCGGCTTGCCCGTGGTGATCAAGCCCAAGCGCTCCTACAGCATCGATCATCTTACCACCTGGGGCAGGGTGTATATCGCCGAAAGTCTTCAGGAGCTGACAACAATCCTGGCCTCCGTCAACGAGCCGGAGCGTTATCTCGTCGAAAAATACTTCAAGGGGGGCGTCGGCGTCGGCGTTTCCGTGCTGGCCCGCCGAGGCGAGATCATACAGGCATTTCAACACCGGCGACTTCGGGAAGGCTGGGGTGGATCAAGCTCGCTTCGGGTCAGCGAGGACTGCGATCCTGCGCTGCTTGAGGCAGCAACAAGGATTTGTGCCGCCATGCAGATCCATGGCGTGTGCATGTTCGAATTCCGCAGAAACGCGGCCGACGGGTCGTGGATACTTCTCGAAGTCAATGCCCGCCTCTGGGGATCTGTTCCATTGCCGGTCGGCATGGGGGTCGATTTCCCGCGCGCGCTCTGCGAACTGCTTCTTGATCGTCCGCTTTCCCTGCCCGTTCCGTACAAAGCCGGCGTGCGCAGTCGGAACACGGTGCTGGACGGCTGGAATCTTCTGAACGCCACCCGACATGGCCGGTTCGAGAACCTCCGCGCGGGCCTTTTAGCCTGGACGGATTACTTGGCCCAACCGATTTGGTGGGTCGTCGGCCGCGAGCATTCGGACAGCTTCACCCTCGATGATCCGGCTCCGGGTTTCGCTGAAATCTGGGATCTGCTCAAGCGCATTGCCCGCCGCGACTCATCCGAGCCGGACCGTCGACCGGGTGACAAATCCGCCACGGTGAGACTGGCCGGACTGATCCGGCCGGCCACCTGATGCTTATCGATACCGCCCAAACTTCCGGTACCACAGCGCCGACCACTGGTCTGGCGGCACGCTTGCGGCGGCTCACGCTATCGAACACCACTCTCGCCTTTGCCGACCAATGCGCGGTCAGCGGGCAGGCTTTCCTCACTTTGCTGCTTATGGGGGCTTTTGCCGATCTCGCCCAGGTCGGCGCGTTCGCGGTTGCCCTATCGATCATCGCCATCGCCCTGGCGATCCAGGACGCCGCCATCACCCGTCCTTATACGGTCCAGTTGCACACGCCAATCGGTTCGGTTCGGCGACATCTGATCGCGAGCCTGAGGCTCTCTCTGGTGCTCGCGGGGCTGGCCTTTGTTGCGGTGTTCGGGTTCGGCATCGCCATTATTGCCGTCGGCGGCTTGTCGGACGGGCAAGTCGTCATGGCGCTCGCTGTGGCCCTTCCCGGCGCGCTGCTGCGCGAATTCGGCCGGCGCGTCAGCTTTGCCCACGAGCGCAGCATCGAAGCGGTGCTGATCGATGCTCCTGTCGTTTGTCTCGGTCTCGCGGGTATCGTCGGCCTGGCGGTGACCGGCCAGCTGACCGCAACTACCGGACTCATCGTCCTGGCCGCGACGAATTTTGCAGCAGGTTTATGCTGGCTGGTAGCCAAGGGCCTGGGCCGGGCAGGCGGTAAAATACCTACCGCGCAGGTCGCGGCGTCCAGTTGGACTATGGGTCGCTGGCTCATTCTTTACCAGCTTGCCATGCAGGCGCAGAGCTATACCACGCACTGGCTTGCACTGCTTGTGCTCGGCGCCAGCGCAACGGGCGTCTATGCCGCGTGCCTGAGCATTGTCGCGTTTGCCAATCCGATGCTGTACGGGTTGTTCAATATCATGATCCCCAAATCGGCCAGGGTTTTCCGGCAAACCGGCAACCACGGCGTCATACGCCGCGCGCTTCGCGACGGCGCGGTCCTTGTCGGGCTGATGCTCGGCTTTTGCGTTCTCATTGCACTGTTCGGCCAAAAGGTCATGGCCGCGCTCTATCCCGCGGCTGGCGATACCCGGCACCTTCTGATCGTTATTGCCGTTGGTTCTCTGATGGCTGCAGCGGGGGCGCCAGCTGCAATAGCGCTCGCAAGCGCCAACAAGGCTGCGAATCTCGCTCTGGTCACATGCCTCACGGCGCTCATCAACCTTGCGATTATCCTGTTGCTGCTTCCCACAGGCGGTTTGTTGGGCGCGGCCTATGGCACCCTGATAGCCGAGTTTGTCGGGGCCGCCGGGAGATGGATCGCGTTGTATCATGCTGCCGGTCTCAGGCCGACCCACTCTGCCAACATCAAAACGGACCTGGTGCGCCATGCTTGATCAACTCTCGGACGCAATTGCGTCCTCCAATCTGCGCGTCGACTGCAATTCTCCAACGGTTGCGTCGGCTCTGGCGGCCACGCTGGATGTTCTCGAAGAATCCGGCGTTCCCTACGTCGTCCTGCACGGTTATGAGAAGTTTCCCGAGATTGGGGGCTCCGATGTAGACATCTGCATTGACAGCTCGGCCAGCGATCGCTGGGTGAGCAAGCTGCTCGAGGACAACGCCCACACCATCGGCGCCCGGGTGATCAGCTGCCACGACGGCGCGATCCTGCTCGCAGGTGAGACGTCACAGCGCCGGCCCTTTTTTCTAAAGCTCGACCTGGATCACGATTACGCTCTGAACGGGATGCGCATCGTTTCTGGCCGGCATGTCCTCGCGGCGCGCCAACGGCACGGAGCCTTCCATGTACCTTCACCGGCCCACCAGCTCGCAGGCTATCTTGCCACCTCGATCATGAAGGCAAAGCTCGATATTGCGCGCACGGAGCGTCTCTCCCGGCTCTATCAATCCGATCCCGTCGGCGCAGCTCGGGAGGTCGCCCGTCTCTGGCCCGATGCGGAGAAAGCGCTGCTGTTGCGGGCGCTTGCTGACAATCGCTGGGATGATGTTGTTGCCGCTACCTCGCAGTTACGCAACGACCTGATTGCCCGCCTGCGCCGAAAGGATCGTCGTGGTCAGTTGGCGCATGCGGTCAAGAAACTCGCGGATCGGCTCGGCCGGATCGTCAGGCCCAGAGGCCTGTCCGTCGTGGTGCTGGGTCCTGACGGCGCAGGCAAGTCCTCGGTCACCGATGCTGTTGGCGGATCTGATCTTCTGCCGATCTTTGACCGGTCGGTTTGCTGGGGGTTCGTGCCGCCGTTACACCGCTTGATCCGCCCCAACGAAGGCGCCAGCAGCCAGCCTCACGCACTCCCCGCGCGGTCGCTGGTCGGGTCGCTGATCAAGGCGGGATACTGGCTCGCCTTTTCGTTTCTATCGCATCCGCGCACCCACTTGATAAAGGCACGCAACGGGCTTGTACTTTACGATCGGCACTTCGTCGATATCCTGGTCGACGCAAAACGCTATCGCTACAATGGACCTGCTTGGGTTCTGAGGACGATCTGGTCGGTCATCCCCAAGCCGGATCTCATTGTATTCCTCAATGCTCCAGCCGAAACGATCTACAAACGAAAAAAGGAATTGCCTGTTGAGGAAATCGCCCGGCAATTGGCCGACTACAGGAAAATCGTGGCAGCGCTCCCCAATGGGGCCATCCTCGATACGAACAGGCCTCTTGCCGACGTCGTCGACGCGCTCAATCGCCTGATCCTCGTTCGCTACCTGAATCGCGGGACCGCCCCCGGCTAGGAATGTTTTGAAGTTGCGTTCTTCAGCCAAGGCCTGCTTTGTTGCAAACAACGCGCCAGCACTACTTTGCGGATGCTGAGCGGAGAGGCGGTCGAAGGGTTGAAAGCACCGCGAAGGCTGCCATCCCGATGTTCGGTGACGATGGCCAACGCCCCTTCCTGAGGGGACAGGATGGCGGGAGTCGTAAGAGTGATTTGCCCGACGGCGAAAGGGAAATCTTGCCCGACGACGGGTTATTTTGCCGCAGCCACGCGGATATCGGCAATATGCCCCATTTCAGCCGCGAGCCGCGCTTCCTCCTGCGTGGGCGGTCCTATATGAGAGGCTCACTCGACCGACGCAGGCGCGGACAGGCATTTCAACCGGGGCATGGCATGGTTAAGCGATTTACGACGGCCCGATCCACCGCGGAGATGCGGCGTCCCGCCATGGTGACGCTCGCGGCGATGGTCGCACTGACTGCGCTGACTGCCGACGCCGCGGCGAGACAGGCGCGCCCCGCGCTACCCACCGAGGCGACGGCGCCACGCGAGGCAGGCGAGCCGATCATGGCGATCGTGTCGATCAAGAGCCAGCAGGTCACGCTCTACGACGCCGACGGCTGGATTTTTCGCGCGCCGGTATCGACCGGGACCACTGGACGCGAGACGCCGGCCGGCGTCTTCGCCATCGTCGAGAAGAACAAGGAGCATCGCTCGAACATGTATGACGATGCCGAGATGCCGAACATGCAGCGCATTACCTGGAACGGCATCGCGCTGCACGGCGGGCCGCTGCCCGGATATGCGGCCTCGCACGGCTGCGTGCGGATGCCGTTTGGCTTCGCCGAGAAACTGTTCGACAAGACGCGGCTCGGAATGCGCGTGATCATCTCGCCTAACAACGCCGAGCCGGTCGAATTCTCCCATCCGGCGCTGCTGGTGCCGAAGGCGGAGGCCATCGCAGCCGCGCCGGCCAGGGCCGAGGCGCTGGCCAGCGAAGCGGCCGAGGCTGCAAGGGCGGCCGACGAGGCGAAGAAGGCCGCGGCGAAAGCGCCGCGCGAGACGGCGACCCTGACGGCGGCGCTGCGCAAGCTGGAGGGGCTCAAGGCCCGCGCCGACGCCGAGCTCGCCGGCGCCGACAAGGCGCTCGCCGCCGCGAAGACCGATGAGGCCAAGGCGCGGGCCGAGGACCTCAAGCAAAAAGCCGCCGCCAAATCCGCGGACATGGCAACGCAACTCGACGCGGCCAGGGTCGACGCGAAACCGAAGCTCGAAGCGGCCGCCGCCGCCAAGGACGCCGCCAAGGTGGCCGCGACGAGGAAGGCCGACACCGCCAAGGCGGCCAGCGAGGCGAAGCTCGCCCTCGAGCCGGTCTCGATCTACATCAGCCGCGCCACCCAGAAGCTGTACGTGCGGCGCAACACCCACAAGCCGGCGCCGGACGGCGGCGGCAAGGTATTTGATGCGACCATCGAGGTTCCCGTCACCATCCGCGATCCCGGCAAGCGGATCGGCACGCATGTGTTCACGGCGATGGCGCGCAACGAAACGGGCCTGCGCTGGAGCGCGGTCACGATCGACAACACCGACGATGCCAAGAGCGCAATCGACCGCATCGCCATCCCGCAGGCGGTGCTCGATCGAATCGCGCCGACCGCACTGCCGCGATCCTCGATCATCATCTCGGACGAACCGCTGAGCGTCGAGACCAACTACCGTACCGAATTCGTCGCGGTGCTGAGCCATCAGCCGCAAGGCGGCTTCATCACGCGCCCGCGCACGCCTCCGCTGGATATGCAGGTCGCGAGCGACGGCGACTTCCTGGGCTTCATGTTCCCGCGTAATCCGGAGCCCCAGCCCAGATATGCGCCCCCGCGTGGCGGCCAGTATTATCGCCAGGGGCCAATGGGCTGGCGGTAAGACGCCGCACGCGTCGCGCGTGGCAGTGGGGTTCCGGTCATTTTCAGAGCTTGCCGCCGGCATGGAGTTCGTATTGCCCTGATCACCGGGTATCGTTACGGGCGTCGGCAATGTCTCTAAGTGCCATGTCAAGGGCATGGGTCAATCCGCGGCGAGTTGCGGTATTTGATCTAGGTCAAGTCTGGCCGGAACCGGCCAACCATATATTCCCACGGGGAGCTATCCAATGGTGAAGGCTATTCGGAGGAAAGGGCGACCCGGCAAATTGGCTGCCGGGCGGGATATCGACCTCAACCCTATTGAACGGTCTCTGGTTGAGCAATCGTCCCAGGGTGCGATCCAGGCCGAACTCGCCGCCTTCGACACGATGGTAAAGGGCCCGCCTATGCTGAACGCCAACAGCGAGCCGGTGATCGCGATGCTGGACGGGGCATCTCCCGACGATGCGCGACGCTTACAGGAGTTTCTGACCGGCAAGAGAGTGAAGCCCTCGCAACAAGACGTCGACCAGCTTTCGAAGGACTGGCGGTCGGGCGCCTATCCCTACGCTGTGCGCATGCTCCGGAAGGACTACGAGGAACAGAAGTTCGTTCTGCAAACCGAGCTTTTGAAAATGCAGAACTGGATGAAAGAGACACGCCAGAGAATAGTGCTTCTCTTCGAAGGACGCGATGCCGCGGGCAAGGGTGGCGCAATCAAGCGATTCATGGAACATCTCAATCCGCGCGGCGCCCGTGTCGTTGCCCTCGAGAAGCCGAGCGAGGTTGAGCGGGGGCAATGGTATTTTCAGCGCTACGTTCAGCACCTGCCAACCGCTGGCGAAATTGTCCTGTTCGATCGCAGCTGGTACAATCGCGCGGGTGTCGAGCGCGTGATGGGGTTTTGCGCACCGAATGAGTATGAAGAGTTCCAGCGACAGGTTCCGGAGTTCGAACGCAACCTCGTTAGGAGCGGCATTCACCTCATCAAGTTCTGGTTCTCGGTCAGCCGTGACGAACAGCGACGACGATTCAAGGAGCGCGAGGGGCACCCGCTCAAGCAATGGAAGCTGTCACCCATCGATCTTGCCTCGCTCGACAAGTGGGACGACTACACCAAGGCCAAGGAGGCGATGTTCTTCCATACCGATACCGCCGATTGCCCCTGGATTGTCATCAAGTCTGACGACAAGAAACGGGCCAGATTGAACGCCATGCGCTATGTGCTGCATTCCATGCCCTACGCGGGAAAAGACGCCAAAAGGATAGGGCACGTGGATAATCTGCTGGTAGGCAGGGCGAACATCATTCACGAGCGCGAGGAGCACACGAATTGATTCCGCTCTTCGTCGAGGACGGCCGCTGGCATTTGTCTGTCCACAAGGTCGACCTTCGGCAGCAGCATCTGCCTTTGATTGACGCTCGTTGAAGTCATGAGAACACTTAAGGACGGACCCAATGTCCGTCCACGGTCATTCGCTTCGATTTGTGTCAGCGGGATGATGTCCGGTCAGGCGACCATCGCGAATCCCGATACTAAATCGTGCTCGCTGTGACCGCTCGACCGGTTCCTACAGATCCACCACCACGTAGTCGCTCTCCACCGATACCGCCAGGGTCTCCGCGACATACGGCCCCTTCACCACATTGGTGCCCGGTTCGACATTGACCGGATAGGACCTTGTGCGGAATTTCCTGGGGTCGCAGTACGACTGCCCGGTGCGGATGTCGAATTCCCAGCCATGCCAGGGGCAGCGCAGGATTTCACCTTGTCGCGTGTATTCGATCTCGCCGGGATCGGAAGACCGAGCCAAGCCGATCAACGGGCCTTCGCACAAGGCGGCACCCTGATGCGGGCAGCGATTCAGGAGGCCGAAGAACTCGCCCTTGATGTTGAAGATCGCGATCGGGCGCTCGTCGATGGTGAGGAATTTGCGCGTGCCCGGCGGCAACTCGTTCACCGGGGCAATGACGTGACGAACCATTATGCGAGACCGTACAGCTTCAGCGCGTTGGTCAGATAAAACGCCTCGCGGTTGGCGTCGCTGACGCCGGACGGCAGCACCCGCGACGGCTCGTCAAAGTCCCAATGCGGGTAGTCGGTGGCGAACAACAGCTTGTCCCAACCGATCCAGTCGATGACGTCGAACAGATGGTCGCGGCGCTCCGGATCTTCCATCGGCTGCGTGGTCCAGAAAATGTGGTCGCGGATATATTCCGACGGCTTGCGCTTGAGGTGCGGCACCTCGCCGTGCAGCTTTTCGAAGACCTTGTCGAGCCGCCACGACAGCGACGGCGCCCAGCCGAAGCCGGCCTCGATCATCACCATCTTCAGTTTCGGGTAGCGTTCGAACACCCCTTCCAGCACGATGCTGGCCAAGGCGGTCTGCTGGCATTGCGAATGGCCGACCATTTCCTCGATGTAAAAACTCGGCCAGCCGGAGGCGGTGATCGGATTGCCGCCGAAGCCGAAGGCGTGCACGCCGACGGGAAGCCCGGCTTCCTCGGCCGCCTCGTAGATCGGCCAGTAGCGGCGCTGGCCGAGCGGCTCGACATTGCGGCTGAGCAGCAGCACCTGAACGAAATTCCTGTCGCCCGCGCGGCGGCGGATTTCGGCGGCGGCGGACACGCCATCCTCGTTGGCGACGACGACCGAACCTTTCAGGCGGCTGTCCTGGCTGGTCCATTTGGCGATCTGCCAGTCGTTGATGGCAGTCGCGAGCGCCGTGGCCAGATCGTGATTACGCATGCCCTGTCCGGTGGCGCCGAGCGGATTGAGCACGCCGAGCGCCACATTGTAGGGATCGAGCAGTTGCTTCTGCATGAACGAAAGCGACGATCCCTGCTGGCCGCCTTCCGGCGGATAGGCATCGCGGCGCGACGCATTGGGCTGCGCCTTCGGATAGGGCGGGCCTTCCATCATGCCCTGATAGGGATGGACGCCCCAGGTTTCGAGATGGGCATGCCAGCGCTTCGCCAGGAACGGATACAATTCCTGCCTGGTCGCGCGCGCCGGATGGATGTCGCAATCGGCGATCGCGGTCTTGACCTCAACGGAGGAACCGGGTGCCGGACGGTCGCGGAACTGGACGTTCATGGCGTTGTCTCCTTCTTAGTGGGCATGATCCTATCCGAAACCGGATTCCACTTTTTCGGGATCACGCCGCCACCGGCAGTTTCAAACGCGGGTAAGTCGCGTGCGGGTTATCGATCATGATCTTGCGCACGAGATCCGGCGATATCCCCGCGGGCAGCACCTGGTCGCCTTCGAATTGCCAGTGCGGATAGTCGGTCGAGAATAGGAGCAATTCATCCGATTGCATATGGTCAAACAGTCGATGGAGGATCGCCGGATCCGGCGGCGCGTCGATCGGCTGCAGCGAAAACCGGATGTTGCTGCGCACAATTTCCTGGGGCGAGCGGTCCACCCACGGCGTTTCCATACGAACGCCGCGCCAGAATTTGTGCAGCCGCCACAGATAGGACGGCAGCCAGCTCCAGCCGGATTCCAGCATCACCATTTTCAGGTTCGGATGCCGCGCGAAGACGCCCTCGACGATCAGGCTGGTCAGTTGGGTCTGGAACGCCTGCGCCTGGGCGACGTAATCCTCGATGTGATAGGAACCCCAGCCGACCGAGGTCGGCGGGTTGTGGTAGGCGCTGCCGGCATGGATGCCGATCGGCAGGCCATGCTTCTCAGCCGCGGCGTAGATCGGCCAGTAGGCGCGTTTGCCGAGCGGCATGTCACCCATCACAAGCATCAGCACCTGGACGAAGCGCGAATCTTTCGCACAGCGCTCGATCTCCGCCACCGACTTCTCGACGCTCTGCACGGGTATCACGATCGAGCCGCGCAGCCGCGGTTCCTGGTCGAGCCATTCCCTGGCCAGCCAGTCGTTGAGCGCGCGGCAGAATGCATCCGCCATGTCCTCGGAAAACACCATCTGCACGCCGTACAGGGGATTGCAGATGCCCTGGCTGACGCCGAAGCGGTCGAGCGCCTGCGTCTTCATGTCCTCAAGACTGGATCCCGGCTTGCCCTGCGCAGGCCGCCAGTCCGGCCGCGAAGAGATCGGCGAATTGGTCGGATAGGATTGCGATACGAGGTCCGTCATGCCCCGCGTCGTCACCTGGTCGCGCCAGTAATCGTCGAGGTAGGGCAACAGGCTGGTCAGATGAGGAACGGCCGGATGCAGATCGCAATCCACGCCGCCCGCGAGCGGTGACGTCATGACTTCTGGTTTCCTCTTGGCTCGTGGCGCCCATCGGATTCGGCGTTGGCTCGCTGAATCCCTGCGCAGCATAAAGTGCGCGCGGGGCCCCGTCCATCGGCGGAGCCGGCGGCCGGCGAGTCGGCAGCCATGCAATCCTGTGCTAGGAGATCGGCAGGACGCTGCTGAAGCCCATCCCGCGCCAGAATTGAGAGCCGAATGAAAGACCTTGTCCCAATCGCCGAAAAAATCGCCGCCCGACTGATCGAACGGAAGCAGACCATCGCGGTCGCGGAATCCTCGACCGGCGGGCTGATTTCCGCAAGCCTGCTCGCGGTGCCCGGCGCTTCGGCGTATTTCCTCGGCGGCGGCGTGGTCTACACCCGCGACGCCCGGCGGCTGTTGATGGATATTCCCGACGAGGCGATGAAGGGCATCCGTTCGGCGTCCGAGCCTTACGCCAAATTGCTGGCGAGCCAGATTCGCACGCGCTTCGGCACCGACTGGGGCCTGTCCGAAACCGGCGCCACCGGCCCCACCGGCAACCGCTACGGCGACGCCGCCGGCCACAGCTGCATGGGACTCGCCGGCCCGGAGAATGCGGTGATCACGCTGGAGACCGGCAGCGCCGACCGGCTCGCCAACATGCACAGCTTTGCGAGCGCGGCGCTAAATTTGCTGCTGCGGAATTTGTCGCGGTGAGTCGTCGTCCCCGCGAACGCGGGGACCCATACGCCGTGACGGTTCGATTGAAGAAGGCTGTTGGAAGACTTTCGCCAACAATTGGCGACGGTGGTTATGGGTCCCTGCGTTCGCAGGGACGACTAGATCACCGCTCCCGGAACGAGCGCATCAATTGATCGCTCAGCGGCTTCATCAGATACGACAGCAGGGTGCGGTCGCCGGTCTGGACGAAGGCTTCGACCGGCATGCCCGGGATCAGCTTGACCTCGCCGAGGCGAGCGACTTCGGCCGGCGCCATCGAGACGCGGATGGTGTAGTGGCTCTGGCCGGTGCGCTGGTCGGTGGTGACGTCGGGCGAGACGCGCGACACCACGCCGTTCAGTTCCGGCGTGGTGCGCTGATTCAGCGCCGACAGCCGCAGCACCGTCTTCTGGCCGATCTGCAGCTTGTCGATGTCCTGCGGATTGACCTTGGCCTCGACCGAGAGATCGTCGGCCTGCGGCACGATCATCATGATGGCGTCGCCGGCGGTGATTACGCCGCCGACGGTGTGAACGGTGGATTGCAGCACCATGCCGTCCTGCGGGGCGCGGATGTCGACCCGGCGCAGCTGGTCCTCGGCCGTCACCTTGCGCTCGACGAATTCGCCGATCTTGTCGTTGGTCTCGCGCAGGTCTTTTGAAACTTCGCTGACCAGATCCTTGTCGACCTGGATGATCTGCAACTCGGTTTCGGTGATCTTGCCGCGGGCCTGCGCCCTTGCGGCGATGTATTGCGCCCGTTCGCCGGACAGCCGTGCGGCGTCGCGCTCCAGCACGGTCAGGCGCGAGAGCTGAACCAGGCGCTGCTCGAACAGCGAGCGAACCCCGACCAGTTCCTTTTCGACCAGCACGATTTCCTTGTCCTTGGCCTGCTCCTGGGCGGCCAGGCCCGCGATCTCTTCCTTGAGCTGGGCGACGCGCTCGCGCAGCTGCGACTTCTGTCCGGCGCGTCCGGTGGTGCGGACCTCGAACAGCTTGCTTTCGCTGGCCATGACGTTCTGGACGTCGGGATCGTTGGGGCGGTCGAGCAGCATCGCAGGGAACGTGATCTGGTCGAGGCCGCGCTGTTCGGCCTCCAGCCGCGCCGCCCGCGCCCAGAGCCCGTTGAGCGCCTTGTTGACGATGGCGAGGCCGGCCTTGGTGACGGTGTCGTCGAGCCGCACCACGATGTCGCCGGCCTTTACCGACATGCCGTCGCGGGCGCGCACCTCGCCGACCACGCCGCCGGTCGGGTGCTGCACTTTCTTGACGTTGGATTCGACCACGATCTGTCCCGGCGCGATCAGCGCGCCCGAGATCTGCGCCGTCGATGCCCAGGTACCCAGTCCGCCCACCAGAAGCAGGATGACGGAGAGGCCGATGATCATGTGCAGCCGGATCGACGCTTGCGAACCACGCTTCGGCTTGTCCGTCATGATTTGGCAACTCCCCCTTCGGAGACGATCTTGATCGGCGACGGCGGCGCGACGCGCGGCTGCAGCACCTGGCCCAGCACGGTTTCCTTCGGGCCGAAGGCCTGCATGCGGCCGTCCTTCAGCACCAGCAGCATGTCGACCGCCTCGATTCCGATCGGCCGGTGCGCGACCACCACCACGATGGCGCCGCGCTCGCGCGAGGCGCGGACTGCCCGGCTCAAGGCCTCGTCGCCCTCGGTATCGAGGTTGGAGTTCGGCTCATCGAGCACGATCAGGAACGGATCGCCATACAGCGCCCGCGCCAGCGCCACGCGCTGCGCCTGACCGGCGGAGAGCGCGGTGCCCTGCTCGCCAATCTGGGTGTCGTAGCCTTCGCGCATCTTGATGATCATGTCGTGGACGCCGGCTTCCTTGGCGGCCTTGATGATGGTGTCGGAGGTGGCTTCGGGATCGTAGCGGCAGATGTTCTGCGCGACCGAGCCTGCGAATAGTTCAACATCCTGCGGCAGATAGCCGATGTGGCGGCCGATCACGTCGCTCGACCACTGGTCGAGTGCCGCGCCATCGAGTCGCACCTTGCCGCGCACCGGTTGCCAGACCCCGACCAGCGCGCGGATCAGCGACGACTTGCCCGATCCGCTCGGCCCGATCACGCCGAGGCCGTTGCCGGCTTCCAGCGCAAAGGTCACGTCCTGTACGATGATCTTCTGATCGCCAGGGGGCACGATGCTGACGCCCTCGACCGACAGCCGCTTCGACGGGCTCTGCAACAGGGTCTGCTCGGCCTGCGCCGGCAGCGCTTCCAGCAGCTTGTTGAGGCGGTGCCAGCTCTGCCGCGCGGCCACGAAGCCCTTCCAGTGCGCAATCGCGAGATCGACCGGCGCCAGTGCCCGCGCGCTCAGGATCGAGCCCGCGATGATGACGCCGGCAGTGGCTTCCTGGTTGATCACGAGATAGGCGCCGACCGCGAGCACCGCCGACTGCAGCACCATGCGCATCACCTTGGCGATGGCGCCGAGACCTCCCGCAACGTCGCTCGCGCGCTGGTTGCCGGCGAGATATTTTTCGTTGGCCTCGCTCCAGCGTTTTGTCAATCGGCTGGACATGCCCATCGCCACCAGCACTTCGGCGTTGCGCCGGCTGGTGGCGGCCAGATCGTTGCGGCGCGACGCCAGGCCCATGGCCTCGCGCGCCGGTGCCCGCGACATGAATTCGGTGATGATGGTGAGCGTAACCAGGATGATGGCGCCGACCAGCGCGGTCACGCCGATCAGGGTGTGGAACATGAAACAGATCGCCAGATAGAACGGCAGCCACGGCAGGTCGAAAAACGCGCCCGGCCCCATGCTGGACAGGAATGAGCGGACGTTATCGAGATCGCGCAGCGGCTGCAGGCCCTCATTGCGGCCGCCTACCATCAGCGGCAGGCGCACTACGGTGTCGAACACCCGGGCATTGAGCGCTTCATCGAGCGAGGTGCCGATGCGGACCAGCACGCGGCCGCGGATCAGGTCGAGAATGCCCTGGGCTACGTACAATCCACCGGCCAGGATCACGAGGCCGACCAGCGTCGGGATGCTGCGGCTCGGCAGGACCCGGTCGTAGACCTCCAGCATGAAGATCGAGCCGGTCAGATAAAGCAGATTGATCATGCAACTCATGAGGCCGACGCCGATGAAGGCGTTGCGGCAGGCGCGCAACGCATCACCGAGTTCGGAACGCCGGACACCGGGGGCGGCTGCCATCGAATCTGATCTCTTCACGAGGGGTGCAATGGCCTCAGTTCTACCGATGTTTGCGGCCAGCGTCCATGTAGCTCGCGTTAACCTAAACGTATCGGCATACTCGCGCGGGGGTGGCGGGCCGCGCCGGCCCATCCTGCGAACGGAGCTGGACCGGGCCGATCAGGGCGCGATCGGCCCGCAGGAACCGGGTGAGGGGCGCGGAAGCCTGATTTAGTGCCCCAGGGGACGGAACATAGTGGCTCCTGGCCGCTTGTCATGCACCTTCCCAATCACATGGAGTTATCATGATCCGCCGATTTTTCGGAACAGCCGCGCTTGTCGCCGTTCTCGCCATTCCTTCGCTGGCCCTCGCCCAGGGCGTCCCCGGCGGCATCGAGCGCGGCGCGCGCGATGGCGAACGGGCCGCCGGTCCGGTCGGCGCCGTGGTCGGCGGTGTAGTCGGTGGCGTGGTCGGCGGTGTGGCCGGAGTCTTGGGCGTCGATGAGCGTCCGCGCTTTCGCAGCTACGTGGTCGAACAGCGCCGCCCGTCCTACCAGTACCGCGAAGACGTCCGGGTCGGCGTCGTGCTGCCGGAAGACGGCGTCACCTATTACGATGTGCCACAGGAATATGGCGTTCGCGAGCATCGCTACACCGTCGTGAATGGCCGCACCGTCCTGGTCGAACCGCGAACCCGCCGCATCGTCGAGATCGTCGAGTAAAAACCGACGCAACAAACATAGAACATGGGGCTGTCCTTCGGGGCGGCCCTTTTTTCGGCCATGAGCCAGCCGCCAGATCCCGCATCGGAACTTTAGGCTGCGACCGTTGTTATGAAATCATGACACAACCTGACACCTGGTACGTGGCCTTCGGGCCGGACAAGACCATCAAAACGGACGACAGCGCCGAAGGCGTGGTGCGATCGACCCGCACGTTCAGGTCGGAGGTCGACGCCAAGCTGTTCGCCATGCAGATTCTGGCCAAGGGCTGGTCGGCCAGCGCCGGCACGCTCAACCCGCATCAGCCCAAGCAGGTGATTGGCGCTTCCCAGATCGAAAAATGGGCCGACCCGCGCGTCAACGCGTGAGGCCGCTCAAGCTCTCGCCCCAAGCGAGGCGAGGTAAATAAAACCGCCCACCACAATGTAAACCGTTGCCTAAATCGCAGCCATCGGCTCGGCCAGAATGCACCTAGCGATCCGGTCCGGCGGCACTTGCACATTGGGCGGCAGGCTTTCGATACAACGCGGCTGCGCGAAGGTGCAGCGCGGCGCGAACGAGCAATTGACGGGCGCCTTGTCGAGCGAAGGTGGCGTCCCCGGGATGGTTTCCAGCCGCTGGCCGCGCTTGGCGCCGTGCACGGTGGAAGCCAGCAGGCCGCGTGCGTAGGGGTGGATCGGCGTGCGCACGATCTGGCTGAGCTTGCCCTGCTCGACGATCTGGCCCGCATACATCACCGCCACCCGGTCGCAGATTTCGATGGCGACGCCGATATCATGGGTGACGAAAATGACGGACATGCCGAATTCGCGCTGCAGTTCACGCAGCAACAGCAGAATTTGAATCTGCACGGTAGCGTCCAGCGCCGTGGTGGGTTCGTCGGCTAACAGGATCTTCGGCTTGCAGGCCAGCGCCAGCGCGATCATGGCGCGCTGCCGCATGCCGCCCGACATCTCGTGCGGATAGGCGTCGAGCCTTCGCTTGGCGGAGGGGATCCGCACCACCTCCAGCATTTCCAGCGCCCGCGCAGTCGCGTCGGCCTGGCTCTTGCCCTCGTGACGCATCACACTTTCGGAAATCTGCTGGCCGATGGTGTAGACCGGATCGAGCGCCAGCGCCGGCTCCTGAAAAATCATCGAGACGGTCTGGCCGCGAAACGCCGACAGCTCCTCGTCGTCCAGCGCCAGCACATCGCGCCCCAGCACCTGCACGGTGCCGGAAATCTGCGTCCGCTTTTTCGGCAACAGCCGCATCAGCGCGCGCAGGGTGACGCTCTTGCCGGAACCGGATTCGCCGAGCAGGCCGAGCACCTCGCCCTCGCCCAGCGTGAGACTGAGGTCATTGACGGCATGCACGGTCCGCTCGCCGCTGAAACGAATGTTGAGGTTCTTGATCTCGACGAGATTGCTCATCGCTTTTTTGGTACCCGGCCGTGGAAGTCGGTGGCGCGCTGGAACGCAGCACCGATCCGCAAAATCATGGCTTCATCGAACGAACGGCCGACCAGCTGCATGCCGACCGGCAGGCCGTCCTTGGTGAAGCCCGTCGGAATCGAAAGCGACGGCAATCCCAGGTAATTGATCGGGCGGGTGAAGCGCGTCAGCCGCTGGATCATCGCCTCGGCGTCGGGACTGTTGCCGACGTCGCTTTCGGCGATTGTGGGTGCTGCGACCGGCGACACCGGCATGATCATGGCATCGACGCCGGCGACCGCGGCGTTGTGCGCGGCCAGAGCCGGACCGCGCCAGCGCATCGCCTCCAGATAGGATACGCCGGATACCGCGAGCCCGTTCTGCAGCCGCATCAGGACCTGCGCGCCGTAGTCGCCGGGGCGTTCGATCATCCAGCGCTTGTGGAACGCGGCGGCTTCGGTCGCGAGCACGAACTGGCACGCCGCCGTGAGCTGGCGCTGCTCGGGCAACTCGACCTGAACGATATTGGCGCCTTCGCGCTTGAGCACCGCCAGCGCTTCTTCGAAAATGCGGGCGACTTCGGGATCGAGATCATCGACGTAGAACGCGGTGGGCACGCCGATGGTCAGACCCTTGATCGGTTCTCGCGTCGCGGCCATGTAATCCGGCAACGGACCTGCGATCGCGGTGGGGTCCGCCGGGTCCGCTCCCGCCATCAGGCCGAGCAGCAAGGCGCAATCCTCCGCGCTTTGGGCAAGCGGGCCGACGGTATCGAGCGACTGCGACAGCGGCATCGCACCGGCGCGGCTGACGCGGCCGACCGTGGTCTTCAGTCCGGTGACGCCGCAGAAATGCGCCGGCAGCCGGATCGATCCGCCGGTGTCGGAGCCGAGGGCCGCGAAGGTCAGCCGTGCCGCGACCGCCGAGCCCGAACCCGACGACGAACCGCCGGTGATGTGATCGATGTTCCAAGGGTTATGCACCGGCCCGTAATGCGGGTTATGGCCGGTCGGGCCGTAGGCGAACTCCACCATCTGCAGCGAGCCGAGCCGAACCGTGCCGGCGTCCTTCAGTCGCTGCAACGCCGTCGAAGTCGTGGTGGCGACGAAATCGCGGCGGATTCTCGAACCGCAGGTCACCACGTGGCCGGCGTCGTAATACATATCCTTGTGCGCCAAGGGCACGCCGTGCAGCGCACCGCTCACCTTGCCCTTCGCCCGCGCCGCGTCAGCGGCATCGGCCGCGGCCAGCGCCCTGTCCGCCTCGATCGACATGAAGGCGTTGAGGCTGGGCTGCCACTGCGCGATCCGCTCAAGACAGGATTGCGTCACCTCACGCGACGAGACAGTCTTGCCCGCGATCGCCTTCGCGACCGCCGTCAGCGACATCAAGGCGGGTTCGGTGCTCATGTGGAAACCTTTGCCGCTTGCGTCAGCTGGAAGCTCGCGGGCTCGAGGTCGAACGGCAGCGTGCCGGCAACCGGCGCGAAACCCTCAAACGCCGGCCCCATCGAATGGGCTATGCGTCCCGCGACATCGGCATCGACCGGCACGCCCGTGACGTCAGCCATCGCCTTGATCTCTTTCGCCGTCGGTTTTGTCATCTCGCGTTCGCTCCCTGTCTATTACGCATGATCATCATGCGTGTGCCGGTGCGCGACTGTGCCCGGACCCTGGAATCGCCATGTAGCACGCCGCTTCATGGCCCATTGTATCGAGTGCAGTGAGTTTTGGTGTGGCGTTTCCGCAGAGCGGTTCTGCGAACGGGCACCGGGTATGAAACCGGCAGCCCGGGGGCGGATCGATCGGATTGGGCGGATCGCCGGAGATCGGCGGCGTCTCGGTGCGGTTGTCGGGATCGGACGACGGCATCGCCGCCAGCAACGCCCGGGTATAGGGATGCGCCGGCGCGTCCCACACCCGGTCGACCGGACCGAGCTCCACCACTTCGCCGAGATACATCACCAGTACGCGGTCGGACATGTAGCGCACCACGTTGAGATCGTGGCTGATGAAGAGGTAAGTCAGCCCGAATTCGCGCTTGAGATCGACCAAGAGATTGAGCACCTGCGCCTCGACCGACTTGTCCAGCGCCGAGACGGCTTCATCGAGGATCACCAGCCGCGGCGACAACGCCAGCGCGCGCGCGATATTGACGCGCTGGCGCTGGCCGCCGGAAATCTCGTGCGGATATCGGTTCGCGAAATGTTCCGGCCGCAGGCCGACCTTGCCGAGCAGTTCGCGCGCCAGCACGCGCGAGGCGTCATCCGCCATGCCGTGCACCTTGGGGCCGAACGCGATCGACTCTTCGATGGTGAGCCGCGGGTTGAGCGAGGCGTAGCTGTCCTGAAACACCATCTGCATGCCGCGACGAAGCTCGCGCAGCGACAGCGCGCGCCCGACCTGCAGGCCGTCATAGATGATATCGCCGGCATCGCGTGTCATCAAATGCATCAACAGCCGCGCGGTGGTCGACTTGCCGCAGCCTGATTCCCCGACGATCCCGACCGTTTCGCCCTTGGCGATCGAGAACGAGACGTCGTCGACCGCGCGCACCGTCTTGCGCTTCGCAAACAGATGGCCGCGCACCGGGAAATGTTTTGTCAGGCCATTCACCTGCAGCAGCGGCTGTGCGGTGCCGCCGACGTCCTCGACCTTCTCCAGCGTTTCGACTGTGGCGATTTCGTTCATGGTGTCAGTTCCGGATGTCCATGGCGCTGCGCATGCCGTCGCTGAGCAGGTTGAAGCAGATCGATACCGCGAAGATCATGGCGCCGGGCAACGCCGCCACCCACGGATTGACGTAGATCGCGGTGCGCAGCGTGTTCAGCATCAGGCCCCATTCCGGCTCCGGCGGCTTGGTGCCGAGGCCGAGGAACGACAGGCCGGCGGCCAGAATCATCGATACCGAGATCAGGCCGGTGGCATAGACGAAGATCGGTCCCAGCACGTTGCCCAACATGTGCACCCGCATGATGGTGAAGGCGCCGGCGCCGGAGGCGCGCGCCGCCTCGACGAAGTCCATATTGCGCACGCCGGTGGTGACGCTTTCGGCCACGCGGGTGATCGGCGGCACGAACACGATGGTCAGCGAGACGATCGAGTTGACGATGCCGGCGCCGAGCGCGCCCGATATCGCGATCGCCAGCAGCACCGAGGGGAAGGCGTAGAACACGTCAATGGTGCGCATGATCACGGTATTGAGCTTGCCGCCGACATAGCCGGCGGCGAGGCCGAGCGAGGTCCCGATCATGAAGGCGAGGATGACAGGCAATATGCCGACCAGCAGCGACAGGCGCCCGCCATAGATCAGGCGCGCCAGCATGTCACGGCCGAGTTCATCGGTGCCCAGCGGATAGTTCGGCGTGCCGATGTGGCGGAGCCGGCGGATCATCGAACCCTGATAGGGATCGGCGAGCCCGAGCCACGGCGCGAACACGGCGGAGAGGAAGATCAGCGCGAGAATGAAGGCGCAGACCATGCTGACCTTGTCGCGCGCGATGCGGCGGCCGACCGTGGCCCAGTAGCCCCGCGCCTTGGTGGCGGGCGCGACCTGCAGGGCCGTGTCTGTCATCGCGCTCATGGTGTGATCCTTGGATGGATATTCACCGCATCAGCTCCGCTTGATACGCGGGTCGATCGCCGCCTGCGTGATATCGACCATCAGGTTGAGAAACACGAAGAACAGCGCCAGCACCAGGATGGTGCCCTGCAGCAGCGGCAGGTCGCGCTGGAAGATCGCGGAATTCAACAGCAGGCCCGAGCCCGGCCAGGAAAACACGGTTTCGATCAGGATCGAGCCGCCCAGCATGTAGCCGAGCTGCAGACCCATCACCGCCATCGCGGTCGGTGCGGCGTTCTTGATGACGTGGCGGAACACATGGATCTCGCGCAGCCCCTTGGCGCGCAGGGCCTCGACGAAGTCCTGCGAAAGAATATCGCCAGTCAGCGCGCGCACAGTGCGGGTGACGATGCCCATCGGAATCACCGACGTGGTAATCGCGGGCAGGATCAGATAGCGCAGGTGTTCCCAGTCCCAGCCCCAGGCGCCGGAGCCGCCGGGGCCGGCGCCGACCGCGGGCAACCAGTTGAGCTGCACCGAGAAGATGATGACCAGCACCATGCCGAGCCAGTAATGCGGCACCGAGACGCCGGCGATCGCGATCGAGGTCGCGACCTTGTCGATCCAGGTGTCGCGGAAATAGCCGGCGAGCAGGCCGAAGAACAATCCGAGCGTGAAGCCGATCAGCGCGGCCGCGATCGCCAGCGTCACGGTGTTGCCGACGGCGCGCATGACTTCCGAAAGCACCGGACGCCCGGTGGCGATGGAATTGCCGAGATCGCCATGGAGCGCCTTCCACACCCAGATGCCGAACTGCACCGGCAGCGGGCGGTCGAAGCCGTAGGCGATGCGCAATTGCGCCGCCAGTTCCTGCGAGGCGTCAGCCGGCAGAACCGCGACGAGAGGATCCCCGGGCGTGATGTGCACCAGCAGAAAGCACACCAGCGCCACACTGATGACGATGGGAATCACATAGATAATACGGCGGGCGATATAGACGAGCACAAGTCACCTTTTTCTTCCCTTCTCCCCTTGTGGGAGAAGGTGGCCGTAGGCGGCCTGCGGCAGTCGTCTCCAAGGACCCCGATGCCTTGCATCGGCTATGCGCAGTCCGCGCCGGATGAGGGGTCTGCATCCGCAGAGAAAGACCCCTCACCCGTCTCGAATGCGTCAAGCGCATTCGATCCACCCTCTCCCACAGGGGAGAGAGTAGAAAGCGCAGAGTCAGCCAATCACGGCGCCATCGTGATCGGCGAGAAGTCCACGAACCAGCTCTTCGGTTGCACAAATCCCTTGACCTTGGGGCTCATGGCGCGCGGAGAGACGTCGTGGGCGACGTAGAGGAACGCCGCGTCGTCGACCGAGGCCGCATGCAGTTCAGCCAGCGCCGCATCGCGCGCCGCCGGCTCGAAGGTCTGGCGCGCCTTGGTCACCAGCTCATCGAACTTGGGGTTGTTGATAAAGCCCCAATTATTCGAAACCGGCGGCGCCATCGACGATTGCAGGAAGCGGACCAGCGCGAAGAACGGGTCCATCGCCGCATAGGTGACGTTGGTGGCGTTGGCACCGTTGGCGGTGGGATCCTTGGCGCCGCGGCGCCAGTTGGTGAACAGCGTATTCCACTCGATGACGTCGAGTTGCACGTCGAAATAGCATTCGCCCAGAGCCTGCTGCAGATACTCGTTCATCGGCAATGGCTGCATCTGGCCGGAGCCGGATGCCGAGGTCTGGGTCTTCACCGTCAGCTTCTTGGTCGGTCCGAAGCCGGCTTCCTGCATCAGCTTCTGCGCCGCCGCCTTGTCATACTTGATCTGGAAGGTCGGCTTGCCGCGCCAGGGATGACCGGGTTCGAAGGTGCCGGTCGCCGGCACCATCAGGCCGGCCAGCAGGCCGTCCCTCAACCCTTCGCGGTCGATGCAGAGATTGGCCGCCTTGCGAACGCGAATGTCGTTCCAGGGCGAGCCCTCAACACGCGAGAACTGCCACGGCCAGACATGCGGCGACTCGTTGGTCTGGAGCTGAAAGCCGCGCTGCTTGATTTCCTTCACGGCATCCGGCGCCGGCGCCTCGATCCAGTCGACCTGGCCCGAAAGCAGGGCGGCGGTGCGCGCGTTGGCCTCGGGCATCGGCAACAGCAGCATCCTGTCGACCTTGGGAACGCGCGCCTTGTCCCAGTAAGCCTCATTCTTCACCAGTTCGAGCCGCTCGCGCGGCGTGAATTTCGACATCTTCCATGGCCCGGTGCCGGAGGCGTCGCGCGCGAAGCCGGCCCAGGCGGCCTGAGACTTGGCCTTGGCGTCAGCGCCTTCCGCCGTCTCGAACAGCTTCTGCCATTTCGAGGGGCTCGCCATGAAAAGGTTGGTCAGATTGATCGGCAGGAAGCTGTCGGGCTCCTTGGTGGTCAATTCCACCGTGAGATCGTCGATCTTGCGGGCGGAAGCCAGCGTCGGCATCCGCGACGCGGTGACGCCGACCTGGCTCGGATCGAAATGGGGTGCATCCTGTTTGAGCACCTTTTCGACGTTCCAGACCACGGCGTCGGCGTTGAACGGCGAGCCATCGTGGAATTTGACGCCGGGGCGAAGCTTGAACGTCCACTTCTTCTTGTCGGCATCGTCGACCTTCCATTCGGTCGCAAGCCCGGGAATCACGACGCTCGGCTTGTCGGCGGAGGAGAGATCCCACAGCGTCAGGCCGTCATACATCGTGAGGCCGGTGAAGCGGTTGCCTTCAAAACCCTGATCCGGCTGGCCCAGCGTGCGCGGAATATCGGCGGCGGTCATGCCAATGCGCAGGGTGGTTTGCGCCTGGACTGCCTGCGGGAAAGCGGCGACCAAGCCGACTCCGAGCACGGCGAATGTGGCAGCCCGGTACTTCCAAGATTTTAAGGCACGCATCCCAGCAACTCCTTCTCGTTTTTGATGACTATTTCTGATGCAATTTCATGCAACGCGCATGCCAAGGGAAGCGAATATTCTCCGAAGGGCGATTTGACGCACAATTCGTTATGACTGCGCGACACCGGCGATGCAATGAATACCTATTCTGGCATCAAGTTTGCAATGCACAACCGGCTTCCCCTCAACGGAGTTTGGTTCATGCGCGCCCGAAATTCGATGCTTATTGCTGCGGCGGCACTCGCGGTAAGCACCGGTTTGTTCACCGCACCGGCGCAAGCCGAGACTGAAGTGCGCCACGGAATTTCGATGGCGGACATGCCCGGCCTTGCCACCGAATGGAAGGGTCAAGATATCCAACACCTGGTTTCACCGTAAAGCCGTGACGTCCCTGGTTTCGCAATGGTTTCGCAGGGATGACAAGAGGGCGCTATTTCGTCAGCAGCGCAAACGCGCCGTTCCAGTCCGCTGGCGGCGGGTTTTCCTGGTAGAGGCGGATTCGCGCCTCGTACAAGCCGTACAGGTATTCCAGCGCCTGGACGTCGTCGGTCTTGCGGCCGCGTTCGATCGCCGCCAGCGCGCCGTCCCAGTCGCGGCTGCGGTAGCACGCCAACATCTCGATGGTCAGGTTGCGCAATCGCTGGAACGTTTCGGATTGCGCGGTGTCCTCGCGGCCGGCTATGGCATAGATAACCTCCGGCTCTTTCTTGCCCTTGACCATGATGAAGTCGAGTTCGAGAATCGCAAACCGGTCCTTCACCGCCATCGCGGTCTTCGAGCCGATGATGATCGGAAAGCCGTACTCCTTGGACTGCCCTTCCAGCCGTGACGCCAGATTGACGCTGTCGCCCAGCACCGAATAGTCGAAGCGCAGATTCGACCCCATATTGCCGACGACGCAGACGCCGGTGTTGAGGCCGACGCCGACATTGATCGGGATATAGACGTGGCCGCCGTCCTGTGCCTCGATCTCGCGCTCCTGGTTGAGTTCTACGATTCGCTCCAGCATGTCGAGGGCGGCCTCGCAGGCGTTGATCTCGTGCTCCTTGTCGTCGAGCGGCGCGTTCCAGAACGCCATGATGGCGTCGCCCATGTATTTGTCGATGGTGCCCTTGCGATCGAGGATGGCGTTGGTCAGCGGCGTCAGGAACCGGTTCATCAGCGCCGTGAGCCCCTGCGGATCGTGCTTGTACGATTCCGAGATGGTGGTGAAGCCGCGAACGTCGGAGAACATGATCGTCATCTCGCGCTCCTCGCCGCCGAGCTGGAGCTTTTCCGGCGACTGGGCGAGTTGCTCGATCAGCGCCGGCGAAAGGTACTGGCCGAAGGCCGAGCGGATCTGCCGGCGCTGCTTCTGCTCCCGGACGTAACTCGAGAACACCAAAGTGAGGTAAATCGAGCTGGTCGAAATCAGAGGATAGGTGAAATCGATCAGCAGACGATGCTGGGTGTAGAAATACCAGGAGGTCCCGATCAGCACCGTCGCAAACAGGGCGCCGACCGCAACCAGGGTGACCGGTCCGAAGTTCGGCGCAAACGCGATCACCAGAAGCCCGAGAATGAGCGCGAAGAAAAACTCCGCCGATATCGCCCAATTGGGCTGCGACAGCACGGTTCGGGTCAGCACGCCTTCGAGCACCTGGGCATGAATTTCGACGCCGGGCATCACGGGATCGATCGGCGTGGTCTTGACGTCGAGCAATCCGACCGCCGAGGTTCCTATCAGCACCAGCTTCTGCGCGATCTTCTCGGGCGGCACGCGGCCTTCCAGCACATCCAGCGCCGAGACGTAGATCGACGGATCGCGGCGCGCGAAATGCACCCAGACCTGGCCGTTGCGATCGGTCGGGACCTCGAAGCCCGAGACGGCGACGCTCTGGAGGCCGGCCTTGTCGGCCTTGGTCAGGATCGTGCCGGCGCCGGAGGCCACCCGCAGCATTTCGAAGCTCAGCGACGGCATGGTCGCGCCCTGCGCCAGCATGATCATCGGCACCCGCCGCACGATGCCGTCGCGCTCGTTCTTGATGGTGAACAGGCCCCGCCCGGCGGCCGCCTGCTCCAGCACCGGGACGTTGCGCAGCAGCCCCTGGAAATCGATCAGGAATGGCTGCGGCTCCTCGCCACGCATCGCCAGCCCCGTCACCGGCAATGATTTGTCGAGTTCGCCGAGCACATAGGGAAAGCCGGACTGGCCCAGCACCACGCGGGAGCGCTTGAGCGCAGCCGCCAGAATCTGGTCGTTGCTCGGCAGCGCGCGCAGCTTGGCCCTGGTTTCCTCGTCGAGATTGGGGATGGTGTCGGCCGCGATCCCGGGATTGAGCCGGTCGGGCTCCGCGAACACGATATCGAAGGCGATCACGACGGCGCCGAGGGCGGTGAGCTTGTCGATCAGTTCCGCGACCCGGGTTCGCGGCCAGGGCCACTGGCCGAGCTTCGCCAGGCTCTTCTCGTCGATATCGACAATGCTGACTGGCCTTGCCGTCTTCACCCGGGGCTCGATGGCCTGGAAGCCATCGAAGGTCCTGACCCTGAGCTCCTCGACCGCAAAGGGATCGGCGACGCGCAGCGCCGCCAGCCCGATCAGGATCGCAAGGCAGACCAGCCTGGCAATCCCGAACCTGCGCTTGAACCAGCGCCGCAATACCCTCAGCCGCTTCATCCCGTTTGGGTATCACATCAGGGGATTGCGGCACCAGATGCCGGATTCCCGGACGCCCCTATAACCTGCGCATAAATCGGCTATATGCTGGGTGGTGCGATATTCGAAGCTTCGGGGCCCTGCGGGAATATGTCCAACCTTGTGAGCGGCACCCTTCCGCCAGTAGCGCCGCGCCACGACGCCATTCGCGCGCTGCTCCGGGCCGGCGACAACGACAAGGCAATCGTCCAGCTCTGCGCGATCACCGTCAGCGATCCCGACGATCTCGTGGCCAGGGAATTGCTGTTTGATGCGTTCTTCCAGAAGCGCGACTGGACGCCGGCGCTGGCGCTGGCCGAGGAGCTGAACCGCCGCCAGCCCGGCATGGCGCGGTTGCAGAAAGCCCGGATCGC
This sequence comes from Bradyrhizobium sp., assembly GCF_030693485.1. GTDB lineage: Bacteria > Pseudomonadota > Alphaproteobacteria > Rhizobiales > Xanthobacteraceae > Bradyrhizobium. The sequence goes on along the minus strand of NZ_JAUYAN010000327.1, from coordinate 24,047 downwards.
GACGCTTTCGAATATGAAGCGCTTCGACGAGACGATCGCGCAGGCGCAAGCCTACATCGCCCAGCACGGCGAAGACCTAACCATTCTCGACACCCTCAAGGTCGCGCATTTCTATGCCGGCAAGACCGAAGAGGCGATCCGCCATGGCCAGCGCGCCCTCGACCTGCGCGACGCCGAGGCCTGCCGCAACCCGCTGCCGTTCGCCCTGAAGGAGCCGGCCGGGCCACCCACCGGACGAAAGATGATTTCGTTTTCGCTGTGGGGGCCACAGCTCTTCTACGCCTATGGCGCCATGATCAATCTGGTGCTCTGCCGGAAGGTGTATCCGGACTGGACCTGCCGCTTTTACGTCGACGCGACGGTGTCGCCGGCCTGCATCGCCTTCCTGCGCGACAACGGCGCCGAGCTCAGGAACATGGCGGACGAATATCCGGGGGTAGGCCTGTTCCAGCGCTTCCTGGTCATGGACGACCCGACGGTCGGGTATTTTCTGGTACGCGATTGCGATGCCAGGGTATCCGCGGCCGAAGCCGATGCCGTTCGGCAATGGATCGACAGCGGCTATCCGTTTCACGTCATGCGCGACCACGTCATGCACAACGAACTGATGATGGGCGGCACCTGGGACGGTCGCGCCGACTGCGGCATCGAGATCGCCGAACTGATGCGGCGTTATTTTATCAGCGGGCCGACGGCGAAATACGGCCACGACCAGCGCATGCTCGGCCTGCTGCTGTGGCCGCTGATTCGCGCGCGGTGCCTGGTGCACGACCGGCATTACCGGCTGGCGGCGGGGCACACGGTGCCACTGGGCGAACGCAAGGGGCATTTCGGGGCGGGCCATCAGGACCTAGCAGCGGTGCTGGCGGAGGTCGATCGGATGGGGATTCCGCGGGTGGGGTAGGATCGCGAGGATCTTGCCCGCATCACGACATGAGCCGGATTCCGGCGTCAGTTGCCGACGCCGCCGGAAGGCAGGATGAAATCGTTGGCACTCAGGTTGAGAAGTGAAACGTTCCTCAACAGGATCGTATCCTGGTTCGGGTGCTCACCGTCCACATTCAGGTCGATGAGAACGTCGGCACCAATGGCGGTAGCAGTAGCGTGATTCGCAAGCCAGCTGGTGAAGCCATTTTCCTCACCGGGATCGAAGGCGACGTAGTCCAGTTCGATCTGATCCTGCCCCGGCGTAAAATTGATGATGGTGTCGCGACCGGAGCCATTGGTCGCCGCGAACACGAACTGGTCATAACCCTCGGTCGCGTAAATGATATCCTTGCCCTGCGTGCCGAACAGAGTCGGATTTTCCCCGGTCACATTGAAGATGAAATGGAGGCTGTCGGTGTCGTGGCCGTCGTCGATTGTCACCGTCACCATGTCGGTCAGCGGCGGCGTGTCCAGGTCGGGCGCGTAGGTGATTCCATCCGCCAGCATCTCGTTGATGGCCTCAAGTGTCCCCGTGCCCGCGAACGTGGCATCGTCGCCGTCGTCGACAAGGTCGAGCCCCGATATCGACCCGGCCGGCGCCAGGGTGCCGTCGCCGGCCACGGCAGAGATGGTCAGCCCTTCGGTGTAGAAGTCCAACACCGAAAGCTGGCTTACGGTCGCGCCGCCGAATTCGTCGCCGGCCGTCTGCAGGCTGTTGCTCAGGATGACCGGGCCGCTGTCGACGGGAACGCCGTGCTCGACATAGAGCGTCGCCAGGGTTTCCTCGCCGTCCTTGTACTCATACATGTCGAACGACACGCCGGCGGTCGCATTATCTCCCTGATAGAATATTTCCGTGGCCATCGGGAACCACTGACCATCCGGATGCCCGGTGAAATGGCCGGCGAGCACCACGTTGTCGCTGGAATTGCCCAGTATCCGGACCACACCATCTGCGTTAAGTTCGAAGACGTCTTCCGGTTCGACGATCACGGCGTTGGCATCGGTCGTGTTCAGATCGACGATTTCGATGCTGGTCAGATTCTGACCCTCGGGACCAGCGGCCAGATTGAACGCGCCGGACAGCTTGACGGTGTCGACTCCGTCGCCGCCATCGATATTCCACGCAGCGTTGTCACTGATGGTAACGACGTCGTTGCCGCCGCCCGCGACGATGGTATCAGCGCCGCCCCCAGTATCGAAATAATCGACGAGGTCGCCGCCGCGCAGCACATCGGCGCCGACACTGCCGTGGCTGTCATGGCCATACTCGGCCAGCATATTGTCGAACTCGGTGGAGTCGTGACTGTCCACCGCTGCGTCGAGCAATCCCGCCGGAAGATTGTATCGCACCGCGTCGAACAACGGGCCCGACGGACCGGTGACATGGAAGCCCTTGATGAGGCCGCTGTCTATGGAATATTCACCGCTGCCCAGAGTGAACATCAGATCCTTGGCGTCGATCTCAATCGTTCGACCATCATTCACCACGGTAATGTGCGTTTCGTCGATCGCCGTGATGGTACCGTTATAAAGATCATTCCACAGCGTCGTGGTGTCGTAACCCTCCGTCGTGTGCACCCTGAGATCGACCAGCGACGGCTCGAACGTCACCGTGACAGTGGCGGGAGACGAGATCGCGCCATAGCTGTCGGTGATGGTGTAGGTAAACTCTTCCGATAGGGTTTGACCCGGCTGCAGGTCGTAGATCGGAACGCCGGGAATCGGCTCGTCGTTGGCGTCCTGGCCGATCGCATAGATGAAGTTGCCGGCATAGACGTGGAAGTTCTCGAATCCCCCGAACGTCACCGATTCGTGCTCAGTGGCAAACAGCTTCAGCGTTCCATACTGTCCCTCGATCGTGTAGATGCCGTCGTCCAGCGTCGCCTCGTTCTCTCCGTACGCAGCACCGGAGATCACGAACGGGTGCTCGTCGGGGTCGCTATCGTTGGTGATCAATGTGCTGGCAATAGCGAGGTAGTCGGGGCGGACGAGGACATTGTCGGGGCCTGCGACCGGCGCCTGATTGGAGGGCGGCGCGACGACATCGACCGTGGCCTCGAAAGCGTCGGATCCATCGCCATCGTTGAGCGCAAAAGTCACGGTGCGGAGACCGATATCGGGGTAGGAATTATTGTTCTCGAACCGGATAGCCTCAGCCAGCGCGTCGACCGCGTCATCGGTGGCGTTGTCGTTCAGGTACACCGTCAGACTGTCGCCGTTGTCCGAGAGCGTGCCGATTTCAACGGCCAGACCCGCGCCGCCGCCGTCGGCATCGAACATGACAACCTGGCCGCTGGCGACAGCAGCAACCGAGATGAATGCGTTGCCCCCGATCGACAACCTGTCGCCACTGCTGCTGTTCCATACCGTCGCGCTCAACGAGCCGCCGCCGTAATCGTCGCTGTCGATATCGCTGACCGAAACACCGCTGACGACAGCCACCGATCCGCCACCGGCAGCGAACGTCGCCGCCGGATTGGCGGCCGTGAATTCCGGCTTCTCGTTGGCCCCGTTGACGGTGACGACAATATCCTGCGTCGTGCCGTCCGCCGACGTCACCATCAGCGTGTCGTATTGAACCTCACCTGCGGCCAGGCCATCGACGCGCACATGGACAAGCGCATAGGTCCAATCGCCGGTGGTGTGATCGAAGGTGAAGTCGCCGTAAGTGCCCACCAGCGCCGTCGGGGCTACCGCCTGGAAATAGCTCTCGCCGCTGTCGGCATCCTGCACTGTCAGCGTGCCGTCATCGAAATCATGCCCGTGGATCGAACCGCTGGGAATGGTGGTGTCGTCTTCCGTCACCTCACCCGTGGTGTCGCCACCGAAGGTGGCGGGGTGGCCGTCCGCCTCGACGTCGACCGTGGCGGTGAAATAATCGGTGTTGTGACCGCCATTGGCGGTGCCGCCGCCATCGTCGAGCGTGAAGGTCACGGTCCTGGTGCCGGGCGCGACATTCGACTTGGCGTTGGAAAACTGGATCGCCTGCGTCAGCGCGGCAACGGCATCGTCGGTGGCGTTGTCATTGAACGCAATCGTGAGGCTGTTGAAATTGTTGGTCAGTGTACCGATGCTGACGAAGTCGGCGTCACCGCCTTCCCCGTCGGAATCGTAGCTCACGACATTGCCGGAAATCGCGAACTGGATGTATTCGCTCTCCGCGATCGACAGCGTATCGCCCTCGCTGCCTCCCGCAGTCACGGTCGCGGTCAGCGACCCGCCGTCGTAGTCGTCGCTGTCGATGTCGCTCGCCGTGACATCACCCGCGATCGCGACAGCTGCGCCCGTGTAGGTCGCCTCGAGATCGTTACCTGTGAAGTCAGGCGCTGCATTGACGGGCGGTGCTGCGAAGATGAAATCGCTTTCGACCAGCGTGGTGACGCCGCGCAAGTCCAGCGTGCCGCGTTCGCCGAAGTCGATGAGGGTGTTGTTGCCTTCGGTAACCGCGATCAGATCGGCGAGATCGGCGAGCGAATGGACACCCGCCACGCCGGTGAGGTCGATCCGGTCGCCCTCGCTGCGGTTGAAGTCGTGAACAGTGTCGATGCCCGTCGTATAGACGAAGGTGTCCGCTCCGGCGCCGCCGTACAGGTCGTCGTCGCCGCCGCTGCCGTCGAGCCTATCGTTGCCGCCAAGGCCGTCGAGAATGTTGTTATCGTCGTCGCCGGTGAAATTATCGCCGAAACTCGAGCCGCGGACCTGATTGACGCCGTCAAAAATATCGTGGCCGACCGAGGCGTCGCCATCGGCGGTTCCCAGCTTCATGTCGACCGTCACGCCCGAAGTGGCGTTGTAATAGCCGAGCTGGGTCGTGCCGTTGCCGGTGATCTGGTCGTCGCCGCCGAGGCCCTGGAATTCGTTGAAGCCGACGAAATTCAGCGCATCGTAAATGTCGCCGAACCGGGTACCGATCACCGACTCGATGAAGACCAGAGTGTCGTGGCCGACCGAGGCGTCGCCATCGACGGTGCCGGCGAACATGTCGACGGTAATTCCCGTGGTAACGTTCGGGTCATTGGAATAGATCGCCTGGTCAAACCCGCCGCGGCCGTCAATGGTGTCGTCGCCGCCCCGCGCGTCGAACTGTTCGATCGTTCCCTGCGCGTTGTTGCTGCCCCGCAGGATGTCGGCGAAATCGCTGCCGCCGACCCCGTTGACGCCGCTGAAAACGTCGTGCCCGACCGAGGCATCGCCGTCGGCGGTGCCGTCTGCGATATCGACCGTGACAGCCGCCTCCGCATTGAAATAGATGACGCGGGTGTTGCCGTTTCCGGTGATGGTGTCGTTGCCGGCCAGTCCCTCGAACTGATTATAGGTGCCGTTGTTGCCGACGTTGAACAGCGCGGCATCGAGGTGGTCGGAATTGCCGAATCCGGTCGCATCAAAGCTGTCGGCGAAATTGGTGCCCTGAACGCCTTCGATTCCACGCAGCGTATCGGTGCCGGTCGAGGCATCGCCGGTCACGGTGCCCAGCGTGAAATCGACGCTGATTCCGCCCGTGGTGTGGGTCATGTTGTTGTATTGCGCGATGTCGAATCCACCGCGGCCATTGATGAAATCGTCGCCGGCGAGGCCCATGAACTGTTCGTTGTTGGCGCTGCCGAGCAGCGTGTCGCCGAACATCGAGCCCATCACGGCGTTGACGCCGCCATAGATGACATCGATCCCGACCGATGCGAGATCGAGGTTCGTCAGATTGAGCGCGTCGGCCCTGTCGCGCGCCAATCCGGTACCGCCGGCAGCGGTATTGGCGAGGTCGACGAACACGGCCGCTGTCGACTGCGAATACTGGATCCGCGTGTTGCCGTTGCCGGTGATGCTGTCGTTGCCGTCCTGGCCGTCGAAACTGTTGAAGAACCCCAATGAGCCGGCGTTGGTGCTGGCGCCATTGAACCCCACGGCATTGTAGGTATCGGCGAAGTGGGTGCCCCGCACACCTTCCACGCTGTACAGAATGTCGCTGCCGATCGAGGCGTCGCCAACCACGCTACCGGCAGCGAGGTTGACCGTGATGCCCGACCGGGTGGCGGGGTCGTTGTTGTAGGCGGCGAAATCATAGCCGCCGCGGCCATCGATCGTATCGTTGCCGCCGCGGCCGTCGAACTGTTCGAAGCTGCCGTCTTCGTTGTCGCTGCCGCGCAGGGCGTCGCCGAAACGGGATCCGATCACCGTGCTGACATTGGTGAAGTGGTCCGTTCCGACCGAGGCATTGCCGGTCGCGGTGCCCGTGGCCATGTCGACCGTCACCGCCGCGCTGGCGCTGGCATAGGAAATCCGCGTCAGCGCTTGGCCCTGCACATTGACGTTGCCGGTGACGATGTCGTCGCCGGCCATGCCCTCGAAGGAATTGAAGCCGACAGGCACGCCCGGCAGGCCGGATGAGCCGGTAAAGCCGGTCGCGGAATAGGTGTCGGCGAAGTTGCTGCCCTGCACGGCTTCCACAAACTGCAGCGTGTCGGTGCCGACGCCTTGCCCGGTCACCATTCCCGCCGCGAGATTGACGGTGATGCCGCTGGTTGCGTCGGTGTAGACCGCGCGGTCAACGCCGGTCAGGCCGATGAGCGTATCGTTGCCGCCGAAACCCTGCAGGATATCGTTGCCGGCGGTGCCGGTCAGAACATTGTCGTTGTTGTCGCCGGCGATGGTGCCGGGGTTGGCCACCGCCACCGTCACCGGCAGATCCGCATCGTAGACCACCACCCGGACCGGAATCTGCATCGTGCCGCTGTCATTGGTCAGCAGGATGATGAAATCCTGCGTCACTTTCTGGCCGGGCAGTAGTGCTGCGAAATCAGACTTCGGCTCGCTGAAATTCCAGACAATGTCGCCATTGGCATTGAACGATGCGGTGAATCGGCCGTTCGGATTCGCCACGCTGAGCGTGGCGCCGTTGTTGTCGCCGGTCAGCTCGATGACGCCTGCAGCGGTGAGGATAGCAGGCGAACTGGCGCGTTCCTGGATGATCGCGCTGCGGCCCGAGGTCGGGTCGGCGAGAAAAATATCGCCGGTGCCGGGAGCGGCGCTGCTGGCGAACGCAATGTACAGACCGCCGGCGCTGATCGTCGCGCCCAGATTGGCGACGGCGTCGGGCTGGTTGCCGTTGGCGAGGTTCGAAACCCTGGTGTAGACGGGATTGGCGGGATCGCTGATATCCACGAGATAGGTATCGGTGACGGCATTGCCGTCGCCCGCGAATTGGGCGTCGCTGGCGAAGATGATGAAATTGCCGTCCGGGCTGATCACCGGATTATAGCTGGCGCCCGACGCATTGGCGGTGTGGAACACGACCTGTCCGGTGGAGAGATCGTAGAGATAGATTTCCGAATGGCCGCCCGGCGCGTCGCTTTGATAGACGACATAGCGCCCGTCGGCGCTGAACGAGGCCGCGCTCATCCCGGCGTCGGTGGCTGTGCCGGCGATCGCGGTGGCGGCGCCGGTCGCGAGGTCATAGACGAAGAGCTGACCGGAGCCGCCCGGCTCCGCCGCATCGGTCTGCCAGAACGCGATCATCTGGCCGCCGGCGCTGATCGCCGGCAGCCACACCGCGCCGGTTTCGCCGATCGCGGCCGCCGTGATGGTGGCGATCACATGGCCCTGGGGATCGTAGATTCCGATGCTGTTGCCGCCGTGCTCGACGACGATCCTGCTGCCGTCGCCCGACACCGCGGGCGCGCCGCCGGCGGTGAGCTGGGTGGTTTGCTGATAATGCGCCGTGTCGGAAGGATCGTTGTTGTAGATGAAGACCCAGGATTGGGTGCCGTCGGTGCCCTGGAACACGACGGTGCGGCCATCGGCGCTAATGGTCTGGCCGCTGTAGCTGAAGCCGTTGCCCGCTTCGGCGATCGTGATCGTTGTATGGGTTTGATGTTCGTAGAGGAAGATCGTGCCATCGGGGTCGTAGACGATGAACTGCCCGTCGGCGCTCATGACGGGGCCGAAATGGTCGCCGCCAGGCCCCGAGATTTGGTTGACCGTCGGCGGGGTGACCACGAAGGGCAGCGGTGCGGGAGGAATCACCACCGTGACCACGATCGGAGCACCCGGAGATGGAGGCGGTGTGGGAATTCCGGTCGGCACTTGGCCCGGCGTCGGCAGGTTGAGCTCGACCGTAACAGGCGCACCATCGCCTGAGCTGGCAGGCGCGTTGCCGGAAACAGGGATGTATTCGGGCGCAAGCGGGTTGGCCGGGGTGCTGCCGGCGGAGGCATACTGCCGCGGATTGGCAGTGTTGTTTTCGGTGTGCTGCGGAAGGTTCGGATCGATCGCCTTCTGGATCTCGTAGAGGCTCAGCGCTTCCCGAAAAATAGCAAACTCCTGCGCAATCTGCGCGACGGTCTTGTTGCTCTCCTGGGCGATCACTTCGAAATTGGCGATCGGCGTCAGCGTCAGCGTCGTGCCGTTGCTGGTCACAGTTCCGATCAGGACACCCCTGCTATTGAAAACCTGAACCGAATGAACCTGGCCGTCGCGCTGGTCGATCACCGAGATCGAGACCTTGCCGTCGACTGCGGAGATGTCGAGAATCACCGCGGTGCCGCGAATGCCCATGGTGGCGACGGGCGTGCCGACCTTCATGTCACCGGTCTTGGCGACCTGGCCGGCGACGAAGCTGGCCGCGCCCTGCACCAGGGTGAACAGCGACGAGTTCGCGGTGCTGCTGGCGTCGTAGGTCAGGTCGTTCAGCATCAGCCGCGCGCCGGCGCTGAGGTTGAAGGTGGTGCCGTCGATCATGACCAGGCCGAGGCTGGAGCCGCTGCCGGTCTGCACGACGTCGTTCTGCAGGACGGTGTCGCCGTTGTTGAGCGCGACGGTGACGCCGTTGCGCACGACGCTGGCGCTGCCGGTCATCTTGACGACATGACCGACCACCTTGGCGGCGGCGGCCGCGGCGGTGCTTGCAGCCTGGGCGTATTGAACGTGCCCGGTCATGGCTTCGATGAAGCCGGGGTCGAGCGGCGCGCCATCAGGCGAGAGCAGCGTGGGACGCTTGTCGCCCTGGAAGTAGTTGGACACCACCACGCGATGCAACTGATCCGAAACGATCAGGTCGGCGCCGGACCGCGAATAGTCGCCGGAAAACAACAGATGCGCATCGGGAATGGTAACGCTATCGCCGCCACCCTGGTGTCCCAGCGCGTCGATCTTGAAGCCGGCACTGGAAAAATTATCCGGCGTGCCCGACCCGAATTTACCGGCGAAGTTCAATGCGTCACCGTAAATGGTTAATTTTCAAAGAATATCGTCTATGGAATCCTGCTTATCACTGGACGGAACAATCCGAAACCATCTCCAGCTTGTGCAAACCTCATTCCGGGAGGCCGCCTTGCACGGCCTGCTCTTCCGGGATCTCCAAGACTTGAAGTATTGGTCCAAGTTTTCGCGAGTAAATCATCGCCAGAAATAGTTATAAACGCTACATTTTTCGTCGTCCATTGTATAGAATTCAGGTCCGATCTTGCCTCAAACTGATACTGAAATATTCTTGCGGGCATACTGCGTCATTTCCCCGGCAAAGATTGTGAACCAGCTTACACGCGGTGAATTTCCCTCCGCATTAGCCATATCCAGCGGAAGATCTCCCCGGACAATCTCAGAATGCATTTTCTGCCCTCGCTAGCGGATTTTGTCTCCGCGACCGCCGATCCGTAAAACTTTAGGCAAACCGGCGAGACCGATTTCAGCCTGTTTCACGCTTTCCGGCCCGCCTCGGCCGGCTTTAAGCCAAATCAAAGCTCCCCCCGGCCATCCTCTGCGTCGAAACGATCCGGTCACGCGCGGGCACATACGCCCCGCCGATGCCCGGACATGGGGCGTCAGATGGGAAAATCAGGTCACTCGCGCGGGTCGCGCGCCGTCATCCTTGCCGTGCTTGCCTTGGGCATGGCCTGGTTCGGCCCGGCGGCAGAGCTGTCGGCGGGAACGCGGAATGTGGCGGCGCCACCGGATCCGGTCGAACGATCCGCCGAGCCGTTCGGGCTGTTTGCATCGCATCTCGCCGGTGGCGGATTGCTGGCAAAGTGGCAGGGCGTGCAGCGTCGCCTCGACGATGAGATGGTGCAACTCGCGCTGTGCGAAGGCGATCCCGATCGCTGCGCCTCGCCGGCCGCGCTGCAGTTTCTCGCCATCGTCGACGTCGCCAGAGGCCGCGACGGCCGCGCCCGCCTCGGCGAGATCAATCGCGCCATCAACCTCGCTATCCGGCCGATGGGCGACCTCGAACAATATGGGCAGATCGACGTGTGGAGTTCGCCGCTGGCGACGCTGACCCGTGGCGCCGGGGATTGCGAAGACTATGCGATCGCCAAGTTCATTGCGCTGCAGCGGGCCGGCGTCTCGCCCGACGATTTGCGCATCGTGATCATGCGCGACACCATCCGCGGCGAGGATCACGCCGTTGCCGCCGCTAGGCTGAATGGGCAATGGCTGACGCTGGACAATCGCCGCATGGCGATGGTCGAGGACGCCCAGGTCAGAAACTACCGGCCGAGTTTCGTGCTCGATCGCGACGGCGTCAAACGCTACCAGGAAGCGCCGATGCCGGTGCTGAGCGATCGCAACCTGGTTTCGGAAGCGATGAGCCATTCCGGGATCGCAACGTCGCCGATGTGACGTCGCCTCCACCGCCCGCTAACATCGAAGCAATTTGGATCATCCTTCGATATTGTAGTGCATTCGAATGCGCTTGGCATTTCGTATGGCAGAAATTATGGCGAGAGAAATTTTCTCTTTTGCACTTCGCCTCTACCTTTGATTGACGACATTGTTCGTACCGGCATACCATCCCTGCAGATCCGCTAGAGATCGCTTGGGAGGGAAAGATGACACGTTCGCCGCGCGTTGATTTTGCTCGCCGCTTTATTCGCGATGCCGGTGTTCGGCCGGTGACACGCTTTGCACAGGCCACCGTGACGATCGCATTAGGCCTGACGATTTCCGCAAGTGGCGCCATCGCCCAGAACGCCGCCAAGGGTTCGCCCGATCACATCAAGGCCGTGACCTCGACGGTCGACGGCGCCTCGATCAAGGCCAATACCGCGACCTCGAACGACTGGCCGACCATCGGCCTCGATTACGCCGAGACGCGCTTCAGCAAGCTCAACCAGATCACCACCGACAACGTCAAGAAGCTCGGCCTGGTGTGGACCTATCCGCTGGAGTCCTCGCGCGGCGTCGAAGCGACCCCGCTGGTGGTCGACGGCATCATGTATGTGACGGCGTCATGGAGCGTGGTGCACGCCATCGACGCCCGCACCGGCAAGCGCATCTGGAGCTTCGACCCCGGCATCGACAAGGAGAAGGGCTACAAGGGCTGTTGCGACGTGGTCAATCGCGGCGTCGCGCTGTGGAAGGGCAAGGTGTTCGTCGGCGCCTATGACGGACGGCTGATCGCGCTCGACGCGGTGACAGGCAAGAAGGTCTGGGAAAAGGACACGGTCGTCAGCAAGGAGCATTCCTACACCATCACCGGCGCGCCACGCGTCTTCAACGGCAAGGTGCTGATCGGCAATGGCGGCGCGGAATACGGCGTCCGCGGTTACGTCACCGCCTACGACGCCGAGACCGGCAACCAGGCATGGCGCTGGTTCACGGTGCCGGGCGATCCCTCGAAGCCGTTCGAGGACGAATCGATGGCGGCTGCGGCCAAGACCTGGGATCCCGCCGGCAAATACTGGATCAATGGCGGCGGCGGCACCGCGTGGGACACCATTACCTTCGATCCCGACCTCAACATGGTCTATATCGGCACCGGCAACGGCTCGCCATGGAACCGCGACCTGCGCAGCCCGGCCGGCGGCGACAATCTCTATCTGGCCTCGCTGGTGGCGCTGAATGCCGACACCGGAAAGTACATCTGGCATTATCAGCAAACGCCGGGCGATCACTGGGACTACACCTCGACCCAGCCGATGATCCTCGCCGACCTCACCATCGACGGCGCACCAAGAAAGGTCATCCTGCACGCGCCGAAGAACGGCTTCTTCTTCGTGGTCGACCGCACCAACGGCAAGTTCATCTCGGCGAAGAACTTCGTCGATGTGAACTGGGCGACCGGCTACGGCGCCGACGGCCGGCCGATCGAAGTGGCGGCGGCACGCGGCGCCGAAGCCTATGACAGCATTCCCGGCCCGTACGGCGCCCACAACTGGCATCCGATGTCGTTCAATCCGCAGACCGGCCTCGTCTATCTGCCGGCCCAGGGCGTGCCGGTGAACCTGACGCCGGAGAAGAAGCTCACGCAAAACGCGCAGGAGCCGGGCAAGTTCGCCTCCGCGGCGGGCTGGAACGTCGGCTTCATACTCGACGCGACGCCGCCCAAGAACAAGCCATTCGGGCGGCTGCTCGCGTGGGACCCGGTAAAGCAGAAGGAAGTCTGGCGCGCCGAATATGTGGCGCCGTGGAACGGCGGCACACTGACGACAGCCGGCAATCTCGTGTTCCAGGGGACGGCTGACGGACGCTTTATCGCCTACAACGCCACGACAGGCGAGAAGCTGTGGGAGAGTCCGACCGGCACCGGCGTGGTGGCAGCCGCGTCGACCTACATGATCGACGGCAAGCAATATGTCTCGATTGCGGTCGGCTGGGGCGGCGTATTCGGAATTGCGGTGCGCGCGACCGAGTATCGGAGCCCCGGCACGGTCTATACCTTCGCGATCGACGGCAAAGCGCCGCTGCCGGAGTTCGTGAAATATCAGACCGAGGGTCTGCTCGCCGGCGTCAAATACGACCCGAAGGACGTGCCCGAAGGCACCGCGATCTATGTCGCCGCCTGCGTGCAGTGTCATTTGGTGCCGGGAGTCCACAATGGCGGCAACGTCCGGAACCTCGCCTATATCGGCAAGGCGTCGATCGAGAACCTGAAAGACTTCGTGTTCAAGGGTCCGCACCGCGACCAGGGCATGCCCGATTTCACGGGCAAGCTGACGGAAGCGGATGTGGTGAAGATCCAGGCCTTCATCCAGGGCACAGCGGACGCGATCCGGCCGAAGTAACGAAGTCATTCCGGGACGCGCGCAAGCGCGAACCAGGAATCCCGAGATTCTCAGGTCGCAATTGCGCACCATAGTTCGATGCTTTGCATCACCCCGGAATGACAGAACAAAACAGAAGGGCTGCGCGATCGTCTCGCGCAGCCCTTCGTCGTTAGCGGGAAGCCAGCCTCAGAACATCAGGCCTTCCTTCACCAGCACCCAGCGGCCGTTCTTGATCTGCTGGACCTGCGTGATGGTGGTGGCGAGATGGTTGGTCTTCGAGAACACGGTCGGCGGCGAGTTGAAGATATCCTGGAACTTGTCGCCAGACTCCAGCGCATCGAGCAGCTTCTGTCCGGTCAGATCCTTGCCGGCCTTGTTCACATAATGCGCGAACGTCGTCACTGTATTGTAGCCGATGATTGCCTGGGTGTTGGCGTCGGAGCCGAACATCTTCTTGTAGTTGGCAAGCCAGTCCTTCACTTTTCCCTTGGCGGTGTCTTCGTAGGGAATTTCGAAGCCTGACGCGGCATAAAGGCCTTCCACCGTCTCCTTGCCCAGTGCCGGCACTTCGAGCACGTTGGTGGGCGTGGCGCCGAGGAAAGTCACGTCCCATCCGAGCTTCTTGGCTTCGCCCATCGCACCGATGGTCTCGCGGATCACCGTACCGAGCACGACCATGTCACAGCCGTCGGCTTTCATCTTGGCTATCTGCGCGCTGAAGTCGGACACGCCGCGCTTGTAGCTGGTGATCGAGGCCGGCGTCAGCTTCATCGCGGTAACCTGCTGCGTGAAGCCGTCGAGCACGTTCTTGCCGTACTCGTCGTCCTGATGCATGACGCAGGGCTTCTTGAAGTTCTTCGTCTCGATCATGTATTTCACCGCGGCGCGGGTGCTCTCGACGTAGGGCAGCAGGTTGTTGAACTTCAGCCTTTCCTGCGGCTTGGCCGGGTCGAACTTGAAGGTGAATTCGGCCGCGGTCAGCGGGAACAGCTGCAGCACGCCGGCATCGAACAGGACGTCCTGCGCGGCGAGCACGGTGGGCGAACCCATCGGGCCGACCATCGCGAAGATCTTGTCGCGCTCGACCATCTTCTGCGACGCCAGCACAGCGCGCTTCGGATCGTAGCCGGAGTCCTCGAGGACCAGCTTGATCTTGCGGCCGTGAATGCCGCCGGCGGCGTTGATTTCCTCGACCGCCATTTTCATGCCGTTGGAAACCGGAACGCCCCAGACCTTGATCGGGCCGGACAGGTCCTGGTGGGTACCGATGACGATCTCCGTGGGCGAGATCCCTTCATTGGTAACCTTGGTTTGCGCTGCGGCCGGCAGATGGGTCAGCGCAAGGGCGCCCACCGCAAGGCCCAGCGCCTTGAACGATTTCGACATTGCAGTCTCCTCTTTCGTTTGGCCCGTGTTGAGCGAAGGCCGGGGCCTTTAGATCCTTCGCCTTTTCCTGATGTCGCCGCCGCTTACGCCACCGCGCGCTCGCCATACATGGTGTTGATCTCGGCCGCGTAGCGCTTGTTCACGAAACTGCGCTTCAGTTTCATGGTCGGCGTTAGTTCCTCGTCCTCGGGCGTCAGCTGGCGCTCGATCAGGAAGAACTTCTTGATGGTTTCGACCCGCGCGAAATTGACGTTCACCGTCTCGATCTCGCGCTGGATCAGAGCCTGGATCTCCGGCGCCCGGCACAGGCTGGCATAATTGGTGAAGGGAATGTCGTGGTCCTGGGCGTATTTCTCGACGTTCTCCTGGTCGATCATGACGAGGCAGGTCAGGAACGGCCGCTTGTCGCCGATCACGACGGTGTCGGAGATGTAGGGCGAGAATTTCAGCTGGTTCTCGATCTCCGACGGCGTGATGTTCTTGCCGCCCGAGGTGATGATGATGTCCTTCATCCGGTCGGTGATCTTGACGAAGCCCTCATTGTCGATCGAGCCGACGTCGCCGGTATGCAGCCATCCCTTGGCGTCGATGGTCTCCGCGGTCTTTTCCGGCTGGTTGAGGTACCCCATGAACAGGAAGTCGCCCTTGATCAGGATCTCGCCTTCGGGGGAAACCTTCACTTCGCCCCAGGGCGCGGCCTTGCCGACCGAGCCGAGCTTGATGCGATCCGGCGGCATCACGGTGGCGACGCCGCAGTTTTCAGTCTGGCCATAGACCTCGCGCATGTCGATGCCGAGCGCGAGATACCAGCGGATCAAGTCGGGCGCGATCGGCGCCGCACCGGTAAAGGCCAGCCTGCAGCGATCCAGCCCCAGCATGCGCCTGATGTTGCGGAACACCAGCCAGTAGGCCGCCTGATTGGCGAGACGCAACGGCAGCGGCGGCGTATCGCCCTGCAATTTGTACTCGGTCAGGCGATATCCCAGCCCCAGTGCCTGGCGATACATCCAGTTCTGCAGCGGGGTCGCATCCTTGAGCGCGATGGTGACGCCGGAATAGAATTTCTCCCATACCCGCGGCACCGCCAGAAACGCGGTGGGCTGCACTTCGCGAAGATTGTCCGGCACCGTTTCCGGGCTTTCGGCGAAATTCATCACCGATCCCAGCGCCAGCGAAATGTAATAGCCGCCGATCCGTTCGGCGACATGGCAGAGCGGGAGGAAGATCAGGCGTTCTTCGGCGTCGCTCGACGGAAACAGGTCGTTGGCGTGACGCATCTGGTGGGTCACGCTGCGGTTGGAATGCATCGCGCCCTTGGGCGGGCCGGTCGTGCCCGAGGTGTAGACCAGGATGGCGAGGTCGCCGGCGCTGCGGCTGGCAATCATCTCGTCCCACAGCGCGGCGTGATCGTTGATGTGGTTGCTGCCGAGCGCCATGAACTCGGCAAGCGACATCACCATCGGATCGATGAAGCCGGAAAGACCTTCCATGTCGAACACGACGATCTTCTGCAAGGTCGGGCATCGCGCCCGGCACGACAGGATCTTGTCGAGTTGCTCCTCGTCCTCGGCGAAGATCACCTTGGTCGAGGAATCGTTCACCAGGTATTCGACCTGGACCGCCGAATCGGTCGGATAGATGCCCGAGGAAACGCCGCCGGCACACAGGATGCCCATATCGGCATACACCCATTCCGGTACGGCGTTGGCGACGACCGAGGCGACGTCGCCCGGCCGGAAGCCGATGGCGTGCAATCCGTAGGCAATTTCCTTCGATATCTGCTGCCACTGCCGCCAGCTGGTGGGTTGCCAGATGCCGAATTTCTTCTCGCGGATCGCGGGCTTGTCGCCACGGGTTTCCACCGCCAACAGAAAGCTCTTCGCGATCGTGTCCGCCACAGTCAACACTGCGGGTCTGGTCATACGTCGTTCCCTCTCGCCTCTCGGCCCCGTCTGCTTGTGCCGGCCTTGGCAGCCAGTCTTTTCCGCGCGACAGAACCCGTATTTAACGCCGAATCTTCCCCAAAAGCCAATCCCGCATCAGCGCCAGGTTTTCTTCTTTTTCCAGCGCCGTTCGCCCCGTGCGCCCTCTTCCTTGGCGCCGAGATAGAATTCCTGAATGTCCGGGGAATTCATCAGCCGCTCGCAGGTGTCGTTCATGACCACCCGGCCGATTTCCAGGACATAGCCGTAATGGGCGGTTTCCAGCGCGATCTTGGCGTTTTGCTCGACCAGCAGGATCGACATGCCCTGCTCTTCGTTGACCCGTTTGATGATCGTGAATATCTCCTTGACCAGGATCGGCGACAGGCCGAGCGACGGCTCGTCGAGCAAAAGCAGCGTCGGCCGGTTCATTAACGCCCGCCCGATCGCCAGCATCTGCTGCTCGCCACCCGACAGCTGCCCGGCCGGCTGGTCGATCCGCTCCCGAAGCCGCGGGAAATAGCCGTAGACCAGTTCCAGGTCGCCGGCGACGCCGTCGCGATCCTTGCGCGGATAGGCGCCCATCATCAGGTTCTCGCGCACGCTCAGGAACGGAAACACCTCGCGCCCCTCCGGTACATGGCTGAGGCCGAGCCGCACGATCTTGTCGGCCTCCATGCGCTGGATCGGCTTGCCGAGGAACTCGATCGAACCCTTCTGCGGATCGAGAATGCCGGAAATGGTTTTCAGCACCGTGGTCTTGCCGGCGCCGTTTGCGCCGAGCAGGGTCACGATCTTGCCGCGCGGCACCTCGATGCTGATGCCGCGGATGGCCATGATCGGCCCGTAATAGCTCTCGATATTGCTGAGCTTCAGAATGATGTCGGAAGTGCTCATGGCATCATCCTCTAGGCGCCGAGATAGGCGGCGACGACGTCGGGATGACGCTGCACCTCGGCCGGCGACCCCATCGCCAGCACCCTGCCGTAGTTCAGTGCGATCACGCGGTCGGATACCCGGTTCACCAGCGTCATGTCGTGCTCGACCATCAGCACCGTGATGCCGAGCTCGGTCTTCATGTCCCGGATCCAGAACGACATGTCGGCGGTCTCCTCGACATTCAGCCCGGACGACGGCTCGTCGAGCAGGATCAGCTTCGGCTCGGTGCAGAGCGCCCGCGCCAGTTCGATCACCTTGCGCACGCCATAGGGCAGCCCCGAGATCAGCTTGTCGCGGTATGGCTCGAGATCGAGAAACTCGATCACCTGCTCGACCCGGCGGCGATGGACCTTCTCGTTCGCGCGTACGCTCGGCAGAAACAGCAGTTCCTGCCAGAGCTGGGTGGTGGAGTGCCGGTGCCGGCCGACCAGAAGGTTGCTCAGCACGGTGGCATTCTCGAACAGTTCGATATTCTGGAAGGTGCGGGCGATGCCGAGCTTGGCGATGCCGAAGGCGGGCTCGTCGGTGATGTCCTGGTCCTCGAAGAAAATCCGGCCCGAAGTCGGATTGTAGATCCGCGACACCAGGTTGAAGATCGAGCTCTTGCCGGCCCCGTTGGGACCGATGATCGACAGGATCTCGCCCTTCTCCACGGCGAAGGAGACCGCGTCGACCGCTTTCAGACCGCCGAAATGCAGCGACAGGTTTTCGGCGCGGAAGTAGCTCATCGGTTACGCTCCGATTTGACGTAAATCTTCTGTCGCTTGAAGGTGGCGCGCTTGTAGAGCGGGAACAGCTGGAAGAAGAGCTTTATCTTGAGCCAGCGTCCGTAAAGCCCGAGCGGCTCGAACAGCACGAACACCACGATGATGACCCCGTAGATCGCGCCTTTCAGCCCGTTGGCGGAAGCGAACGCGGCCACATTGGTCTTGATCGTCGCGGCCATCTCGGCACCGGCGCCGAAGGTCGCGGCCACGGCGGCGATCATTCCGGGCACGTCGTCCTTGAGGTAGGTCAGGAACGGATCGATCATGACGATGAAGATCGCGCCCAGCACGGCGCCATGCGGGCTGAAGGCGCCGCCGATCAGGATCACGATGATGAACTCGATCGAGAGCTGCAGCGTGAACATTTCCGGGCTGATGAAGGACAGCTTGTGGGCGAACAGCACGCCGGCAAAGCCGGTGATCGCCGCCGAGATCGCAAACGACTTGACCTTGTAGAGCGATACGTTGACGCCCATGCTGCGGGCCGCGGTCTCGCTGTCTCGGATCGCGACGAAGGCGCGGCCGGTCGGCGAGCGCAGCAAATTGAGCGTGGCGAGGATGGTGATTGCCAGCACGGCAAGACAGAGGAAGTAGAAAGAGGGACTGTCGCGCGACACCGTGGTGCCGAGGAATTGCAGCGCCTTGACCCGCATGCCCTCGTTGCCATGGGTGACGCTTTCCCAGCGCGCCAGGATTTCCTCGATGATGAAAGCGAAGGAAATCGTCGCAATCACCAGATAGATGCCCTGCAGCCGCAGCGCCGGGAACCCGACCATGGCCCCGACGGTGCCGGTCAGCACGCCCGCAACCAGGAAATATACCGGGAACGGCACGTTGTATTGTTGCAGATACCCCGCGGTATAGGCGCCGATGGCGAGGAAGGCGGCATGGCCAAGCGATGCCTGCCCGGTGAAGCCGGTCAGGATCATCAGCCCGACGCCGACGGTGGCGTAGATGAAGACGAACACCATCTGGCTGACGAGATAACTGGAGAGAACGAAGGGGGCTACCGCCAGGAACGCCAGCAAAATGCCGTAGGTGACAATATAGCCGCCGTGCGGAAACAGCTTGATGTCGTCTTCATAGTCGGTCTTGAACATGAAACGCATGGCTGATCCTCAAACCTTCTTGCGCGCGTGATGGCCGAACAGGCCTTCGGGCTTGAGCAGCAATACGATCAGCAGAACGAGGTAGGGCGCGACATCCTTCCATCCCTGCGGCAGGTAGAAACCGGCCATGCTCTCGATCACCCCGATCAGCACGCCGCCCACCACCGCGCCGGGGATCGAACCGAAGCCGCCGAGCACCGCCGCCGGAAAGGCCTTCAGCCCCAGCACCAGGCCGACATTGGAGTGGATGAAGGTGATCGGCGCCAGCAGCACGCCGGCCGCGGTCGCCACCGCCGCCGAGATCGCCCACACGATCGACACCACGCGTTTGACCGGAATGCCCATATAATAGGCCGCCAGCATGTTCTCCGAACTCGCCCGCATTGCGGTGCCGAGCGTGGTCCGGTTAAAGAACAGATACAGCAGCGCGCACAGGATGATGGTCGCCGCGATGACGGAGAGTTTGTCATAGGCCAGTACCAGGCTGCCGATCCGCAGCACGCCCTGGCTGAACGGCGTCTCGATCTTGAGGTCGTCGGTACCCCAGATGATGCCGGCCATGGAGCGCAGGAAGTATCCGAGCCCGATCGTCGCCATGATGATGGAGAATTGCGGATAACCGAGGATCGGGCGCACCACGACCCGCTCCGCCAGCATGCCGAACAGCGCCATCGCGATGACCGCGCCGACGAAACCAAGCCAGTAATTGAGGCCGAGGATGCCGATGAAGGTGAAGGCGAAGAATCCGCCCAGCATCATCAGGTCGCCCTGCGCAAAATTAACGACTTCGGTCGCCTTGTATACCAGGACGAAACCGAGCGCGATTAGGCCGTAGACGCAGCCGAGCGCAATACCGCTCACCAACTGCTGAACGAAGTCCAGCATTGCAGATATCCCTCCCCCGATGCGCGGCGACTCTATCGGTCACCTTTGCCGCATCTTGTGTCTAGTCGCTGCCCGCATCGACAGTGTCGAAGCACTCGCGAACACCTGGCCGTATACAGCCCAAAGCACTGATCCCTGTCAACTTAACGCTGGCTGCCGTCCCGGCGGGCCGGTTGCGGACAAATGCCGCAGTCCCGGGCAACCGCCTTTGCACAGTCACGGGCAGACCGCGCACCGGCGGGATTTGCCGCCCTCGATTCACCGCGCCGAAAGTTCTTCGGTCCATGGTGCGATCCGATGCAACGGCAGGGTCGCCCCGACATGAAGCCCGACGAATCCGCGCTGGCGTTACGAGGGTTAACGAAGCGTTTTGACCGCCTCGCGGTCGATGCGCTCGATCTGACCGTCCGAACCGGCGAGTTTTATGCGCTGCTCGGGCCCAACGGCGCCGGCAAGACCACGACGCTGCGAATGGTGGCCGGCCTGCTGCGGCCCGATGCCGGCTCGGTCTCGGTGCTCGGTATCGACGCGCTGGCCGATCCCGTCGCCGCCAAGCAGATCACGGCATGGGTGTCGGACGAGCCGATGATTTATGACAAGCTGACCCCGCTGGAATATCTCGCCTTCGTCGCCGGGCTGTGGGGCATCGACCCCGCGGTTTCCGAACCATCGGCGCGCGATCTTTTGGTTTCGCTCGGCCTCGAACCGCATCTGCACGAGCGCTGCGAGGGTTTCTCCAAGGGCATGCGCCAGAAGGTGGCGCTGGCAGGAGCCCTGGTGCATGACCCGCGCCTGATCATCCTCGACGAGCCGCTCACCGGGCTCGACGCCGTATCGGCGCGCCACGTCAAGGGCCTGCTCGGCGACCGGGTGCGATCGGGCTGCACCGTGATCATGACCACGCATATCCTGGAAGTGGCGGAACGGATGGCTGACCGGATCGGGGTGATCGCATCGGGCCGGCTGATCGCCGAGGGGACGCTGAGCGAATTGCGCCAGCAGAACGGGCGCAACGACACCAGCCTCGAGGACATGTTCATCGCGCTGGTCGACACCGAGGCCGCCGCGGCATGAGCTCGTCAGCGGATCTGACCTGGTTTGCCCGGCACGAAATCCGGCTGGCATGGCGTGAGGGGCTGGCGATGCTCACCGCCGGCCGCAAGGGCCGCAAGCGCACAGCCATTTTCGGGTTGATCGTTCTTGCAGCGATCATGCACCTGCCCGCCTACGCTGTGATCGGCCGGTATGCCGACCTGCAGGAGCCCCTGGATAAATCCACCCTGATCGTCATCACTGCGACCATCCTGCTGGCATGGGCGCTGATGCTGTCGCAGGCCATCGAATCGGTGACGCGGGTATTTTACGCCCGCGCCGATCTCGATCTGATCATGTCGTCGCCGGTCGCCCTGGCCAATGTGTTTTCGGTTCGCATCGCGGCGATCGCGCTTCAGGTCACGGCGATGGCGCTTCTATTGTCGTCGCCGTTCGTCGATGTTCTCGTGATCGGAGGCGGCTGGCGCTGGCTTGCCGCGTTCGGCGTGGTCGTCGCCATTGGCCTGAGCGCCGCGGCGGTCGCGATCGCGGTCACGGTCGTGCTGTTTCGCCTGATCGGCCCGAGCCGCACCCGGCTGGTGGCGCAAATCCTCGCCGCCGTGATCGGTGCCGGTTTCGTCATTGCGTTACAGATTGCCGCGATCCTGTCCTACGGCACGCTGGCGCGGTTCGCGGTGCTGACGTCGGACAGCGCGGCGGTCTTCGCGCCGGCGCTCGACAGCGTCGTCTGGTGGCCGGCGCGCGCCGCGCTTGGCGACGGCGAAGCGCTGCTGTGTCTTTTGGCCGGCAGCCTCGTGCTGCTCGGCGCTGTCATGGCGATCTTCTCGCCGCGCTTCGCCGATACCGTCGTCAGCGCTTCGGCCAACCCCGCGACCACCCGGCAAGGTTTCAGCGCAAAGGCGTTTCGCGCCGGTTCGCGGCAGCAGGCGCTGCGCTGGAAGGAATTCGTGCTGTTGAAGCGCGATCCCTGGCTGCTGTCGCAGAGCCTGATGCAGCTCCTCTATCTGGTGCCGCCAGCGCTGCTGCTGTGGAAAAGCTTCGCCGACAGCGACGCCGCCCTCGTGCTGATCACGCCTGTCATCGTGATGGCCGCGGGTCAGCTCGCGGGCGGCCTCGCCTGGCTGACGATTTCGGGCGAGGACGCCCCCGACCTGGTGGCAACCGCGCCGTTGCCGGCGTCACGCGTCACCCGCGCCAAGATCGAGGTGGTGCTGATCGCGATCGCCTTGATCTTCGCGCCGCTGTTGATGGCGCTGGCCTATGCCGCGCCGCTGCAAGCTGCTGTCACCACGCTCGGCATCATCGTCGCGGCGGGATCGGCGACCGCGATCCAGCACTGGTTCCGTGTGCAGGTAAGGCGCAGCCAGTTCCGCCGCCGCCAGACCTCGTCGCGGTTCGCCACCTTCGCCGAAGCCTTCTCCTCGATCGGCTGGGCCGCCACCGCCGTGCTGGCGCTGGCAATGCCGATCGCCGGCCTGATCAGCGGCCTGATCACCGCCGCCATCATCGCGGTGACCTGGAAGATCAGCCCGCGGCGGGATTGAGATTCGTCGTCCGGTCTCCGCGTCTCCGGCAAGAATTTGTCGTCCCACCACGCAGGCGCCCGCCTGCCGAACTATCTCGCGGATGACGGTGGTCAATTTTTTCCTACGACTTGATCAACTCCATCACCGCTGCCGCAAACGCTTCCGGTTCTTCCTGCGGCAAATTGTGCCCCGCGCGCGGGATCACCCGATGGCTGCGCGGGCCGGTAAATTTCGCCGCGGTCGCGGTGCCGTCATTGGCGGGGAACACGCCGTCGCCGGCTCCGTCCAGGGTGATGGCGGGAACGGAAATCGCAGGCTGCGCCGCTAACTGACGTTCCAGCGCCGCATATTGCGGATCGCCTTCGGCCAGCGCGTAGCGATGGCGGTAACTGTGGATCACGACGTCGACATAGTCAGGATTCTCGAAGGCTGTGGCCGAGCGTTCGAAGGTCGCATCGTCGAAAGCCCAGTTCGGCGACCATTGTTGCCAGAGAATTTTCGCGATCTCGCGCCGGTTGGCGGCAAGGCCGGCGCGGCCACGCTCGATCTGGAAATAATACTGGTACCAGAGCGGGACCTCGCGCTCGGCGCTGGCAGGCACCATGGCTCTGGCGATATCCTGAATATTGTAGCTGTTGAGCGACACCAGCCCCGCGCAGCGCTCCGGCCATAGCGCGGCGCCGACGCAGGCGGCGCGGCCGCCCCAGTCGTAGCCGGCGAAAACCGCGCGCTGGATACCGAGCGCATCGATCAGCGCGATCAGGTCGGCGCCCAACGCGGCCTGCTCTCCCGAGCGCGGCGTCGCCTTGTCGCGGAACCGGGTCGGTCCGTAACCGCGCAAATAGGGAACGATGACGCGGCAACCCTGCGCCGCCAGGTCAGGGGCGACATCGACATAAGCATGGATGTCGTAAGGGAAGCCGTGCAACAGCATCACGACCGGACCGTCGGCCGGCCCCGCCTCGTAATAGGCGACGTCGAGAACGCCGGCATCGACGCGGCGCAACGGCTCCAGCCGATAGGAAGAGGATGCACGCGTCAAAAATGGACTCCCCGCTGCAATTTTTTCTTCTACCAGCGGCGACCAGCTTAATCGCGAAATACGCGCCGCGGCGAGCAAAAAATTGATGCTAAACGCGATCGCGAATATTGCGGCTTCGAGAATTCCGCTGAACGGCAATTGATTGCACCATCATCGGCACCGCTATTCACGGGCGGAAAAAACATTCGGCGATGTGAAGCACTTCACAGCGTCGATGCGCCATTCGAGCTAACAGGCATTGGGGGGCGAACCGTGGAGAAGCATCCATGCCACGTTCACACACCCCTTCGCAACGAAGCGAAGGTATCTGGCCCAAGGCCGCTGGCCTGTCCGCAACCCAGGTCGCGGTCCTGCTGGCTATCGCGATCGCGCTGATTTTCGCACTCGACCGGGCGCTGGACGCCTCGCGCTCACGGGCCGCAACCCGGAGCGATATGCCGGTCTCGGCGGTAGCCGATTGTCCGCAACTGGCCGAAACCTTCGACAGTCAAAGGGCGGCTTGCCTGCGGAGGC
>NZ_JAUYAN010000324.1 GCF_030693485.1 Bradyrhizobium sp. | reverse complement strand
GGGGCGTTGACCCCCCTGCCGCTTTTGTGGCCTAGTCCGCCGTCCCCTTAAGACGGTCCGAACCACGAAAAGCCCAGCGATTCCATGACCTCCGAACGCTACAACGCACGCGAAACCGAGCCGCGCTGGCAACGCCAGTGGGACGAAAAGGCGATCTTCGCCTCCAAAAACGAGGATGTCCGGCCGAAATACTACGTGCTTGAGATGTTCCCCTACCCTTCCGGGCGGATCCATATCGGGCATGTCCGCAACTACACGCTGGGCGATGTGCTGGCGCGGTTCATGCGGGCCAGGGGTTTCAACGTGCTGCACCCGATGGGCTGGGACGCCTTCGGCCTGCCGGCCGAGAATGCCGCGATCGAGCGCAAGGTGGCGCCGAAGGCGTGGACCTACGAGAATATCGCGGCGATGAAGAAGCAGCTGCGGTCGATCGGGCTGTCGCTGGACTGGTCCCGCGAATTCGCGACCTGCGATCCCTCCTACTACAAGCACCAGCAGAAGATGTTCAACGACTTCCTCCGCGCGGGCCTGGCCGAGCGGGAGAAGCGCAAGATCAACTGGGATCCGGTCGACATGACCGTGCTCGCCAACGAGCAGGTGATCGACGGCCGCGGCTGGCGCTCCGGCGCGGTGGTCGAGCAGCGCGAGATGAACCAGTGGGTCTTCAAGATCACGAAGTACTCGCAGGAACTGCTGGACGCGCTGGACGGACTGGACCGCTGGCCCGACAAGGTGCGGCTGATGCAGCGCAACTGGATCGGCCGCAGCGAAGGCATGCTGGTGCGCTTCGCGCTCGATCCCAAGACCTTGCCTGAAGGTTGGACGCCGGCAGGCGAGACCGAGCTGAAGATTTTTACCACGCGGCACGACACGCTGTTCGGCGCCAAGTTCATGGCGATCGCGCCGGATCATCCGCTGGCGCAGGCCGCGGCGGCGAAGAATCCGAAACTGGCGGAATTCATCGCGGAAGCGAAACGTCACGGCACCGCGCAGGAGATCATCGACACCCAGGAGAAACTGGGTTTCGATACCGGGATCCGGGCGGTCCACCCGTTCGATCCGGACTGGAAGCTGCCGGTCTACGTGGCCAATTTCGTGCTGATGGAATACGGCACCGGCGCGATCTTCGGCTGCCCGGCGCACGACCAGCGCGACCTCGATTTCGTCAACAAATACGGGCTCGGCAACATCCCCGTGGTGTGCCCCGAAGGCCAGGATCCGAAGACGTTCGTCATCACCGACACCGCCTTTGACGGCGATGGCCGCATGATCAATTCGCGCTTCCTCGACGGCATGACCATCGATCAAGCCAAGCAGGATGTTGCGAAACGGCTTGAAGCCGAGATGCGCCCCCTCCCTAACCCTCCCCCGCAAGCGGGGGAGGGAAGGGTGGGGGCCGTTGGCGAGCGGCAGGTGAACTTCCGACTGCGCGACTGGGGTATCTCGCGGCAGCGCTATTGGGGCTGCCCGATCCCGGTGATCCACTGCCCGAAGTGCGATGTCGTGCCGGTGCCCGATGCGGACCTGCCGGTGGTGCTGCCGGAGGATGTCTCCTTCGACAAGCCCGGCAACGCGCTCGACCATCATCCGACCTGGAAGCACGTCGCCTGCCCCAAATGCGGCGGGAAAGCACAGCGCGAAACCGACACCATGGACACGTTCGTGGATTCATCGTGGTATTTCGCGCGCTTCACCGATCCCTGGAACGAGAAGGCGCCGACCACGCCTGAGGTCGCCAACCGGATGATGCCGGTCGACCAGTATATCGGCGGCGTCGAGCACGCGATCCTGCATCTGCTCTACAGCCGCTTCTTCACCCGCGCCATGAAGGCCACCGGCCATATCGGCATGGACGAGCCGTTCGCCGGTATGTTCACCCAGGGCATGGTGGTGCACGAAACCTATCAGAAGGCCGACGGCGGCTACGTCACGCCGGCCGAGGTGAAAATCGAGACCATCGGCAGCGGCCGTCGCGCCACGATGATCGAAGGCGGCGAAGAAATCTCGATCGGCCCGATCGAGAAGATGTCGAAGTCGAAGCGCAACACCGTCGACCCCGACGACATCATCGCCACCTACGGCGCCGACGTCGCGCGCTGGTTCATGCTGTCGGATTCGCCGCCGGATCGCGACGTGATCTGGAGCGACGAACGGGTGCAGGGCGCCTCGCGCTTCGTGCAGCGGCTGTGGCGGCTGGTCAACGAGTCCGCCGGAATCGCCCAGTCAGCCCCGGCGGCACGGCCGGCGGCGTTCGGCGCCGACGCGCTGGTGCTGCGCAAGGCCGCCCATGGCGCGCTGGACAAGGTCTCCACCGGCATCGAGAAGCTGCATTTCAATGTTTGCCTCGCCCATATCCGCGAGTTCACCAACGCACTGGCCGAGGTGCTTGGCCGCGAAGGGCAGCCCTCGCCGGACCTGGCCTGGTCGGTCCGCGAGGCCGCAGTCATTCTTGTTCAACTGTTCGCGCCCATGATGCCTCATCTGGCCGAGGAGTGCTGGACGGTGCTGGGCCAGAAGGGACTGATTTCAGAGGCGAATTGGCCCCAAATCGAACGCGATTTGCTGATTGAAGATACCGTGACGCTGGTGGTCCAGGTCAACGGCAAGAAACGGGGTGATGTCACAGTGCCACGGGGCGCCGAAAATCCGGAAATTGAGGCTGCCGTTTTGGCTCTCGATGCGGTAAAACAGGCGCTCGGCGGCAAGGCCGTTCGCAAGGTGATTGTGGTTCCCATGAGGATCGTGAATGTCGTTGGCTAAGACCCGCATCGCCGCTCGGCTCCTGGTCGTGGCCGCCCTGGCGGCGCTGACGGCCGGCTGCTTTCAGCCGATGTATGCCGAACGCACCGACGGCACCCCCGGCCTGCGCGAAAAACTGATGGGGGTGGACGTCCCGCCGGTCGACAAGCCCAACGCCTCGCGCGAGGCCCGGGTCCAGGTGGAAATCCGCAACGCGCTGAAGTTCAAGCTCTACGGCAACGCCACCGGCATGCCCCCGACGCACAAACTGGTGCTGCGGTTCGGCGCCAGCCGCTCGTCGCTGATGCTCGATCCCGCCACCGCGCTGCCATCCAGCGAGAACTACGGCATCGACGCCCAGTACAATCTGATCGATCTGACCACCAATAAATCGGTCATGACCGGAACCACCTTCGCGCGGGTGTCCTACGACAGTCCCGGCCAGCTGCAGCGCTTCGCCCGCGCCCGCGCCTTCCGCGACGCCGAAGACCGCGCCGCGCAGGAGATCGCGGAGAATATCCAGACCCGGCTGGCGTCGTTCTTCGTCGCGGGTAGCTGACCCGTATTCACCCTCCCCTGGAGGGTGAGAAGGTTCTCACCCGGAATTACTCGATGGTCGCGCTTCGCGGAAGAGAGATCGACGCTTTTCTCGCCCGGCCCGATCCGGCGCGTCCCATCATCCTGCTTTACGGTCCTGATGCGGGCCTCGTGCGCGAGCGGGCCGATGCGCTGCTGGCGTCCGCGGTCGACGACCCCAACGATCCGTTCTCGCTGGTGCGGCTCGATGGCGATGAGCTCTCCGCCGAGCCGTCGCGGCTGGGCGATGAAGCCATGACCATACCGATGTTCGGCGGCCGCCGCGCCATTCGCGTCCGGGCCGGCTCGCGCAGTTTCGCCGGC
>NZ_JAUYAN010000317.1 GCF_030693485.1 Bradyrhizobium sp. | reverse complement strand
ACGATCGACACGGAAAAGACCGGGACGCGCGTGACGATCCCGGTGTTGCCCGAACTGGCCGAAATACTCGCCGCAGGCCCGACCGGCGAATTGTCGATCATCGCCAGCAAGAAGGGGCAGCCGCTTCGTAAAGAGGTGGTGGGCACCCTGTTCAAGAAGGCTTGTCGCGCTGCGGGCATCCTCAACAAGTCAGCGCACGGGATCAGGAAGGCGGCGGCGACACGGGCGGCTAACAACGGCGCGACCGTGGCGACCCTTGAAGCAATCTTCGGATGGGAAGGCGGCCAGATGGCGGCGCTTTATACGAAGGCCGCCGACCGCCGCAAGCTGGCCGCAGACCACATGGAAAAACTGTCCAAATCCGGAACGTCTATTCCCGCACCTGGTGGGGAAGTGCGGGCCATAGGCCAAAAAGACTAGCGCAAACAACGCTGTTTTTTGGTGTTGGTGGGGGAAGAAGGACTCGAACCTTCGAAGTCGTAAGACGGCTGATTTACAGTCAGCTCCCTTTGCCACTCGGGACACTCCCCCGCTCAACAGCATCGGAACCCTCCCGCCGAAAATGGCGGCAGAAAGGTCATGGATGACGTTAAAACCGGTCGCCGATGGCGAGCTCCCGGTTGGCGCGTTTATGGGGGAAACGGCCCGGCAAAGTCAACCAAGGCGCCCGCACTATCCGGGCCAACGGGGGCTCAAATTGCCATTATTCGGAACCCGTGACACAAGCCTGCCATGAGTGATCGTGACCGAAAACAGCGCTTTCAGCGCGGAGGCGGCAAAGGACCCGACAAAGGGCGCTCATCCGGCCACCGGCCGGGCGGGCGCGACCGCGAGGCCAGCCCCGACGGGTCGGTGATTCTGTATGGCTGGCACACGGTGGCGGCGGCGCTGGCCAACCCGCAGCGCCGGATTCGCAAGCTGTGGCTGACCGAAAACGCCGCAAGGCGGCTGGCCGACGACAAGATCGAGCTGCGCGTCACCCCGGAAATCGTCCGCCCCGACCTGATCGACAGCAGGCTCGGGCCCGACGCCGTGCATCAGGGCCTGCTGGCGGAAGCCGAGCCGCTGGATTCACCCGATATCAACGACCTGGCGCAGGAGGGAATCGTGCTGGTGCTCGACCAGATCACCGATCCTCACAATGTCGGCGCCATCCTGCGCTCGGCGGCAGCCTTCGCGGTCAAGGCCATCGTCACCACGGCGCGGCACAGCCCCGACGCCACCGGCGTGCTGGCGAAATCCGCCTCCGGCGCGCTGGAGCTGGTGCCAATGGTGACCGTGACGAACCTGGCGCGCGCGCTGAACGAGCTGAACGACCTGGGTTTCATGACCGTCGGGCTCGACAGCGAGGGCAGCGAGGATCTGGGCGCAATGCCCCTGGTCCAGCCGCTGGCGCTGGTGCTGGGCGCGGAAGGCCAGGGGCTGCGGAGATTGACCCGGGAGACCTGCAGCGCGGTGGCGCGGCTCGACATGCCCGGCGAGATCAAGAGCCTCAACGTGTCGAATGCGGCGGTGCTGGCGCTCTACATCGGCGCCAGCCGGCTCGGCCTGATGGGCACGTAATTCCAGGTAATCCACAGCGCAACGCCCGCTCGCGTGATGCGAACGGGCGCTGACAATCTCAAGCGACATTCAGATCAGTTGTAGCGGCGCAGCACGTGGCCGTGGTGACGGTGGTGGTGGCCATGATGACGATGCATCGCCGGGCCGCCATGGTGGCGCATGCTGTGTCGCGGGGCGTGGCCAACCCGCGGAGCGTACCCAACTCGGGGAGCGTATCCGAGGCGCGGACCGTAGCCAGCCCGAGGGGCGTAGCCGTAACGGACGCTCGGGCGGACCGAATAACGATGGCCGTGGTGCCGGTGTGTGCGATAGCCGTAATGGGGACGGCCGTAAGACACCGAGGTTTCCTGATAGACCGGACGCGGCGCCCAGTTGCCCGGGCCGGAATAGGTCGGGCCCTGGTTGACGTAATAATACTGGTGCACCGGATCGGGCAGCCGCTCACGGGCCCAGCCGCCGCAGCCGCTATAGCAGCCCGAATAGACCGGTGCCGGAGCGACATAGACCGGCGCCGGGGCGCACGGGTTGGCGTAGCACGCCATCGCTGGGGCGGCGCCCATCGTCATCATCACGGCAACTGCCGCCACCATTCCTGAAATCGTCGAACGCATTGCACTCTCTCCTGTGGATCTGTTTTTCTTGTCGTCGTGGACTCTTGATATGGAAAATCCGGTCAGAAAACTCCAGGGCTTGTTCAGTTCCGGAAATCGCGCCGCGGGACGTCGATCTCCGGGGCGACGATCACCGGCGGCGGATAGAACGGCACGTCGGCCTGCGCCGGCTGCGGTGATCGCGCCGACCATGACTGATGATAGCTCTCCGCGGGCTGCGGCAACGGGCGGTTGGCCGGCGGCTGAATTTCGAGACGTCCGTAAGCCGGCAGCAGGCCGGCGCTCGGGTAGTAATGACCGACCTTGGGAACGGGATCGATATAGCGGCCGCCATAGACCCTGGTCTGCACCTGGCCACCCTTGCCGAGACCCCAGTCACCCTCGACCACGGCATAGGATGCGTCGACGCCATTAATGATGATGGGTACCCCGATGCGGCCCGGAATCACGATCTCGAAACCGCCGCCGGCAAAGGCCGTCGCCGTCGTTCCGATCAAAAGTCCCAGTGCGATCGCAGCGCGCATGGATGCCGCTCCCTGTTGTGAGCAGCAACCTATCCGAAGAACCGGCCCCAAGGGTTAAAGCCGCCGGCCAAACTGTCAGTAAGCCTAACGCGTAAGCATTGGTGCCAGTTCAAATCCGAAACAGCGCGATCAGGAAACGTTAACGCCCGTTAAAGCATTTTCCACTTGATGCGAGGCATATCCGGAACTGCGGGAGTAGTTGGCGCATTCGTCCGTTGGAAAGATGTTGAGCGGAATGGCAATTCTGTCCCAGAGGCTCTCGACGGATCTTTCAGTGGACTTGGCGCGGCCTTGAGTTCGGCAAAGAGCTGTTCGATCGAATTGAAGTCCGGCGAATAGAGCGGCAGATAGAGCAGCGCTGCACCGGCAGCAGCTCAAACCGATTGCCTGCAAGAGGTTCGCGTTATGGGTGCACGAGGCCATCCAATTTGCGGTCAGGAACAATTGGCAGTGATGCAGCCCGCGCTCTTCATTAGCCGAAATCTGCGAGGATAAGAAGAGATGAGGTCCGCTTTGGGTCAAGGGCGACATCGGACCGAGAGCAGACAAGGTCCGCCTTGCTCTCAAGAACGCTCGCGGCTGGAGCTTTCATCCGCGGTAGAATTGGTGCTTAATCCCGTCATGGCGTTTACGATCAGGCAGCTCCAGTTCTTTGTCGCGGCGGCCGAGGCCGGCACGGTCTCCCGTGCCGCGCAAGCGCTGTCGATCTCGCAATCGTCCGTCACCGAAGCGATCAAGGAGCTGGAGGCCGATCTTGACGTCAAGCTGTTTGAGCGTCATCCGCGCGGCTTGTCTATTACCCACAAAGGCCATCAGCTCCTGCGCCACGCGACGCGCATCCTGACGGATATCTCCGACGCACGCAGGAGCTTCTCCGAGCAAGCTTCGAACCGTGGTGGCCGCCTACAACTCGGCGTTACCTCGCTCGTCGCCGGCTACGTGCTTTCAGATATTCTGGCGCGCTATCGCCGTGCTTTTCCGTCGGTTGAGATCCACGCTATCGAAGACAATGGCGACTACCTCGAGCACCTCTTGATCGGCGGCGAACTGGATGTTGCCGTCATGGTGGTGTCGAACCTGCGCGACCGCCTCGCAATCGACGCCGAGATCGTCGAAGTCTCGCCCTATCGCTTGTGGTTGCCGCTCGGACACTCACTTGCAAGTGCCGACAGCATCACGTTTGCAGACATTCTCTCTGAGCCCCTTATCATGCTAACAGTCGATGAGGTCGAGGAGAATACGGGCAAACTGCTCGCCGCGTTCGGAACCCGCCCCAAGGTTGCTTTCCGCACTCGATCCGTCGAGGCGGTGCGCAGCCTGGTCGCCACGGGGGCCGGACTCGCACTGCTGCCCGATATTGTCTACCGGCCTTGGTCTCTGGAAGGCGATCGGATCGAGTCGCGCGACGTCTCCGGCTCATTGCCGGTAGTTCAGGTCGGCATGACGTGGCGGCGCGGGTCAGGTCTCACGCAAAACGCGCGCGACTTCATAGGCATAGCGCAGGGCCAGCGCAGCGCACGGCAGCGGCCATGATGGCCCGTTATCGGAAAAAGCGAAACCCACCTTCTGATAAATGAAATTGCGAAAGGTTACATTTGCCGAAACGGTCCATCCGGGGGCCGTGCTGTCTCGGAAGAAGCAGCCGCCCGGACCTGGGAGGTGTTAATGAAGTCGATACTCGCATTGCTGAGTGGCTTTACGTTGGCGCTGACGCTTGCGAATCCATCCGTGGCGCAAATCAAGGAAATCGGGAAGGCCGAAGGGCAACTTACCATCGTCGCCTGGCCGGGCTATATCGAGCGCGGCGAGACCGACAAGAAGTTCGATTGGGTTACAAAATTCGAACAAGCTTCCGGTTGCAAAGTCAATGTAAAGACCGCCAACACCTCCGACGAGATGGTGGCGTTGATGAATGAAGGCGGCTTCGACCTCGTGACCGCATCTGGCGACGCCTCATTGCGGCTCGTCGCGGGCAAACGGGTGCAACCGATCAATATCAGCCTCGTCAAGAGCTGGGGAACAATCGACGATCGCCTGAAGAAGGCGCCTTGGCATACGGTCGACGGCGTGCACTACGGCGTTCCCTACATGTGGGGGCCGAACGTTCTGATGTACAGCACCAAAGTCTTCAAGGATCCGCCGACGAGCTGGAAAGTGGTGTTCGAGGAGATGGCGCTGCCGGATGGCAAACCGAATAAGGGGCGCGTACAGGCCTATGACGGCCCCATCCACATTGCAGACGCAGCGCTCTACCTCATGACGCACAAGCCTGATCTTGGCATCAAGAGCCCTTATGAGCTGAACGAAGTGCAGTACAAGGCCTCGCTCGAACTCTTGCGCGCACAGCGCAAACTAGTCGGCCGTTATTGGCACGATGCCTTCATCCAGATCGACGATTTCAAGAACGAGGGCGTTGTCGCGTCGGGCTCGTGGCCATTCCAGGTCAACCTGCTCAAGAGCCAGAAGCAACCGATCGCATCGGTGATCCCGGACGAGGGTGTCACCGGGTGGGCCGACACGACCATGATGCACGTCGACTCACGCAATCCGAACTGCTCATACATGTGGATGGAGCACACGCTTGCATCCAACCTGCAGAGCGACCTCTCGGCCTGGTTCGGAGCCAATCCAGCTGTTCCGGCGGCCTGCACGGACGGACGCGGAATGCAGACAAAAGAGGGTTGCTCGACAAACGGCTTCGACAGCTTCTCGAAAGTTCGCTTCTGGACGACGCCAACAACGAAATGCGCGTCGCAGGGCGACAAGTGTGTGCCCTACTACCGCTGGGTGTCGGACTACATCGGCGTCATCGGAGGGCGCTGAAGCCTGACGCCGCGGAGCATTCCGCGGCAAAAGTGGCCAGGCGCGACGAATCCTTGGGGTTGCCGCGACTGGCCACAAGATCTTAAGCGCGTGCTGGCCAACGACGGGCGCCGTACGCCGAGCGCCGGATCATAGAAGCAACGCGGGCAATGCATGATCGCCGTTTCATTCGAGAACGTATCGCGCCATTTCGGCAGCGTTAAAGCGGTCGACTCGGTCGACCTGGAGGTGCAGCCCGGTGAATTCTTCGCGATGCTCGGGCCATCCGGGTCGGGCAAAACCACCTGCCTTCGCCTCATCGCTGGTTTCGAACAGCCAACTGCGGGCGCCATTTCAATCTTCGGCGAGCGCGCCGAGGGCGTGCCACCGTATCGGCGCAACGTCAACACTGTTTTCCAGGACTACGCACTGTTCCCGCATATGAATGTACTGGACAATGTGGCCTACGGACTGAAGGTGAAAGGTATCTCCAAGACAGAACGGATACGGATTGCGGAGGACGCGCTGGCGCTCGTCCGCCTGCCGGGCTACGGCACGCGCAAGCCTGGGCAGCTTTCCGGAGGGCAACGCCAGCGTGTTGCGCTCGCTCGTGCGCTCGTCAACCGGCCCAAGGTTCTGCTGCTGGACGAACCGCTTGGCGCGCTCGACCTGAAACTACGCGAGAATATGCAGGAAGAGCTGAAGGCACTGCAGAAATCGCTCGGGATCACTTTCATCTTTGTGACGCATGACCAGGGCGAAGCTCTGTCGATGGCGGATCGCGTCGCAGTCTTCAACGATGGCCGCATCATGCAAGTGGGCACGCCGCAGGACATCTACGCTCGCCCGGTTTCCCGGTTCGTGGCCGATTTCGTCGGCTCCTCCAATGTTGTGCCGCCGGACTTCGTCAAACGCCATTGCCAGCGTGACGGCTGGGGAAGCCTCAGGCCGGAGGCGATCCGCGTGAGCACCCAGACCAACAGCGCGGGCATCCGAGCGCGCGTGGTGTCGGTGAGCTATATTGGCGCGGCGACGCGCCTCGGATTGGACGCCGAAGGATTGCGGCTGCATGCGACGGTACCGGCCGGCTTGACCGTGCCAGAACAGGGAGCGGACGTCGTCCTTACCTTTGGCGCCGACGCGCTGCATGTGATGGAGGCTGACGCATGAGCGGTACGGTTGCGCTGACCGATCGGGGCGCGCCGGCGATTCTCACCGCGCGCAACGGCCTGCTGGGCGCCCTGTCCGACCTTTTCTGGCGCAAGCCGAAGCTGCTGCTGTTTCTCATGCTGCTGCCACCGGTTCTGTGGCTGGGCATTGTCTACCTCGGCTCGCTGTTTGCGCTCCTGCTGCAGAGCTTCTTCTCGATCGATGAATACTCGGGGATGATCAAGCGTGAGTTCACGCTGAAAACCTACGGCGAACTGCTGCAGCCCGCCAACCTGGACATCATGATTCGAACCGTCGTGATGGCCACGCTGGTGACGATCGCATCCGCCGTCGTCGCGTTTCCAATCGCCCACTATGCAGCCCGGTATGCCCGCGGCAAGTGGAAGGCGCTGTTCTACCTCGGAATCATGCTGCCGCTGTGGTCGAGCTATCTGGTCAAGATCTATGCCTGGAAGCTCATCCTCGCCAAGGAAGGCATTTTCAACTGGGCACTCGCAAACCTGCACCTGACAGGCCTGCTCGAGGCCTGGCTGGCGCTGCCGATCGTCGGCGGCAGTTCCTTGTCGGTTTCGTTCACGGGCACGTTCATCGTTTTCGTCTATGTCTGGCTGCCGTTCATGATCTTGCCAATCCAGGCGTCACTTGAACGCATTCCCGTAAGCCTCGTCGAGGCGTCGGCCGATCTGGGAGCTTCGCCAGGTCGTAGTTTCTGGAGTGTGATCTTCCCGCTGGCGTTGCCGGGCGTCGCCGCAGGATCGATCTTTACGTTCTCTCTGACGCTTGGCGACTACATCATTCCGAAAATCATAGGCACTTCGCACCTGTTCATCGGGCAGGCCGTCTACGCCCATCAAGGAACAGCCGGAAATATCCCGCTCGCCGCCGCATTCACTGTCGTACCGATCGTGGTCATGGGTCTCTATCTGTGGATGGCCAAGCGCATGGGGGCATTCGATGCGATCTGATCGCGAAGCATCCGCGCCGTTCGGGCTGAAGGTGGCTGCCGCTTGCGGCCTTTTGTTCTTGCATGTGCCGATTCTCTTGATCTTTGTGTACGCGTTCACCACCGAAGACAAAACCTACCAATGGCCGCCACCCGGCTTTACGACACAGTGGCTCGGGGTAACCTGGAATCGGACCGACGTTTGGGAGGCGCTGACGGTGTCCGTGAAAATCGCGGCAATCGCAACCCTGATCGCGATCGTGCTCGGAACACTGTGTGCAGCTGCGGTGAGCCGTTCGCGTTTTTTCGGCCGCGAGGCCATATCGCTCCTCATCATACTGCCCATCGCGTTGCCCGGTATCATCACCGGTATCTCGTTGCGGTCGGCCTTCTCGCTGATGGATATCCCGTTCTCAACGTGGACCATCGTGCTCGGCCACGCCACGTTCTGCGTGGTCGTCGTCTACAACAACGCGGTTGCGCGCTTCCGCCGGACGTCCGGCTCGCTAATCGAGGCATCATATGATCTCGGCGCCGACGGCTTTCAGACTTTCCGCTATGTCATTCTGCCGAATATCGGTACGGCGCTGCTCGCAGGCGGGATGCTGGCCTTTGCGCTGTCGTTTGACGAGGTGATTGTCACCACCTTCACATCTGGGCAGCAACAGACGCTGCCGATCTGGATGCTGGAAGAACTCGTGCGGCCGCGTCAACGGCCGGTCACGAACGTAGTGGCGATGGTTGTGGTGCTCGTGACGCTGATCCCGATCATCGCCGCCTACTACCTGACGCGCGAGGGCGATCAAGTCTCGGGCGCGGGCAAATAGAGAGTGCATGAAGGAGATTAGGCTATGGATATGGCGATGCTGATCGGCTCGAAGCTCGAAAAGGGAACCGAAACCGAAGAGCCGATCTTCAATCCGCGCACTGGAGAGACGGTGCTGCAGATGCCCGAGGCCTCGCTGCAGCAGATCGAGGCCGCAATCCATTCCGCCGAGAAAGCGTTTGCGACCTGGTCGCGCACGACACCTGCACAACGCTCGGCCTATCTCCTGCGGATCGCCGACCGTATCGAAGCGGAGGCTAACGAGTTTGCCAAGCTTGAGGCACTCAACTGCGGCAAGCCGATCAATGCCGTGCTCAACGACGAATTGCCCGCGATCGTCGACTGCTACCGGTTCTTCGCTGGCGCAGTCCGTACCATGCCCGGAGCAATCGCCGGAGAATATCTCGCAGGCTTCACGTCGATGGTCCGCCGCGACCCGATCGGCATCGTCGCATCCATCGCGCCGTGGAACTATCCGCTGATGATGATGGCTTGGAAGCTCGCGCCAGCCATCGCCGGAGGCAACACGGTGGTGTTCAAACCATCCGAGCAGACACCGCTGACAGCGCTCAAACTGGCCAAAGTCCTGGCGGACATCCTGCCCGAAGGAGTGGTCAACGTCGTGCTCGGGCGCGGCGACACGGTCGGCAACGCGCTGATTAACCACCCCAAGGTCAACATGATCTCGATCACGGGCGACGTCGCAACCGGCAAGAAGGTGTTGCAGGCAGCGGCAAGGTCGGTGAAGCGCACACATCTGGAGCTTGGCGGCAAAGCGCCCGTCATCGTTTTCGACGACGCCGATCTCGCGGCGGTGGTCGCCGGATTGCGCGCCTTCGGTTACTACAATGCCGGCCAGGATTGCACGGCCGCGTGCCGCATCTATGCCGGCAAGGGCATTTACGACAAGCTGGTCGCGGATCTCTCGTCGGCCGTTTCAACGATCAAGTACGATCGCACGGACGATACCGAAAACGAGATTGGCCCCTTGATCTCGCAGCGTCAGCTTTATCGTGTCGCAAGCTTTGTCGAGCGTGCGTCGGAACTCAAACATGTCGCGATCACGACCGGCGGCAAGGTCGGTGGGGGCAACGGCTTCTACTATCAGCCGACTGTCGTCGCGGGCGCGCTGCAAAACGACGAGATCGTGCGGCGTGAAGTTTTCGGGCCGGTGGTGTCGGTCACCCGGTTCACAGACGTCGATGATGCGGTCGCGTGGGCCAATGACAGCGACTATGGGCTCGCCTCGTCGGTGTGGACAAAGGACGTGGGACGCGCAATGGCGACGGCGGCTCGACTGCAATACGGCTGCACCTGGATCAACACACATTTCATGCTCACCAACGAGATGCCGCATGGCGGGGTCAAACAGTCCGGTTACGGCAAGGATATGTCGCTCTACGCATTGGAAGACTACACGGCCGTGCGCCATGTAATGGTCGCGCACGGGTAACGGCACGGTCTGTTTTGCCTTGGATCCGCACCACAGCCTGGAGGCGGCCTTGCTCCTGATGGCAGTCTGGCCTCGTTGGAAGGTGGGCCGCGATGTCGGCATCAATGACCAATGCGGCGGTTTCCGCACACACGGCGAATGCGATTAGGCTATCAGACCAAATGGCCTTAGCCGAACGTCGTTTCGACAATGGTGGTGACGCCGATCGCGATGGTGACGACGCCGACCACGCCCTGCAGGCCGCGATTGGCCCAGGTGAGCCAGCGCGCGGAGACCACGAGCGGCACCGCGATGACCATCGACAAGACCGCCATGCCGATCATCGACCCGATCCCGAACAGCGCGACATAACCGATCCCGATGGCCGGACTGGCGGCCTGCGACACCGCGAGCACAAGTAGCGCCGCCGAGCCGGCCATGCCGTGCATCAAGCCGACCAGCAGCGTGCGCCAGCGAAAACCGGAGCTCTGGATATGAGCGTGCGCGTGGGCCGCGCGGGCATGCGGCTGCGTTTCGCCGGCATGGCTGTGGGCGTGGATGTGGATCGTGCCGTCGTCATGGCCGTGGCGGTGAAAATGCACGCGGTCGCGCCAGAGACGCCAGAGCACGTGAGCGCCGAGCCCGACCAGCATGATGCCGACCGCGGTCTCCAGCGGGCGCGCGACATGTTCGGGGATGACAAAGCCGAGCAGCAACGCTGCGCCGGCGAAAGCGAACAGCGTCAGCGTATGGCCAAGCCCCCAGGTCAGGCCATGGCGCACGATATCGCCGACCCGGCTGCGCCGCGCCGCGATGCTCGACACCGCCGCGATATGATCGGCCTCCAGCGCGTGCTGCATCCCCAACAGAAACCCCAGCCCCAGAATTCCGAACATATGTCCCCTGCAGGCTCGACCTCGTCATTGCGAGGAGCGCACCGACGAAGCAATCCAGTTTCTTTCCTTGCGCGGCGAGCTGGATTGCTTCGCTTCGCTCGCAATGACGGTCTCAATTCCTTTTATGACACTCATCACCGCATCTGTCAGAGCAAAGTTCGGGCCGGAATCCAAGAGCCTCACAGCACTTCCTCAAAAAGACCCCGCATCGACGCCCAGGAGCGGCGGTCGGCCTTTGCGCTGTAGAGCGCCGAGCGCAGCATCGAACCGTCGGCCGCCGGATTGGTGAAACCATGCAGCGTGCTGCCGTAGGAGATCAACTGCCAGTCCGGCACCTGCGCCGCGCGCATCTCGACCTCGAACGCGGCTACCTGATCGGGTGGCGCCAGCGGATCGTCGGCGCCGGTCAGCACCAGCACGCTGGCTTTCACGCCGCCCGGCACAGCAGGCATCCGGGTCGTGAGCACGCCGTGGAAGCTGACGGCGGCCCTGAGATCGGCGCCGTCGCGGGCGAGTTCCAGCACCACCGAGCCGCCGAAACAGAAGCCGATCGCCGCGATCCGGCCCGCATCGACTTCAGGCCGTGCCGCAAGCGCCGCCAGCGCGGCATGGCCGCGGCCGCGTAGTATTTCCGGCGCGTTGCGGAGGTCGCCGACCAGTCTTGCGACCTCGGTCAGGTTACGCGCCTGCCGGCGGTCGCCGAACATGTCGGCAGCGAGCGCGACGTAGCCGAGTTCCGCCAGCATCCGCGCCCGCGCCATCGCGAAATCGCCGAGGCCCAGCCCCTCGTGAAACACCAGCACGCCCGGCCGCCGCCCGGTTCTGGTCTCATCGAAGGCGAAATAGCCGCGCATCGCCACGTCGGCGCGGTAGTCGATGTCCTGCGTCTGCATCGGCGCTCGCTCGATCCCTGAAAACGACGGATCGGGAACTTCCCACCGGTTTGATAACGGCACAACCCGGATTCGGAACATCCGGTTCGCGAGATGGTTACCCCCTCACACACATTTCCCGGAGAAGACGCAAATGACGAAATCAGGCCTTCTGGGCGCGGCGGCAATCCTCGCCGCCATCATCGCAACGCCCGCCTCGGCGCAGTATGCGAGGCATCAACACGGCGCCTACGCGCAGCATCATGGCTGGGCGGGTGATCGCCACTATCACGGACGAAGCGGCTTCTGGCCGGGCGCGGTCGCAGCGGGCGTCGTCGGCGGCGCCATTGGCACCGCGGCCGCCATCGCCTCTTCGCCATATCGCGGCGGCAATTCCTACGCCTATTACGGCAGCCGTCCGCAGTATGACGACTCCTACGCCTATTACGGCGCCAGGCCCGGAAGGACGACCTGCGGCGTGGAGTCTTATGCGACCTATATGGGCCCGGACGGACGCTGGTATCCTTGCTAGGCGACGTCGGAATGTGAACATGGAAGGGGTGGCCGGTACGGCCGCTCCTTTTGCCGTGACCGGCCGGCGAAAGCATCACGCGGGTTTGAATCAGCGCCGGACAAATTCTGGAACGTCTCTCTACGCCAGCGCTTGACGTGCGTCACCCAACGGAGAAACTTGATGACAAAACTCGGACTCCTCGGCGCAGCCGTGATGCTTTCCACCGCGCTGGCCACCCCTGCCCTGGCGCAGGAAGTGGTCGAAGATCCCGGCTATTGCGCGCAATTCTACCCGAACGCCAACTGTCAAAACCTCGGACCGGGAAATCCCTACACGGATGGTCATCCGCGCGCAGGCGCGATCACCACCGCACCCTTCCGCGGCGATTCCAACGCCTATTACAACAACGGCGACCGCAGCTGGACCCAGAGCTACGCCCAGCGCAACGGCTTTGTCTGTCAGCCCGGCACCCTGTTCCGCGGCGAAGACGGCCGCCAGCACATCTGCCAGTAACCGGCAGCGCGACATCAGCGAAAAAAGGCGGCCGCGAGGCCGTCTTTTTTGTGCCGGCTTGGCCACGGAAAAGGCCCGTCAACTGCTGGCCCTTTGCGGGCAAGTCTGGTATTCGACCGGCCGAACGATCAGCCGGGTTTCATCCGCCGGCTGATGCTTTTAATTCGCCGGTTTAGCTCAGCGGTAGAGCAGCGGTTTTGTAAACCGAAGGTCGGGAGTTCAATCCTCTCAACCGGCACCAGCGAAATCAGACACTTAGCAGAAAAAATTTCGCGGATTCATCTCTTCCATATTATTTGTTGATACCGCGTTGATACCGCCACTGCGTAAAATACCCGAAAGCGCTGCGGTCCGGCAGCGAGTTCGAAGAGCAAATCAACTGCCTTCAAATAGGGCTGCCACACCTCTCCACAGGGTCCGCAAGCCGCTCCGCTCGTAGGTCAACACGGTTAGTTTGGACTGGCGCCTCTCCATGCGGAGGGCGTGGCTACCAAATATGCATCCGCAGTCTCAGGTTGGCTTATGGACCCACCGCTCAGCCCACGCCATTCTTCCAGGCCGCCGCCGTGATCCGCGGATCAGGTCGCCTTCAAGGGCTGCGGTGATAGCTTTCCGCCTCGCTGGCCCATGATCCCTGTCCTAGAGTCATCCTCACAGATGTTGCCATCCTTCCGGTGCGCGTCTCCGGTGCGGACACTCCGTCCTGCCGCCGAGCCATACACACTGCGCGACAGAGACGAACTGGTTCAGTCCAGTCCTTGCGCGTTGTTCGGCTGGGGTTACCAGTCAGCGGTCGCGAGCCTCTACGTAGGCGCGGGACCCCCGGGGTACACTGGACAGGCCCCCCACCCCCGGGTGGGCCCCTTGTTTGGGGGACCCAGAAATACCTAGGACCCAAAAAGTCGCGTGATACTTTCGTGAAACTTTGAGACTGAGATGAATTCAGCGAACATGCGCTCGGACTGAAGCACGCCGTCCGAGATCTCCCCGTTGAACCACCAAACCATCACACCACGAGACCGCGAACTGGCGGCTCCTTCCGCGGTGAAGGCAATACCTTATCGGCTCAAACGATCAGCCGATAGAGATTGACCAACTCTCGCCAAAGCCCGCGGATGTCTTTTGTGGGTCCAGGCTGTGTGAAAACTCCGACGGCCAATTTGCGAATAGAACTTCCATCTCGATTTTGTCGATGTGAGAGTCGATTGTACTGGCAACTTCTTTCGGAA
>NZ_JAUYAN010000349.1 GCF_030693485.1 Bradyrhizobium sp. | reverse complement strand
GGCGCGCTGCTCGGCCAGATCAATGACGGCGCTGTCGCTGCCGCCGCCAAACCCGCTGCGGCCCCGGCCAAAGCAGCCGCGCCTGCCGCGCCGGCGCCCGCTGCCGCCGCGCCTGTTGCTGCGCCAAAAGCTGCGCCGTCGGACGCGCCGCTGGCGCCGTCGGTGCGCAAGATTTCCGCCGAGAGCGGCATCGATGCCGCCACCGTCCCCGGCTCCGGCAAGGATGGACGGGTGACCAAGGGCGACATGCTGGCTGCGATCGAGAAGGCGGCCTCGGCGCCGACTCCGGTCAATCAGCCCGCCGCTGCCGTGCAGGTGCGGGCGCCATCGCCGGCCGACGATGCCGCGCGCGAGGAGCGCGTGAAGATGACACGGCTGCGCCAGACCATCGCGCGCCGCCTCAAGGACGTGCAGAA
Organism: Bradyrhizobium sp.; assembly: GCF_030693485.1. Taxonomy (GTDB): domain Bacteria; phylum Pseudomonadota; class Alphaproteobacteria; order Rhizobiales; family Xanthobacteraceae; genus Bradyrhizobium. The sequence goes on along the minus strand of NZ_JAUYAN010000349.1, from coordinate 8,662 downwards.
CACCGCGGCGATGCTGACGACCTTCAACGAGGTCGACATGAGCCACATCATGGCGATGCGCGCCCAGTACAAGGACATGTTCGAGAAGAAGCACGGCAGCAAGCTCGGCTTCATGGGCTTCTTCACCAAGGCCTGCGTACAGGCGCTGAAGGACATCCCGGCCGCCAATGCCGAGATCGACGGCACCGACCTGATCTACAAGAATTACTATCACGTCGGCGTCGCCGTCGGCACCGACAAGGGCCTCGTGGTGCCTGTGGTGCGCGACTGCGACAACAAGTCGATCGCAGATATCGAAAAGACCATCGCCGATTTCGGCCGCCGCGCCCGCGATGGCCAGCTCAAGATCGACGAGATGCAGGGCGGCACCTTCACCATCACCAATGGCGGCATCTACGGTTCGCTGATGTCAACGCCGATCCTGAACGCGCCGCAATCCGCCATTCTCGGCATGCACAAGATCCAGGAGCGTCCGGTCGCCATCGCCGGCAAGGTCGAGATCCGGCCGATGATGTATCTGGCGCTGTCCTACGATCACCGCGTCATCGACGGCAAGGAAGCGGTGACGTTCCTGGTCCGCGTCAAGGAAAGCCTGGAGGATCCGGCACGGCTGGTGCTGGATCTGTGATGCTTTCCGAACCGGATGTCCGCCTCGGGGCGGCATCGCGGCGCCGCGGTCCTGTTGGCGCTGCTGGTCATAGGTGGAATGGCGAGCGAGGGGGCGAATCTTGACCGACAGAGTAGTTGTTATCACCGGTGGAAGCCGCGGCATCGGCCGGGCGACCGCGATTGCGGCGGCCGCGCGCGGTTTTCGCGTGGTCGTCGGCTATGCCAGCAACAAGGCGGCGGCCGACGAAGTTGTCAGCATGATCGAGGGCAAGAACGGCAAGGCCATCGCCGTGAAATGCGACGTCGGTCACGAGAGCGACATTCTCGCGTTGTTCAAGGCTGCGGACGGCTTCGGCACGCTTGGCGCGCTCGTCAACAATGCCGGCATTGTCGGCAAGAGCGGCGTGCGTGTCGAGGACATGACGGCTCAGCGAATTCAGGAAGTGATGGCCGTTAACGTCACGGGTGCCATTTTGTGCGCGCGCGAGGCGGTGAAGCGGATGTCGACCAAATTCGGCGGCAAGGGCGGCGTCATCATCAACATTTCCTCGGTCGCCGCGCGGCTTGGCTCGGCCAACACCTATGTCGATTATGCCGCCTCAAAGGCTGCGATCGATGCCCTCACGGTCGGTCTCAGCCACGAGGTCGCCACCGACGGCATTCGCGTTGCAGGCATTCGCCCCGGCTTGATCGATACCGATATTCACGCCTCCGGCGGCGAGCCAGATCGGGCGCAGCGCCTTGCGCCGATGGTGCCGATGAAGCGTGTCGGCAGGGCGGACGAAATCGCCAATGCTGTCGTCTGGCTGATATCGGACGAAGCCTCCTACGTCACCGGTACCACGCTTGATGTGTCGGGCGGGCGCTAATACCTGTCACACGTTCCAGCTACAGGACTGCAATCATGGCTTCCTACGATCTCGTTATTATCGGCACCGGTCCCGGCGGATATGTCTGCGCGGTGCGCGCGGCGCAGCTCGGAATGAAGGTCGCCGTGGTCGAAAAGAACGCCACGCTCGGCGGTACCTGCCTCAATGTCGGCTGCATGCCGTCGAAGGCGCTGTTGCATGCCTCCGAAATGTTCGAGGAGGCCGGGCACTCCTTCGCCAGGATGGGCATCAGCGTGTCCGAGCCGAAGCTCGATCTCCCCGCGATGATGAACTTCAAGCAGCAGGGCATCGACGGCAACGTCAAGGGCGTCGAGTTCCTGATGAAGAAGAACAAGATCGACGTCATCCCCGGCAAGGGCAAGGTGCTCGGCACCGGCAAGGTGGAAGTGTCAGGCGGCGACGGCAAGACGCAACTGGTCGAGACCAAGAACATCGTGATCGCAACCGGCTCCGATATCGCGCGGCTGAAGGGCATCGAAATCGACGAGAAGCGCATTGTGTCGTCGACCGGCGCGCTGGCGCTCGACAAGGTGCCGCCCAGCCTGTTGATCGTCGGCGCCGGCGTGATCGGGCTGGAACTCGGCTCGGTGTGGCACCGCCTCGGCGCCAAGGTCACCGTAGTGGAATTTCTCGACCGCATTCTGCCGGGCATGGATGGCGAGGTCGCCAGGCAATTCCAGCGCATTCTCGAAAAGCAGGGTTTTGCGTTCAAGCTCGGCGCCAAGGTCACCGGCGTCGATACCTCGGGCAAGACGCTCTCGGCCAGTGTCGAGCCGGCGGCAGGCGGGGCTGCCGAAAAGCTCGAAGCCGACGTGGTGCTGGTCTGTATCGGGCGCGTTCCCTACACCGAGGGTCTCGGCCTCAAGGAGGCCGGCGTCGCGCTCGACAATCGCGGCCGCATCCAGATCGATGGGCATTTCGCCACCAGCGTGAAGGGCGTCTATGCGATCGGCGATGTCGTGGCCGGCCCGATGCTCGCCCACAAGGCCGAGGATGAGGGCGTCGCCTGCGCCGAGATTCTCGCGGGGCAGGCCGGGCATGTGAACTACGACGTTATCCCGGGCGTCGTGTATACCACGCCGGAAGTGTCCGCCGTCGGCAAGACCGAGGAAGAGCTGAAGCAGGCCGGCATCGCCTACACCGTTGGCAAATTCCCGTTCACCGCCAATGGCCGTTCCAAGGTCAACCAGACCACGGACGGGTTCGTTAAAATTCTCGCGGATGCGAGGACGGATCGGGTGCTCGGCGTCCACATCATCGGCCGCGAGGCCGGCGAACTGATCCATGAAGCGTGCGTCCTGATGGAGTTCGGCGGCTCCGCCGAAGATCTGGCCCGCACCTGTCACGCCCATCCGACCCGCTCGGAAGCCGTCAAGGAAGCCGCGCTTGCGGTCGGCAAACGCGCCATCCATATGTGATTTGCGCCCGGCCGGGCGGAGGCAACATTGATGCGCCGCCTGTTCAAACCGCTCTGGGTCCTGCTCGCGGTCATCTTCCTGATCGAAGCATGGCTGTGGGATCACCTCGAGCCCATCGTGGAGCGGGTGGTCGCGCGGATTCCGCTGCGCGCCTTCAAGCACTGGCTCGCCGGGAAAATCGCTGCGCTGTCGCCGGCGATGACGCTGATCGTGTTCGTCGTGCCCGCCATCCTGCTGTTTCCGCTGAAGCTGTTGGGGCTCTGGCTGCTGGCCCATGAATACTGGGTCAGCGCCGTCTCGACGATGGTGGTTGCGAAATTCCTCGGCCTCGGCGTGACCGCCTTCGTCTTTGACCTGACACGGCCGAAATTGCTGCAAATGCAGTGGTTCGCAGAACTCCATGAATGGGTGCTGGCATTGCGGGCCAAAGCCGCCGCACTGGTCCATCCGATCAAGCTGCGGATCAGGGAAGCCTTGCGCGGCGATGGCGACGGCTGGCTGTCGCGAACGCTGCGAACCATCCAACGCTTCCGCAAGCGCGCGCACGAAGCGCGATAACGCGTATTAGGGAGGTTCGCTGAGGGATTGAGAATCCCGTGCGCTACATCAAATGCACCGCGTGCGGCGCGAACAGGCCGATCGCCGTGAAGGCCAGTCCGGTGACCGCCAGCAGGCCCGCGACCCAGGCCAGCGCGATCATGCCGGTGATGATGGTGGCCGACGCCAGCACGATGCCGATCTGAAACGCCGCCGAGGCGACCTCGTAATGATGGTAGCGCGCCATCGAGAGATCGCGGGCCTTCTCGGCCTCCTTGGCGCGCGCGGCTAGTTGCTCCGAACCTTCGCCGGTTTCCGGCTCCGAGCGGTAGCGCGCCGCGGTCTTCTTCCAGTTGTCGATCTGCTTCGCCAGCGCCGCCTTGGCGGTATCGTCGCCCATCAGGCCGAGGCTTAAGCGGGCCTGATCGGATGTCGCCTCCACCACCGTCCGGCGGATGCTCTTGGCCTGGAAGAACGCCCACAGGTTGGAGGCCTCGACGTTCTTGCTGATCGAGTCGGTCTGCGCGCCCTTGCCCAGCGTCTCCGAGAACGCCAGAAACAGCGCGATCACGGCGATCAGCAGTGCGATGTTCTTGTTGGAGCCGGATGCATGCTCGGCGTGCTCCGCGTGCTCCATGCTTTCATGTGCGCCCATGATTCTCTCCCCCTTGGCGGAATGCAACCACGATTGACCGAACACCGCGGCCGGCGCAAGTGGCAAGCCTATGTGACGGCAGTATGTCAGGCTTGAAGGGGGGAGGCTCAGGCGCGCGGATGCGCCGACTTGTAGACTTCCAGCAGCCGCTCGCTGTCGATCCCGGTATAGATCTGCGTGGTCGAGAGCGAGGCGTGGCCGAGCAGCTCCTGGATCGCGCGCAAATCGCCGCCGCGGTTCAGCAGGTGGGTGGCGAAGGAATGCCGCAGCGCATGCGGCGTGGCGCTGTCGGGCAGCCCGAGCGCGCCGCGCAGCCGTTCCATGGTGAGCTGAATGATTCGCGGGCTGAGCGGGCCGCCTCGCGCGCCGACGAAAACAGGGCCTTCCGGCTTGAGCTGATGCGGGCAGATCGCGACATAGTCCTGCACCAGCGCCAGCACGTTTTGCAGCACCGGCACCATGCGGGTCTTGTTGCCCTTGCCGGTCACGATGATGACGTCGCCTTCGCCGGGCAACGGCACCTCGCGGCGCTTCAGGCCCAGCGCTTCGGAAATACGCAATCCCGAGCCGTATAACAGCGCCATCACGGCAGCGTCGCGCGCCCAGATCCAGGGGTCGCGGGTATCGCCGGCGCGTTCGTCGGCGTCGGCAAAACGTTTGGCTGCCGCCATCTGGATCGGCTTGGGCAGGCTCTTGCCGACCTTGGGCGCGCGGATCGCCGAGAGCGCGCCGACCTTGCCCCTGCCTTCCTGTTCGAGGAAACGTCCGAACGAGCGCAAACCGGCCAGCGCCCGCATCAGCGAGCGGCCGCCGATATCGCCGGCGCGGCGCATCGCCATGAACGCCCTGACGTCGCTGGCCTCGAGCGCGGCAAACTGCGCCAGCGTCACCCGCCCGCCCCAGTGCTGGCTGAGAAACACCAGGCACTGGCGCAGATCGCGGGCATAGGCCTCCAGCGTCTTCGGCGACAGCCGCCGTTCGGCGCGCAGATGCGATAGCCAGCGCGTCATCTGCAGCGTGATGTCCTCGGCGGCGCAGTCGAGTTCGATCGGCTGGATGGCAGGAACGGACGCTTGAACGGACGCTTTGGTGGATTTGGCCACGGCGCTGCCCTGATGATTCTGATGGACTATATCGCACTTCTTTCGTTTACCGTTCGCTAACTGGCCAAGGTGGCGGCGGCTTGCACTGGCCCCGGCCCGCGCGCGGTCCTAAGTTAGTCCCGCCTTCTCCGACTTCGAGCCTGATTCCCCCGATGGACCATTCCGCGCGCGCCACCTCATCCGCATCATCGACGCGCGTCGTCGATGTGCTGGTGCCGGTCGCGCTCAATCAGAACTATTCCTACCGGGTGCCGCGCGGCATGGATCTGAAGCCGGGCGATGTGGTGTGCGTGCCGCTGGGGCCACGCGAGGTGATCGCGGTGGTGTGGGCGGAAAACGCCAATCCCGATCCGCGGCTGCATAACCGGCTCAAGGATGTCGGCGAGAAGCTCGACGTGCCGCCGCTGAAGCCGGAACTGCGCGCGCTGGTTGACTGGGTCGCCAACTATACGCTGTCGGCGCGCGGCATGGTGCTGCGGATGACGTTGCGGATGGGCGAGCATCTCGGGCCCGAGCGGATGCGGATGGGCGTGCGCCTGATCGGGGCTGCGCCGAAACGCCTGACGCCGGCGCGGCGGCGGCTGATCGATATTCTGTCGGATGGCCTGCTGCACGGCAAATCCGAGGCTGCCAGAGAGGCCGGCGTCAGCGCCGGTGTGATCGACGGCCTGGTCGACGAGGGCACGCTGACGGTGGAGCCGATGCCCCGCGCGCTGCCGCCGCCGGCGCCCGATCCGTCCTTCTCCCAGCCTGACTTTACCAGCCAGCAGCGCACCGCCGTGGATGCGATGCGGGCGCTCGCTGCAAACGGCAGTTTCCATGTCGCCCTGCTCGACGGCGTCACCGGCTCGGGCAAGACCGAAGTCTATTTCGAGGCCATCGCGGAAACGATCCGGCGCGAAAAGCAGACGCTGATCCTGATGCCGGAGATCGCGCTGACCGGCCAGTTCCTCGACCGGTTTGCCGAGCGTTTCGGAGTGCGGCCGCTGGAGTGGCATTCCGAACTGACCCCGCGCACCCGGCAGCGCAACTGGGCGGCGATCGCGGCGGGGGAAGCGCCGGTCGTGGTCGGCGCGCGCTCCGCGCTGTTTCTGCCTTACGGCAATCTAGGCCTGATCATCGTCGATGAGGAGCACGACCAGGCCTACAAGCAGGACGAGGGTGCGCATTACCACGCCCGCGACATGGCGGTGGTGCGCGCCCATATCGCGAAAATTCCGATCGTGCTGGCGTCGGCGACGCCGTCGGTCGAGACCGAGGTCAACGCCCGAAAAGGCCGCTATCAGCGCGTGGTGCTGCCGGCGCGGTTCGGCGGCCAGCACATGCCGCATATCGAGGCGATCGATCTGCGCCGCGCGGCGCCGCCACGCGGCCGCTTCATTTCGCCGGTGCTGGCCGAACAGGTGCAAGTCGCCATCGAACGGAAGGAGCAGGCGCTACTGTTCCTCAACCGTCGTGGCTACGCGCCGCTGACGCTGTGCCGGGCCTGCGGCCATCGCTTCGCCTGCACCATCTGCGACGCCTGGCTGGTCGATCACCGCTTTCGCCAGCGCCTGGTCTGTCATCACTGCGGTTTCTCGATGCCGCGCCCAAAGGTCTGCCCGCATTGCCAGGCCGAGGAATCGCTGGTCGCGGTCGGCCCCGGTGTCGAGCGCCTGCAGGAGGAAGCCGCGCAATTGTTTCCGGACGCGCGCACCATGGTGCTGTCGAGCGACCTGATCACCTCGATCGAGACCATGCGCAGCGAATTGAACGAGATCGCGGCCGGGCGGGTCGATATCATCATCGGCACCCAACTGGTGGCCAAGGGCCACAATTTCCCGCGGCTCAATCTGGTCGGCGTGATCGACGCCGATCTGGGCTTGAGCAACGGCGATCCGCGCGCCGCCGAGCGGACCTTTCAATTGCTCAACCAGGTGATCGGCCGCGCCGGCCGCGACCAGGGCCGCGGCGTCGGCTATCTGCAGACCCATCAGCCCGACCATCCCGTCATGAAGGCGCTGGTGGCGTGCGACCGCGAGGCGTTCTATGCCAGCGAGATCGACATGCGCGAACGCACCGGCTATCCGCCGTTCGGCCGGCTCGCCAGCCTGATCATTTCGGCCGGCGACCGGCCCACCGCGGAAGGTTTTGCGCGCAAGCTGGCGGCGATCGCGCCGATCGACGCGCGGATCCAGGTGCTGGGTCCGGCCGAAGCGCCGCTCGCCGTGATCAAGGGCCGCTATCGCTTCCGGCTGCTGATCAAATCGCTGCGCAATGTCGACCTGTCGGAATATCTGCGCGAATGGCTGGCTGCGGCGCCGAAGACAAAAGGCAACCTCAAGCTCGAGGTCGACGTCGATCCGCAGAGTTTCTTGTAATCTGCGATCGCTCTCTCACCGTCGTCCCCGCGAACGCGGGGACCCATACGCCGTGCAGCCAAAATTTCGGGAAGTGTAAGTGGCCTCGTTGAAGCGTTACGCTCTTGCAATAGCCGACCGGGATTATGGGTCCCTGCGTTCGCAGGGACGACGTGCTGATAGAGTTACGCATCCTGTTCTCCGCTGCTCTGTATGCTCGTGTGCGGGTGCAGCGCGCATCCGGCATTCCCTGCTCCCTCATCGAGGGCGAACGATATGCAAACCTCGGGCGTCTCCCGCCGCGAGAGCGTGGCCGTGTATCCGCTGTTTGAAATCGAATCCGCAATGACGTTGAGAGAGCGGAGCGCAAAAAAAGCCTGCCGTCATGGGGTGACGGCAGGCTCTGGTTCGGCACGCAGGAAGTTCTGCGGCCGTACTCGGACGCAACGCTTACCGAAGTTGTTCGAAGCACTGGGCGGTCAAAACGCCCGAACGGGTCACATGACCTCGGCGACCACCCGGCCAAGGCCCTTGGCGCGGGTCAGTCCGACCGCGCTCGCCGCGCCGGTCGACAGGTCGAGGACGCGTCCCTTAATGAACGGGCCGCGATCATTGATGGTGACGACGACGCTGCGGTCGCCATGGGTCACCTTCAGCTTGGTGCCGAACGGCAGGCTGCGGTGAGCTGCGGTCATGGCGTTCTGGTTGAAGCGCTGGCCGGAGGCGGTCTTGCTGCCGGACTCGTTGCCATAGAACGATGCGATTCCCGAGAAGCTGCGTCCGGTACCCGACGAAGGCGCGATCGAGGCATTGGCGTCGAGCAGGGAGGCCTTCGATTTGGCCGCGTGGTGAGAATGATGATGTTTTTTGGATTTGGCGGCGGCTTCGGTGGCGCCTGCGCCGAGCAGGAGAGTTGCGGCGAAAAGAGCGAGCGCCGTGCGCGACTGGGTTGTTTTTCCCAGTGCCAGGTTATTGGAAGTCAGCATACAAACAGTCCCTCAAGATAGTATTGCCACATATGTGGCAAGTGGAACCCCCGTCCCAATGTGAGTGGTCGCCGTTTGCTGGGCTAATAAGGCGTAAGCTGGGCAGTAGATCGGTTTCTGTTCAG
>NZ_JAUYAN010000334.1 GCF_030693485.1 Bradyrhizobium sp. | reverse complement strand
GGCGTGATGCCGGCGGCGCGGGCCGCCGTGTCGCCGCGCGGTCCGCGTTCGCCGTAATGCGGCGGCGCCGCCATCAGCCGCAGCATGTAGATCACGCCGGCGCCGAACACGAGGAAATAGACGATGATGAAGGCGAGCAGCGACGAGGCGACCGCTGGCGCCGCCAGCGGCGAGGCGGAATCAGCCGTTCGCAACAACCCGTAGACCGTGAACGGCTGACGCCCGGTCTCGGTGGTGATCCAGCCCGCCAGCACCGCGATGAAGCCCGAGGGCGCCATGGCGATCGCGAACATCAGCATCAGCCGCGAATGATAGAGCGTGCCGCGCCAGCGCGCCCACAGGCTGAGCAGGCCGAGCCCCAGCATCAACAGGCCCATACCGACCATGATCCGGAACGACCAGAAGGTGATGGCCACCGGCGGCCAGTTTTCGCGCGGCACGGTGTCGAGGCCGGCCATCGGCGCGTCGAGGGAATGTTTCAGCACCAGCGAACCCAGTTTCGGGACCTCGACCGCATATTTGACCTTGCCGGCGGCCTGGTCCGGCCATCCGAACAGGATCAGCGGCGCGCCGTGCGGGTGGCTCTGGAAGTGGCCTTCCATCGCCATGATCTTCACCGGCTGGTGCTCCAGCGTGTTGAGGCCGTGCTGGTCGCCGGCAAAAATCTGGATCGGTGCCACCAAAGTGGCCATCCACATCGCCATCGAAAACATCACGCGGGGTCCGGCGAGATGCGAGTCGCGCAGCAGGTGAAATGCGCCGACCGCGCCGACCACCAGCGCGGTGGTCAGATACGCCGCCAGCACCATGTGGACGAGGCGGTAGGGAAACGACGGGTTGAAGATCACCTTGAACCAGTCGACGGCGATGAACTGGCCGTCGGCATTGATGGCGTAGCCGGCCGGCGTTTGCATCCAGGAATTGGCCGACAGGATCCAGAACGTGGAGATCAGCGTGCCGATCGCCACCATCAGGGTCGCGAGGAAATGCAGCCGGGGGCCGACCCGATCGAGGCCGAACAGCATGACGCCGAGAAAACCCGCCTCGAGAAAGAAGGCGGTCAGCACCTCATAGGCCATCAGGGGCCCGATCACCGGGCCGGCCTTGTCGGAAAACACCGACCAGTTGGTGCCGAACTGGTAGGACATCACGATGCCCGACACCACGCCCATGCCGAACGCGACCGCGAATATCTTCAGCCAGTAATTGAACAGGTTGATGAAGACCTCGCGCCCGGTCCACAGCCAGAGCGCCTCCAGCACCGCGAGATAGCTGGCCAGCCCGATCGAGAAGGCGGGAAAAATGATGTGAAACGACATCGTGAACGCGAACTGCGCCCGCGCCAGCACCACGGCATCCCAGCCCTCGAACATCGGCACCATCCGTCAAGGTTGGATCGTGCCGTCTGGATATCATGCAATGGGGCTTGCGGATATCGCGCACAAACGAACAGCAGGTTCCCGCGCGGCGCCATTGTACGGTTCCGCCAAACGGTCAGCGAATGCCGGATGCGCACAGCAGGGTTCGGGGTTTCATCCCCTTGACAACCGAGCAGCGGAATCCAGTCCCTGAAAACAGAGCGACCCGGAGGGGGGCATCCCGTCCGGGTCGTTGGAGGTAACTTGGAAGGTTGGAAGGCTTGGTAGTAGTCGGCTTAAACCTGAATTCAGCGGGTAGTTTCGCTGTCGTAGGAGATCACGCAGACCTCCGCAGGACTCTTGTTGCTGCAATCGACCACTTGCTCGCGGACCAACATCGTTCCGGTGTCGCGCTGGGCGCGGGGGGCGGTGTTCTGGGCGGACAGCGAGGCCAAGGTGCAGACCGCGCCGAGCGGGATAATGAAGAAGCGGAAGGAAGGCTTCAGCATGTTCGTTCTCCTGTCCGGCGTTGGTGTTGCGTTGGTGATTGAAAGTATAGGGGCTGAGTTTTTCCGGGTGATGTCGTGGATTGTTTCAATTGTTTCGTCGGAGGTAATCTCTTGCGCCGCTACAAAGCCGGTTTTTCGCTCCCGATATCCTGGCAACCAGCTGAAATTACTCGACTTTATGCCGCGAGGCTGTCGACGCCGGCGCCCTTAAGCAAGTCTGCAAGCTGTTTGCGGGCATAGAACATCCGGGTCTTCACCGTGCTCTGGGGAATGCCAATGATGGCGCCGGCCTCTTCCACCGACTTCTCATGGTAGTAGACGAGGTTGATGATCTCGCGGTGCGCCGGCGACAGTTTGGCGACGCAGGCGCGCAGGATCGCCGAGGTATTGCTGCGGTCCAGCGAGGCTTCCGGGGTGTCGGCCTGGTCGGCGATTTCGAGCACGTCTTCCTGGTCGATGTCCTCGTGGCGGCGCTGGCGCAGCGCGGTCAGCGCCTTGAAGCGGGCGATCGACAGCAGCCAGGTGGAGACCTGCGAACGGCCCTCGAACTGGGCGGCGGTGCGCCACACGTCGAGGAAAACCTGGCTGACGAGGTCTTCGGCCATGTTGGTGTCGCGCACGATGCGCAGGATGAAGCGGTAAACCCGGACATTGTGACGGGAGTAAAGGATATGCATCGCGGTCCGGCCGCCATCGGCAATGCCCTGCAGCAGCATCTCATCCGAGGTCGCCTGGGCAGCGATGATGCCCTGGCGGGCTGCGGCGTTGATAGCGACGACGTTCTGCATGACACGCTCCTGGTATTCGCCATTGGCGGCGTTTCGTTGGAGCGGAGTGATAGTTAATTCCGGTTTCGGGACGTCTGCACGCCAACGGGAAAATGGTTTCATGCGCAGGAGAATTGTTTCGTCGCGCGCTCAGCGACGAAACATACGAGGCGGAAATGTCAACGATTTCACAAAGTTGACCGGGAGTGGCATCGCAGGTTGGGGGCCGGGAACGATTCGCGCGCTGATGCGTATGGAAGCTCTTGCGGAGAAAAGTCGTGAAGCCCGGCGCGTCGGCCGGGACGACGAAGGGTTCAGCCCTTCTCGCCGACCGGCGAAAACAGGTAGCCGCCGCCGCGGATGGTGCGGATCACCGCCGGCTTGGTCGGATCGATCTCGATCTTGCGCCGGATCCGCATGATGCGCAGGTCAACGGCACGGTCGAACGCCTCGGCGTCGCGCGCATTGGCCAGCTCCAGCAGCCGCTCGCGCGACAGCACCCGCTTCGGGTTGGCCGCGAACACTTTCAACAGGCCGAATTCGGAAGCGGTCAGCGGATGCTCGTTGCCCTCGTCGTCGCGCAACGCCTGCGCCTCGAGATCGAGCCATTTGGTGCCGAACCGCACCAGCTGGTCCTTGGCCGCCTTGGCGTCGGCGGCCTCGGGCGCTGCAGCCGGCGCCTTGGCCGGGGCGGAGCGCCGCAGCACCGAGCGGATCCGCGCCATCAATTCACGCAGTTCGCAGGGTTTGGCGATGTAGTCGTCGGCGCCGAGCTCCAGTCCGACCACGCGGTCGATCGGACTCGCGGTCGCAGTCAGCATGATGACCGGGACATTGGTGCGGCCCTTGAGGTCGCGGATGATGGAAAGCCCGTCTTCCTCGGGCATGTTGAGATCGAGCACCACGAGATCCGGCACCGCAACCTCGATCGCCTCGCGCAGCGTCTTGCCGCCGTCGCACAGCGTGACGCCGAAGCCGTGCATCTTCAGATATTCGCCGACCATCTCGCGGGCCGGCGCCTCGTCGTCGACGATGATGATGTGCTGCTGACTCTGGGTCATGACATCTCGGTCGCAGGCAGCATGACGGTGAAGGTCGACCCCTGTCCGGGCCCGGGGCTGTCGGCGGTCACCTCGCCGCCATGCATGTCGATGATGCGCTTGACGATGGACAGGCCGAGGCCGGTGGAGCTTTCACCGGCGGTGGGTTTGGCCGAAAGCCGCTGGAAACGGCCGAACAGCCGGCCCAGATCTTCGGGCGAGAGTCCCGCGCCCTCGTCGGCGATCCGGATGATGGTGCTGTCCTGTTCACGGGTGACCTCGACCGTGATCTTGCCGCCGATCGGTGAATATTTGATGGCGTTGCTGACGAGATTGTCGATCGCCTCGCGCATCCGGTCGGTATCGCACATGGTGACGATATTCGGCGGCGCCGATACCGAGATGGTCTGCTGCTTGTTGACCGCCAATGGCTGATTGGCGTCGGCAACCTCGCTGACCAAGGCGGCGATATCGACCGGCTCGCGCCGGATCGAGATGTCGAAGGCGTCGGCCATTGCATCCGAAATCAGGTGGTCGACCATCGAGGTCAGGCGCTTGGTGGCGTCGCGGATGTGCTCGACCTGGGCGGTGATGCTCTCCCTGGAGGAGCCGGCGCCGATCAGTTCGGTCAGCATTTCGGTGCGGCCGAGGATGACGCCGAGCGGATTCTTCAGGTCGTGGGCGACGGTGCCGAGAATTTCGTTCTTGAAGCCGTTGGCGCGCTGCAGCCGCATCCATTGCGACGACAGCCGGCGGTTGGCCTGCATCAGCGCGCGGGTGCGCTGGGCGACGCGCTCCTCGAGCTGGGTGTTGGCCGCGTGCAACTGCTGATAGAGGATCACATTGTCGAAAGCGATCGACAGCCGGCTGGAAAAGATCTCGACCAGCGCCCGGTCGGTATCCGACAGCGGGCGTTCGGCCTGCAGCAGCACCACCACTTCGCGGCCGCTGCCGGTGCGCAGATAGAGCACGGTGCGGTGATCGGCGAACTCGTTCTTGCGGCGCTGGAAGGCCGCTTCCACCATCTGGCGCAGGTCCGCGTCGAGCGATCTCGATCCGGTCGAGCCGATGAAACGGCTGTAGCAGCCGGAGCCCGCGAGCACCGAGAAATCGGTGCCGGCGCCGCCATCGTCGCGCAACACCAGAATGCCGGCGCAATGGACATTGAGCAGCGAGGCGAGCTGGGTCAGCACGCCCTCGGCGAGCCGCTGCATCGACTTGAAGTCGTACAGGGTGGAGGCAGCATCGATGATGATTTCCAGCCCGCGCCTCGTCTGCAGCATGCGCTCGAGCTGCTGATAGCTGCGCAATGCCGCGGTCAGCGAGGTGAACAGCTTGTCGGCGGTGAGTTCGGTCTTCGCCTTGTAGTCGTTGATGTCGTACTGGACGATGACGCGCCGCTCCGGCGCCTGGCCGGGCTGCCCGGTGCGCAGGATGATGCGGACGGTCTCGTTCTTGATCTCGTTGCGGATGTATTCGACCAGGTCGAGGCCGGCGGCGTCGGTTTCCATGATGACGTCGAGCAGGACCGCGGCGATATCGGGATGCGCCTGCATCAGCTTGCGGCCCTCGGCCGCCGAATAGGCCGACAGGATTTCGAGTGTCTGGCCGTTGAGATTGTAGTCGCTCAGAGCAAATCGCGTGCCCTCATGGACGGCCTGGTCGTCGTCGATGACGGCGACTTTCCATTTACGCGCAGTCGAGGCTACCGGAGCGGTTCCGGAATCGTCGATCAGGTGGAGGACATCGTCCTGTTCGGCCATTGCGGAATCCCGTCACTTGCCTGTTCTGTGGTCGCGGAGCCGCCCCTGGCGGACCGCGGCATGATAATGCGAAATGTGGTGCCTTGTCCCAGTCTTGAATCGAGCATCATCCGGCCCCCGAGCTGCTGGGTAACCAGATTGTAAACGATGTGCAGGCCCAATCCCGTGCCGCCCTCGTTGCGGCGGGTGGTAAAGAACGGGTCGAACGCCTGCCGCTGCACGTCCGGCGTCATTCCGGCCCCGTTATCGGCGAAAATGATTTCGACATCGTCACTGCCGCGCGGGCGCGCCGAAATCGAGATGCCGCCGCTCCGCCCGTCGGCAAAGGCGTGATTGGCGGCGTTGAGGAACAGATTGGTCAGAATCTGGCCATAGGAGCCCGGATAGCCGTCGATCACCAGGCCCTCGGGCACGTCGACGGAAAGCGTGATCGCGGATCGCTTCAGCACCGGCCGCAGACTCGCGATGATCTGGTCGGTCGCCTCGGACAGGCTGAACTGGCGGCGTTCGGCATGCGAACGGTCCACCGCGACCTGCTTGAAGGACTGGATCAGTTCGCCGGCGCGATGCAGGTTCGCCACCAGCTGCCCGGCGGCGTCGCGGGAAGAGCGGACGAATTCCTCGAGTTGCGACTTGCGCAGCTGCCCGTCGGATTTCAGCTCGGCCTCGAACATTTCCGCGCGGCGCGCGAAACTGGACGCCACCGTCAGGCTGATGCCGATCGGATTGTTGACTTCATGGGCGACGCCCGCGACCAGGCCGCCGAGCGCCGCCAGCCGTTCGGCGTCGATCAGGTTCTGCTGGGCGGCATTGAGTTCGAGCAGGGCGCCCTCGGCCTTTTCCTTCGAGGTCCGCAGCTCGTCCTCGGTCTCGCGCTTGGCAATGGCGTTTTCGCGGAACACCTCAACCGCGCGGGCCATCGCGCCGACCTCGTCCCTGGCATGGGTGCCCTGCACGCGCCGGTCGTAGTCGCCGGTCGTGATGGCGTGCATCGAGGCCATGATCTGCTGCAGCGGCAGCCGGATCGAGAGCGCGATGATGACACCGGCAGTCAGGATGATGCCGAGAAAGATCACGGCGATCGACAGCACCTTGCGGGAAATGCTGGTCAGCGTGCGGTCGAAGGTCGCCTGCGCCTTCTGCTCGCGCTGACGCATCTTGACCGACAGATTGTCGATCGCGCCGATCGCTTCGGCCTGGCTGGCGTCGATGGTGTTGCGCAACAGCTCGGTGCGGTTCGCCAGTTGCTCCGACAGTTTGGCAAAGCCTTCGCGCAGCGCCAATGTCCTTGCCTGCAGCCGCTGCAGCGCCATGCGCTGCAGGTCGTTTTCGGCGAATTCGGACATCTCCGGGATGGTTTTTTCGATGGTCTCGGTATTCCGGCGGGCGTCCTCGGCGGACGCCGTCGCCAGCGAGAGATAATAGGCGTTGGCGGCCACCAGCATCGCGGTGAACGCCTCGCGGGATTTGCCCAGCGCCGGCCAGATCAGGGCCTCGCGACGCCCGGTGGCGCCCTCGATGATCGAATACAGTCCGGCCATCTCCTTGGCCGGAGCCAGCACCTGGTCTTGATAGGTTTTCGTGATCGTGACCTGGACCGCGCGCAGTTCGCCGAAGCCGTTGAGGAATTTGTCGGTGACGCGTTCGAGTTCGGCGACCGATCCTGAAAGCATCGGGTCGGTCGATGCGCGCGTGGTCAGCGTGCCCAGCACCGCCTCGCGCAGCAGCAGAATCTCCGCGAACAGTTCCGGGCTCGGCTGATTGATGTAGCGATGGATCAGGTTCTGCAGCCGGCTGGTTTCGCTTTCCAGCAGCGCCAGGATCTTGTCGGATTCCCGCACCTGCCGCACGTCGTCCCAGGCCGAACCGAGCACCTGGGCGCCGTTCCAGATCATGCCGGCAAGCACCACGACCACGGCGGAATTCAGCGCAGCGATCGACAGGATGCGCCAGCGGATCGGCACCGCGCGGACCAGCCCGACGATCCGGGCACGGCTCCGCGCGGCGAGACTCGCCGGCCGATCCATGGTTTCGTCGTGCTGCGGCATGGCCAAGGCTAACTCACTCCACCTTGCGAATTCGTTCGATCAGCAGCGAAGGCGCGGCATCGGGCTGTGCTTGTGCGTTGATTCGCGCTATCGCGGCTTCGAACCTGACGCCAACGAACGGGCTGGTCCCGGAATCGTCAAACGCCAGGCCGGCCGATCGCCACGGTTCGCGGCTGACGGGGATCTCGCTGCCGATCGTCGCGCCACCGCTGCAATCGAGGTCGATGGCGCTTCTGGTATCGGCGGCGCCAAATGCCCGCGCGACGACACCCGTCGAGACCGCCGTCAGCGACAGCGCGACAACGAGTGTTAAGGTCCGCGAAAGGCCGGCGCGGCTGTCCACAGGCAAAACTCATCCCCTTATGATGATGTCGGCGGTGGGTAAGAAAGGTTCAACCCGTTTAGCAGATGCCGGCTCGCGATGGCTATCCTGCCGGCGCCACGGGGGCGTCGATGGTGCGCTGCGCTGAACCTTTTGCAGATTGAAACCGCAGGCTCGCGGCTCTATTGAGGGCCGTCACGCACAAGAGCGGTGTTTCGGCCGCCACAGATTAGATTGGTTGTATGGTGAATTCGGCTCTGAGATTTTTGCAGCTCGCGGCCGTCGCCGCAATGGCCATGCTGGCGTCTCCGGCATCGGCGGCCACCGAAATCATGTGGTGGCATGCCATGTCGGGCGAACTCGGCCGGCAGCTGGAAAAGCTGGCGTCCGATTTCAACGTCTCGCAATCCGAGTACCGGATCGTGCCGAGCTACAAGGGAAACTACACCGAGACTGTCACGGCCGCGATCTTTGCGTTTCGTTCGCGCAGCCAGCCCGCCATCGTTCAGGTCAACGAAATCGCCACCGCGACCATGATGGCGGCGAAAGGCGCGATTTATCCGGTCTACGAACTGATGCGGAACGAGTCCGAGGCGTTCTCGCCGGCCGCGTATCTTCCGGCGGTGACCGGCTACTATGCCGACGTCGCCGGCAACATGCTGTCGTTCCCGTTCAACGCCTCGACGCCGATCCTCTACTACAACAAGGATCTGTTCCGCGCCGCCGGCCTCGATCCCGAACTGGCGCCAAAGACCTGGCCCGAGGTTGGCGCGGCCGCCAGGAAGCTGCGGGCGTCCGGTGCTGTCTGTGGTTTGACCACCTCCTGGCCGTCATGGATCAATGTCGAGAATTTTTCCGCATTCCACAATCTGCCGGTTTCGAGCAGGGCCAATGGCTTCGGCGGTCTCGACGCCGAACTCAACTTCAACAATCCGGTGATGGTGCGCCATATCGCGCAACTGGTGGAATGGCAGGCGACCAGGGTGTTCGACTATAGCGGCCGGGCGCAAACCGCGGAGCCGCGCTTTCAAAAAGGCGAGTGCGGAATCTTCCTGGGCTCCTCGGCGACTCGCGCGGACATCAAGGCCAATTCGAAATTCGAGGTGGGCTACGGCATGTTGCCATACTGGCCCGATGCCGAGGGAGCGCCGCAAAACACCATCATCGGCGGCGCCACGCTGTGGGTGCTGCGGGACCGGCCGCGCGTCGAATACAAGGGCGTGGCGAAATTCTTCGGCTATCTGTCGAAGCCGGAGGTCCAGGCCGCCTGGCATCAGAACACCGGCTATCTGCCGGTGACCCGGGCGGCGTTCGACCTGACCCGCGCGCAGGGTTTCTACGATCGCAATCCCGGGGCGGCGATCTCGATCGAGCAGATGACTTTGAAGGCGCCGACCGAAAATTCGCGCGGCGTCCGGCTCGGCTCGTTCGTTTTGGTTCGCGGCGTGATCGAAGAGGAACTGGAGCACGCCTTCAGCGGCAGGAAATCCGCGCAGGAAGCGCTGGATGCCGCCGTCGAGCGCGGCAACCGGCTGCTGCGTCAATTCGAGCGGGCGAACCCGGACCGATAGTGGTGGATTTCAGATGCACTCACTGCCGAGCCTGACGAATTTCGAAACCTTTGAAGCCTGGCGCGCCGACGCGGCGCGCTGCCTGCCGGCGGCGCTGGATATTGTGCGCAGCCACGGATTGCCGCATGCGGATCCGCATATCTTCTCGACCGGGACAATCTCGTGGTCGGACTCGACGACGGGCTGATCCTGAAGCTCTTTCCCCCATTCCTGCGCGGCCAGTTCGAATCGGAGCGGATTTCGCTGACGCAGTTGCGCGGGCGGCTCGGCGTTCCGATTCCGGAAATCGTGCTCGAAGGCGAGCGCGACCGATGGCCGTATCTGGTGATTACGCGGCTGTGCGGCGTGGTGGGCAGTGAGGCGTGGCCCGTTCTGCCGGAGGACCAGAAGGAGCGTGTGCTGGCTCGGATCGGCGAGACCATCGCGCAAGTCCAGCGCGTCCCGGTCGGCGCCCTCGGCCGCATCGAGCCGCGCTGGCCGCAGTTTATTGCCCAGCAAATCGCGGGATGCCGCGCCAGGCATGAGCGCCTGGGATTGCCGGCAAAATTTCTCCACGGGCTGGATGATTTGCTTGCTGACGCCGAGGTGCTGACTGCGCTGGAAGGGCCGCCGGTGATCCTGACCGGAGAATACATCCCGGAGAACTTCTTGCTGAGTTGCGATGACGGAGACTGGCGACTTTCAGGGTTGATCGACTTCGGCGACGTGATGACGGGAAGGGCCGAATACGACCTGCTCGGCCCCAGCGCCTTCATGACCGCAGGGATGCCGGGTCGCGTCCGCAGCCTGTTCAGGGGATACGGCTATTCCGGCGCGGAGTTCGATTTCACTCTAAAACGCCGGCTGATGGCGCTGCTCCTGCTGCACCGCTTCAGCGATCCTGTCAGGCACATCTGTATCGAGGGCTGGCAAGATCAGGCCAGCAACCTCCTGGAGTTGCAGGAATTGCTCTGGCCGGACTGACCGGCGCCGTACCGGCATCTGCACGGTTCGGATTACAATTCGACCATATCGAAATCGCTCTTGGCGGTGCCGCAGTCCGGACACACCCAGTCGTCCGGAACGTCGGCCCATCTGGTGCCGGGTGCGAGACCTTCGTCCGGATCGCCCACGGCTTCGTCATAGATGTAGCCGCAGGTCCGGCATTGCCATGATTTGAGGGGCTCGGCGTTCATCTGGATCGTCCTTTCTGCGATGCGGAAATGTCCCGGGGCGCGGCGTTATGCAGCCGGCGCGCCCTGTGCCGGTGGGAACACCATCCGGTCGTCGGTCCGGCAATAGCGGTCGGCGAACATGCGGCCGACCGGATGGTAGCGGTCCATGTGGACGCGCATGGCGACGGGGTCCCACAATTCGTCGCGGATATGGAAATTGATGCCTTCGCCCATGATGAGCTGGCGGTCGCCGTTCACATCGATGGTTTTCCAGGTCTTGCATTCCATCGACCATGGCGCGTCGGCAAGCCGCGGCACCGCGATCCTGGTCGAGGGTGAGAGCTTCAGTCCGAGATAACCGGGCTCGCCGATCTCGGGCGGAAAGTCGCCGCTGGAATCGTGCATCGCCCGCGCCAGCGGTTCATCGGTCATGCTGACGACGAATTCCCCTGATCGCTGGATATTGACCACCGTGTCCTTGACGCGGCCGTCGGGCCGCAAATTGGCGGCGAACATGCACAGCGGCGGATCCTCGCAGAACACGTTGAAGAAGCTGAACGGCGCGGCGTTGACCACGCCGGTGGGGCCGATGGTGGTGACCCAGGCGATCGGTCGCGGCAGCACGAAGGCCGTCAGTACCTTGTAGCGGTCGCGAAGTGCGAGTTCGTCAGGCGTATATTGCATTGCGTATTCCCGGTTTGACCGGATTCTCCGGCGAGCCACCTTGTCTCATATACCGATGCGATTCGAGACGGCGCCGCCGACCGGCAGTAAAGGAAGAGTCTTCGGGAACAAGCTTCCGTTGGAAGATCTTTGGCGGCCTGCGCCCAACAAACGAGCCACGCACGATTTTTGCATAATTTATGGGCAATCGTCTCGTTTTGTATGCGATGATGCTGGCGGACGAGGCGACGCAGGCCTGAACCGACCATTCGATAGCCCAATCAATGTTTTATCGGGGCGTTGATGCCTATACAAAGGAATTGCTGACGGCGATTCCACATCCGCCGCTGCCGGCCCACTGACGCGACGGAGAGAAGCATGGCTGCCGATCCGCTGGACGACTACATCGATGCTGTCGGCAAGGCGCTGGCGCTGCCGATCGAGGATGCCTGGAGGCCGGCGGTGAAAGCCAATCTCGAAGTGTCGTTGCGGCTGGCGCGGCTGGTCGATGAATTTCCGCTGCCTGATGAAACCGAGCCGGCCAGTGTCTTTGCAGCCTGATATCGCCAAGAGCGCGAATTCCGACGATCTGTCGGCATCCGAAATTGCGCGGGCCGTGGCCGGCGGCAAGGTGTCCGCAGCCGGCGTGACGGAAGCAGCGCTGGCGCGAATCGCAAAGCAGGATTCCGTTTTGAATTCCTTCACCGACGTGACAGCCGATCGCGCCCGCGCCAGGGCGAAGGCGATCGATGCTGCCGTCGCGGCCGGCCAAAATCCAGGTCCGCTGGCCGGCGTACCCTTCGCGGTGAAGAATCTGTTCGACGTGCAGGGGCTCTCCACCCGCGCGGGATCCAAGATCAACCGTGATCTCAAACCATCCTCGCGCGACGCCACTTTGGTCGAGCGCATGGAGGCGGCCGGCGCGGTGCTGGTCGGTGCGCTCAACATGGGCGAATACGCCTATGATTTCACCGGCGAGAACGTGCATGACGGGCCGTCGCGCAATCCGCATGACGTGACCCGGATGACCGGCGGCTCCTCGGGCGGCTCCGGCGCCGCGGTCGGCGGCCGGCTGGTGCCGCTGGCGCTGGGATCCGATACCAACGGCTCGATCCGGGTGCCGGCGTCGTTCTGCGGCATTTTTGGCCTGAAGCCGACCTATGGCCGGCTGTCGCGCGCGCGTTCGTTTCCCTTCGTGGCGAGTTTCGATCATCTCGGCCCGTTCGCCCGCAATGTCGCCGATCTCGCGATGGCCTATGATGCGATGCAGGGCCCCGACGCCGACGATGCCGCCTGCAGTACGCGCGCGGTCGAGCCGGTCAGCGCGCGGCTGGCGCAGGACATCAGCGGACTGCGCGTCGCCATCGCCGGCGGTTACTTCCAGAAGAATGTTTTCCCCGAGGCGGTCGAGGCGGTTGCCCGTGTCGCAAAAGCGCTCGGCACCACCAGGACGGTCGAGGTTCCCGAAGCGGCACTTGCCCGCGCCGCCGCCTATGTGATCTCCACCACCGAAGGCGCCTCGCTGCATCTCGATCGGCTGCGCCGGCGGCCCAATGATTTCGACCCGGCGGTGCGCGACCGCCTGCTGGCCGGCGCAATGGTGCCGGCGCCGCTGGTGGACCGCGCCCAGAAATTCCGCCGCTGGTATCGCGCCCAAATGCTGGAAATTTTCAGATCGGTCGACGTGATCATCGCGCCGGCGACGCCCTGCGTCGCACCGAAACTGGGCCAGGCGACCTTCATGCTCGACGGCGTCGAATTGCCGGTGCGCGCCAATATCGGCATCCACACCCAGCCGATCTCCTTCATCGGGCTGCCGGTGGTCGCGGTGCCGATTCCGCTGCAGCCGATGCCGATCGGCGTGCAGATCATCGCCGCGCCCTGGCGCGAGGATATCGCGCTGCGGGTTGCCCACGCGCTGGAGCGCATGGGAGTCGCCACCGCACCTCGCCCAAAGGATTTTTGAGATGGAAGTCGATCTTCCCGACGTACTCGCCGAGGTGACCGAGCAGTTCGCGCGTTATGAGGCGGCGCTGGTATCGAACGACGTCGCCGTGCTGGACGAATTGTTCCGCGCCGACCCGCGCACGCTGCGCTACGGCATCGGCGAAAACCTCTACGGCTATGACGCCATCATGGCGTTCCGCGCGGCGAGATCGCCGGTCGGGTTGATGCGAACGACCGCGCAGACGGTGATTACCAGTTATGGCCGCGACGCGGCGGTGGCTTCGACCTTGTTTTACCGCGATGCCTGGGGCGGCAGCCGGGTCGGGCGGCAGATGCAGACCTGGGTGCGGTTTCCCGAGGGCTGGAAGATCGTCGCCGCCCATGTCAGCGTCATCGACGAACCGCAAGGTCCGACGACATGAGTCTCGATGATCTTCCGGTGCTCCCGCGCGTTGACCGCGCCTCGCCGTTTCCCGGAGAAAGACCGCAAGGAAGAAATCGATGATTTCGGCCGCCGGGTGCGGGCGTCCCGACACGCTGTTTGCCGCACCCGCGATCACAGTCGATCGCCGGGCCGACGGCAGCATCATCGTGAAATCGACCGTGCCGCTGCAGCCGGCCGCGCGCTGCGTCGGCGACTGGCTGGAACACTGGGCGCAGCAGACGCCGGCGAAGGTCTTTCTCGGCGAGCGCCCAAAGACCGACGCGCCGTGGACGACGGTGACCTACAGCGACGCGCTGCGGCAGGTGCGTTCTGTGGCCAGCTGGATCCTGGCGCAGGGATTGAGCGCGCAGCGCCCGCTGGTGATTCTGTCCGACAACAGCGTGGATCATGCGCTTTTCGCGCTGGCGGCGATGCATGCCGGCGTGCCGGCGGCGGCGATCTCGCCGGCCTATTCGTTGATTTCAAGGGATTTCGACAAGCTGAAAGGCATGATCGGGCTGCTCGATCCCGGCGCGATCTATGTGTCCTCGACAAAGCCGTTCGCAGCGGCGCTGGCGGCGATCAGGCCGCTGCACAGCGCTGTCGTCGTGACCGGCGATGTTGAAGGCGGCGACGCGGCTTCGTTCCGGTCGATTGCCGCCACTCCCGAAAGCGATGCGGTAACAAAAGCCTTCGCGGCGGTCGGGCCAGACACCATCGCCAAATTCCTGTTCACCTCGGGCTCGACCGGGACGCCGAAGGCGGTGATCAACACCCAGCGCATGTTGACATCGAGCCAGCAGGCCAAGGCGCAGACCTGGTCGTTCCTGGAACATGCGGGCGGCAATCTCGTCATTCTCGACTGGTTGCCGTGGAGCCACACGTTTGGGGCCAACCACAATTTCAATCTCGTGCTGCGCAATGGCGGCACCCTCTATATCGACGGCGGCAAGCCGGCGCCGGGCCTGTTCGCGACGTCGTTGGCTAACCTGCGCAGCGTGATGCCGACTGTCTATTTCAACGTGCCGCGCGGCTTCGACATGCTGATCGCGGCGTTGCGCGAGGACGAGGCATTGCGCCGTCGCTTCTTCGGCGAGGTGAAATTCGCTTTCTACGCTGGCGCGGCATTGCCGCAGAATCTCTGGGACGCGATGGAGGAGTTGTCGATCAAAACGGTCGGACGGCCGCTGCCGATGGTGTCGGCCTGGGGCTCTACCGAAACCTCGCCGCTGGCGACCGATTGTCATTTCCAGGCCAAACGCTCCGGCAATATCGGCGTGCCGATTCCCGGCACCGAACTGAAGCTGGTGACGTCGGGCGACAAGCTCGAGGTGCGGGTGCGCGGGCCCAATGTCACGCCGGGCTACTGGAAGGCGCCGGAACTCACCGCGCAGGCGTTCGACGCCGAAGGCTTTTATCGGATTGGCGATGCCGTGACGTTTGCCGATCCGGACCGGCCGGAACTCGGGCTGTTTTTCGACGGCCGTGTCGCGGAAGACTTCAAGCTCAATTCCGGCACCTGGGTCAGCGTCGGCACCTTGCGTGTCGCCGGGATTACGGCGCTGGCGCCGCTGGCGCAGGACATCGTCGTGACCGGCCATGGCGGCGATCACGTCCGCTTCCTGGTATTCCCCAACATCGCCGCCTGCCGCGCGCAGGCAGGTCTCGCCGATAGCGCCAATGCGAATGAAGTGATCGACCACGACAAGGTGCGCGCAAGCATCGCCGCGGGGCTGGCAAGACTGAAGGCGCAAGCTGGCGGCGGTTCCTCAACGCACGCCACGCGGGCGCTGCTGCTCGCCGAGCCCGCTTCCGTCGATGGCGGCGAAATCACCGACAAGGGCTACATCAACCAGCGCGCAGTGCTGACGCGGCGCGCCGCCGCGGTGGCGACGCTGCAAGATGATGCGTCGACGGAATGGATCGGGTGCCCGGGTTAAGCCACGCCGGTGGCTCTCATGTAGATGCAAGGTTTACTGACGAAGCGTATGTCAGATTTTCCAAGGAGAACATTTCGACACCCGCGGCGGTATTCAGCAATCAGCCACCTAAAGCGTTTCTCGGCGATGAACAGACCTTATGCGACAGGTGGCTCGGGAACTTATGAATTGTCTTGATACGTTAGACGCTATGTCGTGAGCGACACCATTATTTGCCCACCTTGCTTGAGCCCTGCGTGATCAGGCGCGCCGCGCGCTGGTCGCGGGCGTGGATCCAGAGCCAGGAGATTGCGACGCTGAGCCGGTTGCGCAGGCCGATCAGGAAATAGATGTGGGCGATGCCCCAGATCCACCACGCGAGGGTGCCGCGCAATTTGAAGCGCCCGAAATCGATCACCGCCTTGCGCTTGCCGATCTGCGCGAGGCTGCCGGCGTGCTGGTAGCGGAACGGGCCCTTGGTTTCGCCGCGCAGTCGCGCCTTGATGGTGTCGGCGACGTAGACGCCCTGCTGCTTGGCGGCCGGCGCGATGCCGGGGACCGGCTTGCCATCGGGGCCGTTGATCGTGACGGTATCGCCGATCGCGAAGATATCGGGATGTCCGGGAACGGTGAGGTCGGGATCGACCTGCAGGCGGAAGGCGCCGTCGGCAGGAGCGCCGAGCCACTGGGCCGCCGACGAGGCGCGCACGCCGGCGGCCCAGATCAGGGTTTTCGCCGCCAGCCTTTTGCTGCCATAGACCACGCCATCCCCGGAACATTCGGTGACCGCCTGTCCCAGCATCACTTCGACGCCGAGGCTTTGCAGCGAGCGCTGCGCATAGGCCGACAGATCGTCGGCAAATCCCGCGAGCACGCGTGGCCCGGCCTCGATCAGCACGACGCGCGCCGCGTGGGTGTCGATGTTGCGGAAGTCGGGCCGCAGCGTGTCGCGCGCCAGTTCGGCGATGGTGCCGGCCAGTTCGACACCGGTCGGCCCGGCGCCGACGATCACGAAGGTCAGCAGCGCGGCGCGACGCTCCGGGTCGGTCTCGCGTTCGGCGCGCTCGAAGGCGACGAGAATGCGCCGCCGCAGCGTGGTGGCGTCCTCCAGTGTCTTCAGACCGGGCGCGAACGGTTCCCATTCGTCATGGCCGAAATAGGCGTGGCGCGCGCCGGTGGCGAGGACCAGCGTGTCATAGGGCAGGGCGTCGCCATCATCGAGCAGCACGCGTTTCGCCGCGGCATCGACCCCGGACACCGTGGCGAACAAGGTCGTCACTTCCGGCCGGTCGCGCAAGAGATAGCGGATCGGCCAGGCGATCTCCGATGTCGCCAGCGAGGCGGTGGCGACCTGGTAGAGCAGCGGCTGGAACAGATGGTGGTTGCGGCGGTCGACGAGGGTTATGCTGACCGGCGCGCCCTTGAGCCGATGGGTCGCCTGCAGCCCGCCGAAGCCTGCGCCCACGATCACGACGCGATGGAGGTCTGAAGGCCGCGCCTGCTCTGTCGTCATGGGCTGAGCTTTCGGTTTCCGGTCTCTTTTGTTGTACGTGTATAATATGGGTGGTCCAAGGCCGGTTTCCGGATCGGTCGATAGCTGGAACGTATCGTCAGCCACCGATATGGGATCGCATTCGCCGGCAAGGGTTCGCCGCGTCCGCGATGGTCGCCGCGCTTTGAAACGAGCGCCGGCCGGGCCCGGGAGGTCAGACACAAAGCCGCAGCCGCGCCAACCCAGATCCCTGAACTATAATTCTTGCCATCCCCCACGCATGCGAATTATGGTGCACAAGCGCTCGCCTTGGGCCGAAGGTTCTAAGAGGGGGTCTGCGGTTCAGGCTTGCTGAGGACCGGCAATTTCGCGCACAAAACACGTCACCAGGAAGATTGAGACCCGGGAACGGAGCAGTGAAGGCCGTTCGAACGGGATAGGGCATTTGACGGACGGCAACGTCCTTAGTGTGGAGGGAACGAAAATGAGAACGGCATTCTGGCTGGCGGGCGCTACGGTTCTGGCGCTGGCAACCCCCGCGCTCGCGGGAGATACCATCAAGATCGGGTTTGTCTCGACCTTCAGCGGGCCGACCGCCGTGATCGGCAACGACATGCGCAATTCGTTCGAGCTCGCGCTCGATCACATCGGTCGCAAGATGGGCGGCAAGCCGGTCGAGGTCATCTACGAGGACGACGGCCAGAAGCCGGATGTCGGCAAGCAGAAGACCGAGAAGCTGATCCAGTCCGACAAGGTCGACTTCATCGCCGGCTATATCTGGTCGAACGTACTGCTGGCTTCGCTGAAGCCGATCGTGGATTCCAAGACCATGATGGTGATCGCCAATGCCGGTCCGTCGCAGGTCGCCGGTGAACTGTGCTCGCCCTATGTGTTCTCCACTTCGTGGCAGAACGACCAGACCCCGCAGGCGGTCGGCGAATACATGAACCAGAAGGGCGTCAAGTCGGTGTTCCTGATCGGCCCGAACTACGCCGCCGGCAAGGACATGCTGGCTGGCGTCAAGAGCACGTTCAAGGGCGAGATCAAGGGCGAGGAATATACGGTGTGGCCGAGCCAGCTCGACTTCTCCGCCGAGCTGTCAAAGGCGCGTGCCTCGGGTGCGGCATCGATCTTCGTGTTCTATCCGGGTGCCGCCGGCGTCCAGTTCCTCAACCAATATGCGCAGGCCGGCCTGAAGGCGCAGATGCCGCTCTATACGGCGTTCACCATCGACGAATTGTCGCTGCCGCTGCAGAAGGAAAACGCGCTCGGCGTTCCCGGCGCCCAGCAGTGGGTCAACGACCTGCCCAACGAGCAGAACAAGAAGTTCGTCGCCGACTACCGCAAGAAGTACACCGGCCTGCGCCCGACGTTTTACGGCGCGCAGTCCTATGACGCCGCGCAGCTGATCGCCAGCGCGGTGGAAGCGGTGAAGGGTGATACCTCGAAGAAGGACGAGATGAAGGCGGCGATGGAAAAAGCCAGTTTCAAATCGGTGCGCGGCGACTTCAAGTTCGGCAAGAACCACATGCCGATCCAGAATTTCTACCTGCAGGACGTGGTGAAGGACGCCGACGGCTCGCTCGCGCTGAAAACCGTCGCCACCATCGTCAAGGACAGCCAGGACAAGTATCACGACAAGTGCCCGATGAAGTGATCGGGTAGGCCCTGCAATACGGCGGCGGCGCTCACGTGCCGCCGCTGTTTTCCTGTCGGCACACGTCTTGCTTTGCAATCAGATGACTTCCAGACTCACCTAGAGCATCCATGCTGCTTGTCGTCGAACAATTCCTGAACGGGCTGCAGTTCGGTCTGCTGCTGTTTCTGCTGGCGGCGGGATTGACGCTGGTGTTCGGCATCATGGACTTCGTCAATCTGGCGCACGGCTCGCTCTACATGATGGGCGCCTATTTCGCGGCGACCTTCGTGGTGTGGACCGACAGTTTCGTGCTCGGCTGCGTGCTGGCGCTCGGCGCGACACTGTTGCTCGGCATCCTGCTGGAATTCGTCGCGCTTCGGCATCTCTACAACCGCGATCATCTCGATCACGTGCTGGCGACCTTCGGGCTGATACTTTTCTTCAACGACGCGGTGCGGCTGATCTGGGGACCGGCAGGCCTGGCGCTGCCGCTGCCGCCCTGGCTGACGGTTCCATTTCAGATCATGCCGGGCGTGTATTATCCGGCCTATCGCCTCGCCATCATCGTGGTGGCGCTGGCGGTGGCGCTGCTGCTCTATTTCGTGGTGATGCGGACCCGGATCGGCATGCTGATCCGTGCTGGCGCCTCCAACCGCGAAATGATCGGCGCGCTCGGCATCAACATCAAGCTGCTCTATACCCTGGTGTTCGGCCTCGGCGCGGCGCTGGCCGGTCTCGCCGGGCTGATGCAGGCGCCGATCCTTACCGTGCAGATCGGGATGGGCGAAAACATCCTGATCCTCGCCTTCGTCATTATCGTCATCGGCGGCATCGGCTCGATCCGCGGCGCCTTCCTGGCCGCGATCTTCGTCGGCATGATCGACACGCTGGGCCGCGCCTTCCTGCCTGACCTGCTGCGGCAGGTCCTGAGTTCGACCGCCGCCTCCACCGCCGCGCCCGCGCTCTCCTCGATGCTCATCTATCTCCTGATGGCCATCGTGCTGGTGGTGCGTCCGGAGGGGCTGTTTCCGGCCGGCCGACGATGAAGGTTCCGCTCAACGCCCGCACCATCATCGTGGCGCTGGTGGTCGCCGGGCTGCTGCTGCTGCCGGTCTACACCACGCTTAGCGGCAACGTCTTCGGGCTGACGCTGTTCACCCGCATCATCATCTATGCGCTGGCGGCGGCCAGTCTCAACCTGATCATGGGCTATGGCGGCATGATGAGTTTCGGACATGCCGCCTATCTCGGGATCGGCGGCTATGCGGTCGGCATTCTCGCCCATGAAGGCATCGGCTCCGGCTTCATCCAGTGGCCGGTGGCGCTGGCAGCCTCGGCGCTGTTCGCGCTGGTGATCGGCGCGCTCTCTTTGCGCACGCGCGGCGTCTATTTCATCATGATCACGCTGGCCTTCGCGCAGATGGCCTATTACGTCGCCTCGGGACTGGCGCGCTACGGCGGCGACGATGGCCTCACGATCTACAAGCGCAGCGATTTCGGCGGCCTGATCGACCTGTCGAACCGCGTGCAGTTCTATTACCTTTGCCTTGGCTGCCTGCTCGGCGGTATCTATCTGATCTGGCGCATCGTCAATTCGCGCTTCGGCATGGTGGTTCAGGGGTTGCGCTCCAACGAGCGGCGCATGCAGGCGATCGGTTTTCCGGTCAACCGCTACCGGCTGGTGTGTTTTGTCATCTCCGGCACCATCTGCGGCCTCGCCGGCGCGCTGCTCGCCAACAATACCGACTTCGTCAGCCCGGCCGCGATGTACTGGACCCGTTCCGGCGATCTCATGGTGATGGTGATCCTCGGCGGCATGGGCTCGCTGTTCGGCCCGGTACTGGGCACCATCGCGTTTCTGCTGCTGGAAGAGGCGCTGTCGCAGTTCACCGAATACTGGGCGCTGATCATGGGTCCGCTGCTGCTTCTCATCGTGCTGTTCGCGCGCGGCGGCATCGACGGAATGCTGGGGAGGGTGCGCCGTGGCTGAACCCCTGCTCCGCGTCGACGATCTGGTCTGCCGGTTCGGTGGCGTGACCGCGACCGACCATGTTTCGCTCGACGTCCACAGCGGCGAATTGCACGCCATCATCGGGCCGAACGGCGCCGGCAAGACCACGCTGATCAGCCAGCTCACCGGGCAATTGATGCCGCATTCCGGCACGGTGAGCTTTGCCGGCCAGGACATCACGCGGCTGCCGGCGCATCGCCGCAGCCGGCTCGGGCTGGCGCGCTCGTTCCAGATCACTTCCCTGCTGCCGGACTTCACCGCCGCCGACAATGTCGCGATGGCGGCGCAGGCGCATGACGGGCATTCCTTCCGTTTCTGGGGCGATGCCCGCAAGGAAAGGCGCCTGCGCGACGCCGCGATGTCGGCGCTGTCGCGGGTCGGGCTCGCCCATCGCGCCGACACCGTGGTGTCGGAACTGAGCCATGGCGAACAGCGCGAGCTTGAGCTCGCGGTAGCCCTCGCCACCAGGCCGCAACTGCTGCTGCTCGACGAGCCGATGGCCGGGCTCGGCGCCACCGAATCGGCGCAGATGGTAAAGCTGCTGCAGGAGCTGCGGCGCGAAGTCACCATCGTGCTGGTCGAGCACGACATGAACGCGGTGTTCGCGCTGGCCGACCGCATCACGGTACTGGTCTATGGCCGCGTCATCGCCTGCGACGCGCCGGCGGCGATCCGCCAGCATGACGAGGTCAAGCGCGCCTATCTCGGCGATCAGCATGTGGTGACCAAGCATGACTGATGCGCCTTTGCTCGAAGTCGAAGATATCGAGACCTGCTACGGCCTCAGTCAGGTGCTGTTCGGCATGTCGCTGTCGGTCCGCTCGGGCGAGATGGTGGCGCTGCTCGGCCGCAACGGCATGGGCAAGACCACGACCATCCGTTCCATCATGGGGTTGACGCCGGCGCGCGCGGGCAGCGTCCGTTTTGCCGGCCACGAGGCGCGCCAGCTGCCCTCGTTCCGGATCGCGCAGCTCGGCATCGGCCTCGTTCCTGAGGGGCGTCAGATCTTTCCCAATCTCACCGTGCGCGAAAATCTGGTCGCCGCCTCCGGCAACCGGCTCGGCAATCCCGATCCCTGGACCATGGAAAAAATCCACACCCTGTTTCCGCGGCTGTCCGAGCGCGGCGCCAATATGGGCGGCACGCTGTCCGGCGGCGAGCAGCAGATGCTCGCGATCGGCCGCGCGCTGATGACCAACCCGCGGCTGTTGATTCTCGACGAGGCCACCGAGGGCCTCGCGCCGCTGATTCGCGACGAAATCTGGAACTGTCTGTCGCTGCTGAAGGCCAAGGGCCAGTCGGTGCTGGTGATCGACAAGAACGTCGAAAATCTCACCCGCATCGCCGACCGCCACTACATCATCGAGCGCGGCCGCGCGGTCTGGAGCGGGACGTCAGACGAGTTGATTGCAGCGCCGGAACTGCAGCACCGGTATCTGGGGATTTAGTTTTCTCAACCCCTGGAACTCGATTTCCGTCAGCGTCCCTGTCTTGTATCTGCCGCTGACGGGTTCATGATGAACAGGTCGATCGCTTGAAGCTGATCGACCATGGCGACGCATCAAGCGCGCCGGGGTTGAGTCGCCTTCACGTGGTGCGCCTCTGCGGAGCACACTCACGACGCGGCCACCTTCAAGTCAGCGAGCCGTCAGGGTCATCCCTGGCGGCTCACTTGTTTCAGAACATCTCGAAATATTCCCGCTGTTCCCAGTCCGACACTTCGGCCTGAAACCGCTCGATTTCGGCGTTCTTGATGTGGACATAATAGTCGACGAATTCCGCGCCCAGCGCCTCGCGGAAGAACGGATCGTCCCGCAGCGCGAACACCGCTTCGCGCAGCGTCTTCGGCAGCAATTCCGCCCTGGTCTCGTACGGCGTGTCGGCCGACGGGCCGGGATCGAGGCCGCGATCGACGCCGTCGAGGCCGGAGAGAATCTGCGAGGCCATGTAGAGGTAGGGATTGGCGGCGGGCTCGCCGATGCGGTTTTCCAGCCGGGTCGCGGCGTCATTGGGGCCGCCGAGCACGCGGATCATGACGCCGCGGTTGTCGCGTCCCCAGATCGCGCGGTCCGGCGCCAGCGAATAGGAGCGGTAGCGCTTGTAACCGTTAATGGTCGGCGTGGTGAATACGGTCGAAGCGCGGGCGTGCCGCAACAGCCCCGCGAGATATTGGCGGCCGAACGCGCTCAACACGTCGCCGCCGTCCCTGGTCATGAAGGCGTTCTCGCCGCTGGCGCGCGCGACGATCGATTGATGCAGATGCCAGCCGGACGCGAACAGGTTCGGCAGCTTCGGCCGGCACATGAAGGTGGCGTGATAGCCATGGCGGCGGGCGATCTGCTTCACGGCGCTACGGAACAGCACCATGTTGTCGGCAGGCTCAAGGCCGGCGCGAGGCGCAAAGGTGAATTCGCACTGGCTCGGCCCGAACTCGACCTCGACCGAGCGCAGCGGCAGGCCGAGCGCCAGCACGTCGCGCCGGATGATTTCGAGCACCGGCTCCATCTGGTCGTAGCGCTGCTCGGTCAGATACTGGTAGCCGTGCGACAGCAGGCTGACATCAGGCGGCGTGCCCGGCTGTCCCGCATGCTCCGGCGACATTCTGGCATTTTCGAGCTTGAAGATGTGGAATTCGACTTCGAGGCCCGCGACGAAGTCGAAGCCGCGTTGTGCGAGTTTGGCCAGAACACCCCGATAGAGATTTCGTGTCGCGAACGGCACCGGGCGTCCGTCGGCGAAATACAGGTCGCACATCAGCCATCCCGTGCCCGGCGTCCACGGCAGCACGCGAAAGGTGGTGGGATCGGCCACCATCAAGACATCGGCGGCGCCCTCCATCTCCTTCATGCCGAAGCCGCCGCCTGACGTGAACACCGGGAAAACCGTGCGGTGCGAGGTGTCCTTGGCGAGCATCGTGGTGGTGATCGAGCAGCCGCTCTCCAGCGAGGCCAGCGCCTCGTTCGCCACCAGCGTCTTGCCCCGGAGGATGCCGTGCTGATCGGGAAACGACAGCCGGATCACCTCCAGCTTCCGCTGCTCGACGATCTGGCGCAGGCGGCTCGCTGCCTCCTTCTGCTCTTTCGACCAGAGCCCGTGACTACCGACAAAACTCAACGCGTCACTCCCTCGGCGCCGTCATTGCTAGGAGCGCAGCGACGAGGCAATCCATTTTTCGTTGCGCGGCAAAAGCTGGATTGCTTCGCTTCGCTCGCAATGACGAAAAGTCAAACCGCCTTGAGATGCCGTACCTTGTCGGCGATCTCCTGCGGCACCGGCGCGGCCCATGGCGCGCTGCGGCGGCGTTTGACGTCGACTTCCATCCAGAAGGTTTCCCAGCCGCGCGTCGGACCAATGCCGTCCATGGTGGCGGGGCCCTGGATGCTGCGGGCATGGGCGTCGTCAAGAAACATCATCGGCTTCTGGCCGCTGGCGGCCTTCTCGATTTCCTGCCGCAACAGCCGGCGATACTGCACGATCGCCTTGTCCGAGGTGCCGAGATGCTCTTTGGTGCGGTCCTGGATCGCTCCCATCGACTCCACCGCCCACTGGTCGTGTACGTTGATGTCGGCGCCCATGCCGGTGTAGGTCGCGGTCGCCTGCTCGTGCGGGTCGAAGCCGTAATCATTGGTCTTGTTCTTGCGCGATTTATAGTCGGGCAACTCGTAGAGTTCGAGCCGCTGGTCGCGCATCTTCTGCTTGTCGACCGGCGCCGAATAAGAGGTGAAGATCGCGTACCAGTAGCAATTCTCGTCATCGACCGGCACGTGCCACTGCGTGATTGTCATCTCCGTGCTCATCGGGATGACGAAGCCGTGCGGGAATAGCTGGTTGGTGACGCGAACATGGGTCCGCTCCTCGTCGATCTCGCGCAGCGCGATCAGCCGTAAGCCATATTCGGTGTGCTCGACATTGATGATCGGGCGGTCATATTCGCGCAGGATCCTGGTCATCGGCATGTCGCTGCCGGCGGAAGCCCCGCGGAACTGCTTGCCGTAGGCGCCCGAGGTGTCCTCGTCCTCGAAGAAGCGATGCAGGAACGAGGCATGCGCGGGATCGATGCCGACCTCCAGCGCCTGCAGCCAGTTGCAGTTGATGTGGCCCTTGAACGCGAAGGTGTGGCTGTCCGGCGCGACGAAACAGTCGATCTCCGGAAATGCCGGCGGTTCGCCTTCGCCGAGATACGCC
>NZ_JAUYAN010000312.1 GCF_030693485.1 Bradyrhizobium sp. | reverse complement strand
ATCTTTTCGAGACGGCCTGCCCGGCGCGATTGACTTTCCTACCCAAAAATCCAAATCGGGCAAATCCTCTCGAAGCAAAGGCGTCTTTTTCTTCGGGAGCATGGGCCCCTTTCCAACGCGGATTGCTTTTATCAAATCATCCTTAGTTTCCCATCGCATTACGTCGGAAGGATTGCACACAGGGAAAAAGATCTCCTTCTTCCTAATCAGCTCTTCGATGGTCTCCGACCGCAGTCTTGTACCTGGCTTGACGCGCGACTCCGTCGCATAAGCCCATACTCTCTCCGGATCACACGGATACCAATAGCCTGTCGCCGGATCTTGGATGGGGTAGTATGTATTTTCACGTGTTATGTATGTCTCAGCTTTAGTTAACGGCTGCGGCGTCCAATCCCCTTCCGGATCGTTGTCGGCATTGCGGTAATCATCAAAGCTAAGGGCCTTGCCGCTGAACTGAAACTGAGGATTTGCATACACTAGTACGTGCTCGTGCACTTGGCTGAGATTACCGCCAGAGTCATTTGCGGAGTCCTTCGTTCGCCAGACAAAACTGCCAATCCGTCGTCCTGGCATGACCTTATCGAGTAGTAGTTCCAACTTGGCGCGACTTTCGTCATTGATGCAACACAGCAGAACCCCATCTTCTCGAAGAAGGTCGCGTGCGATCACAAGCCTCTGGTAAAGAAATTCGACCCAAGTGGAGTAGCGCCATGAATCATTTTCATCCACAAATCTGTCATTATAGACAAAATCCCTCTTACCGGTGTTATAGGGCGGATCGATAAGGATGCATTTGATGCGCCCAGCAAAGGCCATACGCAAGTATCGAAGCGCATCAAAATTGTCACCTTCGATTATCAGATTCCGCCACGGAGCTTGGCCCGTGCTTAGTTCCGGCACAACGTCGAGAGCTACGAAGTCAGAGTTGATGGCGAAATCGCGATCAATTTCTTTCGCTTCCCAGATTAGGCCAAATCGTGTCGCATCCCGCCTGTCGCGGGCTTCCAACAAGCGAGCCAGTTCGTCTTTCGAGAGATCGTCATATTTCGTTGACATTTAGCTTCCGAGCATCAAGGCAAAGGCAAGAGTGAGACTCAAAACCACCCTAGGATCGACTCATCCCTTAAAGCAACGTTTTGCGCGGCCGAAGCTCTAGGTTGTTCGAACACGTTCGACAGGCCAAGGGTTGATCGACTACCGCCCGGAGGTATATGTTCCCTATGTTGACCGCGAGGGTCAATGTCTTTCGGGCCGTCGAGTGGAAGTTCTTTGAAAATGGATGCTCTTTGATGGGGGTGCTTCGCCCTGAGCTGGCTTTTCGGTGCTAGCTGGAGTTCTAAGTCAGCCTCGAACGCTGACGGAGCCTGCATCAGCAACGTCTACAACTTGCAAGCTTCGAGAACCGTCCGCCAGCCCGAAAACACTTTATCGCCGGAACGGATAGGCCAGTTGCCCGGCAATCTCGGTCGGAAAGGTCGCCTGCTCGTCGATGCCGTAATTGTCGGGCAGCTTGTTTTCCGGCATCCGGAAAGTCCCGAACAAGATGTCCCAGAGCGGAAAAGTGCCGGCGAAGTTGGTGTTGCCGCCCTCTTCCTGCGCCGTGTGATGCCAGCGGTGAAACACCGGGCTGGCGAGCACGTATTTGAACGGGCCAAGCGTCCAGTTCAGGTTGGCGTGCACGAACGCCGAATGGAACATGTTGAAGGGCGCGACCCAGAGCATGACGTTGGGCGAAATGCCGGCGATCAGCAGGAAGACGTCGACCAGAATGGTTCCCAGGAACAGGTTGACGGGATGGAAGCGCGCCGCGGAAATCCAGTCCAGATGCTCGGATGAATGATGGACCGCGTGGTATTTCCAGAAGTCGCCCCGGTGAAACATCCGGTGCAGCCAGTACAGCATGAAATCCGACAGCACCAGGAACAGCACCGCCTGGAACCAGAGCGGCAACTTCGCCAGCGGGCCATGGCCATTGTCGTAGAATGCAATCAGCTCGTCGGCGTCGCGGATATTGAAGAGCACGCCGGCGCCGACTACCAGCAGCCCGATCCGCAGCACGCGGGCGAACAGCGGCACGAAGAACCAGTAGCAGATATCGGTGACGAGTTCCTTCTTGCGCCACCACGGCGTTCCCGGATTGCAGGCCCAGAAATGGGTCAGCACTGTGAATACCACGGCCAGGCCGATCGTGACGGGCACCACCTTGGCGATCGTCTCGCCGAACATCACAACGACTTCCAGGGGCAAATTGGACATGGCAACCTCATCCGACGGGCCTTAATGGGTACCCTTTGACGCTTAAGGAGCCATGAATCGCGGCGGTTCGCGGCTTTGAAGCCCTCCACAGACCGGGAGCGATCCGGTACCCGTCGAATTGCCGGCAAGCTCTTAATTCGACATTTACTCTGCTTAAGAACTGCCAGTTTCATCCAGGTTTACGCGGTCGAATTAACTGCGCCGAAATTTCCCGACCCTAGGGTTGCGCCCATGGTCACGGTGCTGAGAACGCCGGCGAGACCAAACGTTAGTCGACCAGCCACGTGTACACATGGAGTTGAATATGAAGAACCTGATTGCGCGTTTTGTGAAGGACGAGTCCGGCGCCACCGCCATCGAGTACGGCCTGATTGCAGCCGGCATCTCGCTCGCGATCATCGCTGTCGTGAACGGCCTCGGCACCAACCTGAACACCAAGTTCACCTCGATCAACACCTCGCTGAAATAAGCGACTGTTGCGCGAAAGCCTCAAAGGCCCCGGCAACTCCGGGGCCTTTGCTGTCTCTATGAGTGGTGTTGGCGTAAAGCATGAGTAAACCGGTGACCGTCGCCGCAGCGGCAACAAGCGCGGCCTTGACGCCCGGCCGCCGGGACAGGCGGTCCGTGGAACTGATCTGCCTGACGCTGGCGCTGGCGATGCTCGCCATCATCGTCCGGATCGCCAGTATCTGGTGACCGCTCGAGCCGTTTCCCGATTGTTCATCTCTGATCGCTAGACTCGGGCGATGCTCCGACCTCGCCTCAGCCACACGGGCCGCCCAGTCCCATGATCCTCGATATCGTTCGCCTCACGCTGTTTCCGGCCCTGATGGCGTTCGCGGCAGCGAGCGATCTTTTCACCATGACGATTTCGAACCGGGTGTCGCTGGCACTGGCGGTGGGCTTTCTGGCGCTCGCGCTGCTGAGCGGCATGCCGTTCCTCGACATTCTCTCGCATGTCGGCGCCGGCTTGACCGTACTCGTCATCGCCTTTGGCTGCTTTGCCATGGGCTGGGTCGGCGGCGGCGACGCCAAGGTGGCGGCTGCGGCCGCATTGTGGTTCGGCTTCGGCCATCTGCTCAACTATTTGCTCTACGCCTCGCTGTTCGGCGGCGCCCTGACATTACTGTTGCTGCAGTTCCGGCAATGGCCACTGCC
Organism: Bradyrhizobium sp.; assembly: GCF_030693485.1. Taxonomy (GTDB): domain Bacteria; phylum Pseudomonadota; class Alphaproteobacteria; order Rhizobiales; family Xanthobacteraceae; genus Bradyrhizobium. The sequence goes on along the minus strand of NZ_JAUYAN010000312.1, from coordinate 8,609 downwards.
CTGGCAGCTCGCGGGCCAGCCCTGGCTGCTCAAGTTGCACGCCAGGGAGACCGGCATTCCCTACGGCATCGCGCTCGCGATCGGCGCGCTGATGATCTATCCGGAAACCGAGTGGATCAAGGCGGTGAACCTCACCCACTTCGTCATGCGCTGAGCAAGCGTTAGGTAAACTCTCGTTAACGCGATTTAGATACGCCTCATTAACCATGCTTTGACGAATAGCTGGTCAACTCCCATCACGGCGACGGAAGCGTCGCGGCGTAATGTGGAAAGTGAAGCGTATGAATACCGCACGCATTGTGGTGCTGACGATCGCTGTCGGAGCCGGAGGCGTGGCCGCCTATCTTGCGAGCGGATCCGACAAGGGACCGGCGCCGGCGGAGCCGGTCGCCCAGATGCCGACGGTCGACGTTCTGGTTGCGAAGGCCGACATCGGTCTCGGCCAGTCGCTGAAGCCGGACGATATGCAATGGCAGACATGGCCGGCCTCCTCGAACAACAATACCTTTATTCGCCGCGGCGAACGCCCTGACGCCACCACGCAGGTCGCAGGCTGGATCGCGCGCGCGCCTTTCATCGCCGGCGAACCAATCCGGGAACAGAAGCTTGTCAGGGCCGACGGATCCGGCTTCATGGCGGCGATTTTGCCCACCGGCATGCGCGCCATTTCCACCGAGATTTCGCCCGAAACCGGCGCCGGCGGCTTCATCCTGCCGAACGACCGGGTCGACGTGATCCTGTCCAAACGCGAGAAGGCCGACAAGAACGGTCCGGACCAGGTCATCTCCGAAGTCATCCTGACCAATGTCCGCGTGCTGGCGATCGATCAGGCGCCGAAGGAAAAGGACGGCCAGAATGCCGTGGTCGGCAAGACCGTCACGCTGGAGCTGAAGCCGGAGCAGGCCGAGACGCTGGCGCGCGCGCGCCAGACCGGCACGCTGGCACTGGCGCTGCGCAGCATCGCCGACCTCAACATGGTCGAGAACCGAACCGACGATCAAACCTCCAAGCGTGGCGAAAGTATCAACGTAATTCGCTACGGCGTCTCCAGCCCGACGACGATGCAGAAGTGACAAAGAGGACGCGCGAAATGAAGTGCAGGGGAAATCAGCCGGTAATGCGGACCATGATGGTCCGCGCCCTGTCGTTCTCGGCTGTCGCGGCGATGATGTTCAATCAGGCCTTGACGCCGGTGCTGGCGAGCGATTATCGCGTCGCCGCGCCGGGCGCGGCCGACGGCCAGATGAATGCGCGCTTCCTCGCGCTCGGCATCGGCAAATCCGTCGTGATCGACCTGCCGCGCGACATCAAGGACGTGCTGGTCGCAGATCCCAAGATCGCCAACGCCGTCGTCCGCTCATCGCAGCGCGCCTATATCATCGGGGCCGCGGTCGGTCAGACCAACATCGTGTTCTTCGATTCCGCCGGCCAGCAGATCGCGGCCTACGATATCGCCGTCAAGCGCGACCTCAACGGCTTGCGCGCGGCGCTGAAGAGCACGCTGCCGAATGCCGACATCCAGATCGAAGGCGTCGGCGACGGCGTCATGCTGACCGGATCGGCGGCAAGCCCGATCGAGGCCCAGCAGGCCGGCGAACTCGCCGGGCGCCTGGCGGGCGGCGCTGAAAAGGTGGTCAACTCGATCGTGGTGCGCGGCCGCGACCAGGTGATGCTGAAGGTTACCGTCGCCGAAGTCGCGCGCAATATCATCAAGCAGCTCGGCATCGACGTCTCCGGCACGCTGAACTACGGCACCGCCGTCGTGAACTTCAACAACTCCAACCCCTTCACCGCGCTTGGCCGCCCGCTGGTCGCCGGCAACGGCGTGACCGGGTCGCTAGGCTCGTCGGTATCGGCCACCCTGCGCGCGATGGAGAACGCCGGCGTGGTACGCACGTTGGCCGAGCCGAACCTGACCGCGATTTCCGGCGAGTCCGCGACCTTCATTGCCGGCGGCGAGTTTCCGGTGCCGGCCGGCTACAATTGCGATCCCGTCACCCGGGTCTGCACCACCCAGATCAGCTTCAAGAAATTTGGCATCTCGCTGAACTTCACTCCGGTGGTGCTGTCCGAAGGGCGCATCAGCCTGCGGGTGATGACCGAGGTCTCGGAACTGTCGAACGAAAACGCCATTACATTGAGCCAGGGCTCCGGCAATTCGCTGACGGTCCCCTCGGTCAAGACCCGCCGCGCGGAAACCACCCTTGAAATTCCCTCGGGCGGCGCGATGGCGATGGCGGGCCTGATCCAGGAACAGACCAAGCAGGCCATCAACGGTCTGCCGGGCCTTGCGCAGTTGCCGGTGCTCGGCACGCTGTTCCGCAGCCGCGACTTCGTCAACAGCCAGACCGAACTGGTGGTCATCGTAACGCCCTTCATCGTGCGCGCGGTGGCGCAGAAGGACCTGTCGAGGCCGGATGACGGCTTTGCCAATGCGTCGGATCCGCAGGCCGACCTCTTGGGCAGCATCAATCGCATCTACGGCGTTCCGGGCCGCGTCGAACCGGCACGGAATTATCGCGGCACCTACGGCTTTATTACCGATTGAGCGGGACGAGGACCAGAACGATGACAATCAAACCACCCCTCGATCGCAGTCGCGCTTTCCGCCTGGCGGGAGCGCTTGTCGGTCTGACCGTCGTGCTGGGCGCCTGCCGACACACCGGCGATGTCGCCATGGCCGAAAGTGCTCCCGACGATTATCGCCATCGCCACCCGATCGCCATCGAGGAAACCAACCGATCGGTCGTGATCTTTGTCGGACAGGCGCGGGGCGGACTTTCCGCCGCACAGCGCGCCGACGTGATCGGGCTGGGCCAGGTCTGGCTGCGTGAGGGCACCGGCGCCATCACCGCCGACGTGCCGGTCGACACGCCGAATGCGCGCGCGGCCGCGGACGCGTTCCGGGAAATTCAGGGAACGCTGGCTGCCGCTGGCGTGCCGCCGCGCGGGGTCGTTGCCCGCCACTACAAGCCGAATGATCCGCGCACGATGGCGACGATACGGTTGAACTATCCGAAGATCGCGGCGGTCGCCGGTCCGTGCGGGTTGTGGCCCGAAGACATCGGTCCGTCGATCAAGAACAAGGGCTATTTCGAGAACAGGCAGTACTACAATTTCGGCTGCGCCTATCAGCGCAACATGGCGGCGATGGTCGACAATCCGGCCGACCTGGTGCAGCCGCGAAGTGAAACACCAGCCTATACGTCCCGGCGCAACATCGCCTTCGACAAGTATCGCAAGGGCACCACGACCGCGACCACCTATCCCGAATCCGACCGGGCCAAACTCAGCGATACAGGCAAATGATCAGCTACGCGCGCCAGAACACCGAACAGCAGCCGGACGCATCGCCGCCCGCGGACGATCACATCGCGCCGGCACCGCGGGTGTCGGTGCAGGCTTTTTGCGAGACCGTGGAAACCGCGGCCGCCGTGCAGTCGGCGGGCGAAGACCGCCGCCTCGGCAAGGCCCATCTCAAGATCCAGATGGGCGGCATGGCAGCGGCCATCGAGGCCTATCGCACGGCGCCGACGCCGAACGTGATCATCCTGGAAACCGAGGGCCGCACCGATATTCTCGCAGGCCTCGATCAACTTGCCACCGTGTGCGATTCCGGAACCCGGGTGGTCGTGATCGGCAAGATCAACGACGTCACGCTGTATCGCGAACTGGTGCGCCGCGGCGTCAGCGACTATGTGCTCGCGCCGGTCAATACGATCGACGTGGTGCGCTCGGTCTGCAATCTGTTCTCGGCGCCGGAAGCCAAGGCCGTCGGCCGCATCATCGCCGTCGTCGGCGCCAAGGGCGGCGTCGGCTCCTCCACCATCGCGCACAACGTCGCCTGGGCGATTGCACGCGATCTGGCGCTGGATTCCGTGGTCGCCGACCTTGACCTCGCGTTCGGCACCGCCGGCCTCGATTATAACCAGGATCCGCCGCAGGGTATTGCCGACGCCGTGTTCTCGCCGGACCGCGTCGATACCGCCTTCATCGACAGATTGCTGTCGAAGTGCACCGACCACCTCAGCCTGCTGGCGGCGCCGGCGACGCTGGAGCGGGTCTACGACTTCGGCGCCGAAGCCTTCGATTCGATCTTCGACACGCTTCGCACCACGATGCCGTGCATCGTGCTCGACGTCCCCCATCAATGGTCGGGCTGGACGCGGCGGGCGCTGATCGGCGCCGACGACATCCTGATCGTCGGGGCGCCGGATCTCGCCAATTTGCGCAACACCAAGAATATCTTCGACCTGTTGAAGGCCTCGCGGCCCAACGACCGGACGCCGCTCTATTGCCTCAACATGGTCGGCATGCCGAAACGGCCGGAAATCAACGCCGGCGAATTCGCCAAGGCGATCGAGAGCCAGCCGATCGCATCGATACCGTTCGACCCGCAAATGTTCGGATCGGCCGCCAACAACGGCCAGATGATCGCGGAAATTTCCGCCAATCATCGCACCACCGAGATCTTTCTGCAGATCGCGCAACGGCTGACAGGCCGCGGCGAGACCAAAAAACCGCGGGGTTCGTTCCTGTCACCCCTGCTCGAGAAGCTGCGGGCCAAGTAGCCCGCATGGAGTACCGTCGTGTTTGGTAAGCGTAGCGGAACTGAAGGCGATACACGGGCTGCGAAGCCCGCCGCAGGCGTGTCGCATGCGCCTGCCGCGGCTCCGGCCGCCGTTTCGCGCGAGGCGGCTCCGCCCGTGGTATCCTCACCGCCGATCTCTCCGGCGAAATCGGCGCCACCCGCGCCCGCCATCGACGCGCGGCGGTCGGACAGCTATTATCAGGTCAAGGCCACCATCTTCGGCGCCCTAATCGAAGCGATCGACCTTGCCCAGCTCGCCAAGCTCGACGGCGAATCGGCGCGCGAGGAAATCCGCGATATCGTCAACGAGATCATCGCGATCAAGAACATCGTGATGTCGATCGCCGAGCAGGAAGAACTGCTCGACGATATCTGCAACGACGTCCTCGGATACGGCCCGCTGGAACCGCTGCTGTCGCGCGACGACATCTCCGATATCATGGTCAACGGCGCCGGAACCGTGTTCATCGAAGTCGCCGGCCGCATCCAGAAGACCGGCATCCGCTTCCGCGACAACCAGCAGCTGCTGAACATCTGTCAACGCATCGTCAGCCAGGTCGGCCGGCGGGTCGACGAATCCTCGCCGATCTGCGACGCCCGCCTCGCCGACGGTTCGCGCGTCAATGCCATCGTGCCGCCGCTGGCGATCGACGGTCCGGCACTGACCATCCGCAAATTCAAGAAAGACAAGCTGACGCTGGATCAGCTGGTGAAGTTCGGCGCGATCACGCCCGAAGGCGCCGACATCCTGCAGATCATCGGGCGCTGCCGCGCCAACGTGCTGATTTCCGGCGGCACCGGTTCCGGCAAGACCACGCTGCTGAACTGCCTGACCCAGTACATAGACGACGACGAGCGCATTATCACCTGCGAAGACGCTGCCGAACTCCAACTGCAACAGCCGCATGTGGTGCGGCTGGAAACCCGGCCGCCCAACATCGAGGGCGAAGGCCAGGTCACGATGCGCGAACTGGTCCGCAACTGCCTGCGTATGCGCCCCGAACGCATCATCGTCGGCGAAGTCCGCGGACCCGAGGCTTTTGACCTGTTGCAGGCCATGAATACCGGCCATGACGGATCGATGGGAACGCTGCACGCCAATAATCCGCGTGAGGCGCTGTCGCGCTGCGAATCCATGATCACAATGGGCGGATTCTCGCTGCCGTCGCGAACCATCCGCGAGATGATCTGCGCCTCGATCGACGTCGTGATCCAGGCCGCGCGTCTGCGCGACGGTTCGCGCCGCATCACCCACATCACCGAGGTGATGGGCATGGAAGGCGACACCATCATCACCCAGGACCTGTTCATCTACGACATGATCGGCGAGGACACCAACGGCAACATCATCGGCCGGCACCGCTCGACCGGCATCGGACGGCCCCGTTTCTGGGATCGCGCGCGATACTACGGCGAAGAGAAGCGGCTGGCGGCAGCGCTCGACGCCGCCGAAGTCATCGTGGAAGTCTGAGGGAGCGAGCCATGAACATACAAGCGCTCGCGCTGGCCTTTCTCGCCTTCACCGCCATCGGCGGCGTGGCATGGGTGTTTCTGTATCCGCTGCTGTCGGGCGAGCGAAAGGCCGAGAATCGCCGCGCCTCCGTCGCCAGCCCGGAGCCGGTTGCCCGCAACGTCGACAAGAATCAGCGTTCGCGACGCGAGCAGGTCGAAGGATCGCTGAAAGAGCTCGATGCGCGCAGGCAGAAGGAAAAGAGCGTCTCGCTGAGCGTCCGCCTCACCCAGGCCGGGCTGGACTGGTCGCCGAGGAAATTCATGGTGATCTCGGCCATTCTGGGAGCGGCGGCGTTCGCGGCCGTGATACTGCCGACGCTCAAGCCGGCAGACAGCTCCGGAACGGCTCCGGTTCTGGTCGATCCGGCCTCGACCACCAGTACGGTCGATCTCGGCCTTGGAAAGTCGCTGGTGATCGATCTGCGCAGGGACGTTGCCGGCGTCAAGACCAGCGATCCCAAGGTTGCAAATGCGTCGGTGCGGTCGTCACAGCAGATCTACGTCACCGGCGCCACCGAGGGCCGTACCAGTGTCGTGGTGTCGGATTCCACCGGCAAGCCGGTCGCGACCTACGATGTCTTCGTCAGCGCCGAGGGCGGCATGCGCGGACTGCTCGGTGCGCTGGGCATGGCGTTTGCCGCCGGCTTCGGCCTGCCGCGCTGGGGCCTCGGCTATCTCAAGAAGCGCCGCGAGAAGGCGTTTCTCAAGGCGCTGCCGGACGCCGTCGACGTCATTGTGCGCGGCATCAAGGCCGGCCTGCCGCTGTTCGAATCGATCAAGGTGGTCGCGGCCGACGCGCCGGAGCCGCTCCGGGGCGAATTCCTCTCCATTATCGAGACCCAGGCGATCGGCATGCCGCTCGGCGACGCCTGTGTGCGTCTGTACGAACGGATGCCGGTGCCGGAAGCCAATTTCTTCGGGATCGTGATCGCGATCCAGCAAAAGTCCGGCGGCAATCTGTCGGAAGCGCTCGGCAACCTGTCGAAGGTGCTACGCGACCGCAAGCGGATGGCCGAAAAGATCCAGGCCATGTCGATGGAAGCCAAGGCGTCCGCCGGCATCATCGGCTCGCTGCCGCCGATCGTCATGCTGCTCGTCTACCTCTCGACCCCCGATTACATCTCGCTGCTGTGGACCCATCCGACCGGTCAGCTGATGCTGGTCGGCTGCCTGATCTGGATGTCCCTTGGCATCTTCGTGATGAAGAGAATGATCAACTTCGACTTCTGACGGTGCAGCATGATTGATTTCCTGGTCACAAAACTCCACGACGCGCGGTTCATGACCATGCTGCTCGCTGCGATCGCCGCGAGCGCGACCGCCTACACGCTGATCATGCCGCTGTTCGCCGGCGAAGGTCTCGCCAAGCGCATGAAGGCGGTTGCCAGCGAACGCGAGCGGATCCGGCAGCGCGAGCGTGACCGGCTCACCAAGACCGAGAAAGTATCGCTGCGCGCGACGCCGAAGCAGCTGGTCTCCAGGGTAGTGGAAGACTTCAACCTGACGAAATGGCTGGCGCAGGAAGCCGCGCGCGACAAGCTGACCATGGCCGGCTATCGCGGCCAGGCGCCCTACATCACCTTCCTGTTCTTCCGCCTGGTGACGCCGATCCTGATGTTCGTGGGCGCCATCCTGTATGTCTTCGTCATCTCGCAGATGGAAAAATCCATGCCGGTGAAGATCGGCATGTGCATCGCTGCGGCCTATCTCGGCCTGCAGGCGCCGATGCTGTTCCTGAAGAACGCGATTTCGAAGCGCCAGCTCTCGATCAAGCGCGCGTTTCCCGATGCGCTCGACCTGCTGCTGATCTGCATCGAGTCGGGCATGTCGATCGAGGTCGCCTTCCGCAAGGTCGCCACCGAGATCGTGAGCCAGTCGGTGGCGCTGTCGGAGGAATTCACGCTGACCACCGCCGAGCTGTCCTATTTGCAGGACCGCAAGGTGGCCTACGAAAACCTCGCGAAGCGCACCGGGCTGGAGGGCGTGAAATCGGTCTGCCTGGCGCTGATGCAGTCGGAACGCTACGGCACCCCGCTCGGCACCAGCCTGCGCGTGATGGCGCAGGAAAACCGCGACATGCGCATGTTGGAAGCCGAGAAGAAGGCCGCCGCGCTGCCGCCGAAACTGACGGTGCCGATGATCCTGTTCTTCCTGCCGGTGCTGTTCGTGGTCATTCTCGGGCCGACCGGTATCAAGGTCGCGGCGATGCAGTGAGGCTCAGCCTCCCGACGGGGACGATCAGCACCACCATTTGACGCCCGCATCGCCCGCCGCCTGACCGGCCGAACAGGTACGCTGGCGGCCCCAAAACAAAAATATCGAAAACAACCCCATGCAATGGGTACGTATAATACGATAGAGGTATTTTAATACCTTATTTCAGTTCGGCCGGTTGAGCGCCGCCACCGGCACGGACGCCGGGCGACCAGCGCGCGGGTTGTCCTTGCGGGCCAGCATCTGCTGCAGGTAGGCGACGTTGGCGGCCGCTTCCTCTGCCGGCAGGTCG
>NZ_JAUYAN010000309.1 GCF_030693485.1 Bradyrhizobium sp. | reverse complement strand
TCTTCCACTGGATGCCGATGTTTTCGCAGGCCTTCCTCACCGAAGGCAAGGCGCCGTGGTGGAAGATGCAGAGCCTGTTCGCACTGGTGCGCACCTTCGGCGGCACCGAAGCGCTGGCCTGGATATTCCACTGGATTTTTGCTGCCTCGGTGGCGGTGGTGCTGGCGCTGATGTGGCGGAGCCGGGTGCGCTACGCCGTGAAGGCCGCCGCGCTCGCGACCGGGGCCTTGCTGACCACGCCGTATCTCTTCATGTACGACATGATGGTGCTGGCGATCCCGGTCGCTTTCCTGGTCCGTATGGGGCTTTCGAACGGCTTTCTCGCCTGGGAGCTTCCGGCGCTGGCCTGCGCGCTGGCCATGATCGCGGTCTTCATCTTCACCGGGGTGCCGCTCGGCTTCGGCGCTACGCTGATCGTGGCGGGTCTCGTGCTGCGCTATGCCAGCCTGCGGCGACAGCCAGAGCCGGCGCAGTCGATGGTATCGGCCGCGACCTGACCTGAGCTGCGGACGATCGATGCCGGCGCCTCCGCCGACATTCTGAACTCAATAATTGTCCCCTTGTCATCAGCCCTGAATAGTTGTTCAGTTCTTCAAAGGGCGGGTAATCGCCGCTCAAAGAATTGCAGCGCGCGTGCCAGCCGGCTGATCCGGCCTGCTCCACGCCGGGACGAGAAACGCGCCATGGTCTATCGGCGAACCCATCAGGTGGTGAAGAGGCTGGCGGCGCGGCGCAGCGCCATCCTGGCGGCGGCGCGGGATGCCGCGGCCGAGGGCGGCATGGCCGCGGTGCAGATCGCGCCGGTGGCGATCCGCGCCAATGTCGCGGCCGGCACCGTCTATCGCTACTTCCCCTCCAAGGCCGATCTGATTTCCGAACTGATCGCCGACGTATCGCGCGACGAACTGGCGGCGATCCGCCGCGCCGCGGATGCCGCACCCGGGCCATCCTCGGCACTGGCGGCGGCCGTCACCACGGTGGCGGTGCATGTGCTGTCGCAGCGCAAGCTCGCCTGGGGCATCCTGGCCGAGCCGGTCGATGTCGACGTCACCGCCTCCCGGCTGGCCAGCCGGCGCGAGATCGCCGGCGAGATTGCCGCGCGAATCGACGCCGCGGTGCGCGCCGGGCACCTGCCGGCGCAGGATACCGCACTCGCCGCCACCGCGCTGCTCGGCGCATTGCATGAATCGCT
>NZ_JAUYAN010000298.1 GCF_030693485.1 Bradyrhizobium sp. | reverse complement strand
TGAACTGGCCGGCTGCCGCGCCTTTGCCACGCTGGACGAACTGCTCGCGGAGGGCGTCGATGCCGTGACCATCGCCGCGCCGACGCACCTCCATCACGAGGTCGCGCTCGCCTGCATCGCCCGCGGCATCCACATCCTGGTCGAAAAGCCGATCGCCTCCACGGTCGAGGAAGGGCGCGACATCGTCGATGCGGCCAGCCGCGCCGGCGTGACGCTGATGGTGGGGCATGTCGAACGCTTCAACCCGGCGGTCGCCGCCATCAAGGCGGCGCTGGCGGGCGAGGATATTCTTTCGATCGCGATCACCCGCGTCGGTCCATTTCCGCCGCGGATGTCGAATGTTGGGGTGGTGATCGACCTCGCCGTGCATGACATCGACCTGATCCGCTGGTTCACCGAGTCCGATATCGTCGAGGTGCAGCCGCAATTGTCCAGCGCCATCGCCGAGCGCGAGGATATCGCGCTGTTGCAGTTCCGCACCGCCTCCGGCGTGCTTGCTCACATCAACACCAACTGGCTGACGCCGTTCAAGGCGCGCAGCGTCACGGTCGCGACCCGCGGCAAATATGTGATGGGCGATCTCCTCACCCGTCAGGTCACCGAGTGCTTCGGCTTCAAGCCGGACGGCAGCTATTCGATGCGCCATCTGCCGGTCGGCCATGTCGAGCCGCTGCGCGCCGAACTGATTTCGTTTCTCGGCGCCGTGAACTCCGGCACCGTGCCCGCGGTCACCGGCGACGAAGGCGTCGCCAGCCTGGAAATTGCGATCCGCTGCCTGGAAACGCCCGCCAGGCCCGCCGCCTCTTCCGCCCGCAAGGGGCCACGCCGCGTCGTCGGCTAGCGATCTCCGCATGTCCCTTTCCCAATCTCCGCAAGGCTCCGTCAAAGGCTCCATGAACCAGCACCTGCGTCCAGAACCCGTACCGTTCATCGACATCGCCGCGCAGCGCCGCCGGCTCGGCGCGTCGATCGATGAGGCGGTTACCCGCGTGCTGACGCATTGCCAGTTCATCAACGGTCCGGAAGTGACCGCGCTCGAGGCAGCACTCGCCGACTACAGCGGCGCCAGACATGTCGTGACCTGCGCCAGCGGCACCGACGCGCTGCTGATGGTGCTGATGGCCAAGGGTGTCGGCCCAGGCGATGCGGTGTTCTGTCCGTCGTTCACGTTCTGCGCGACCGGCGAGGCGGTGGCGCTGACCGGCGCCGTGCCCGTGTTCGTCGATGTCGATGAAGCGACCTTCAACATGGACGTGAATTCGCTGAAGCGCGGCATCGCGACCGCGCGACGGCGTGGCCTTGTGCCGAAAGCGGTGATGCCCGTCGACCTGTTCGGGCAAAGCGCCGACCACGATGCCATCGCTGTCGTGGCGGAGGCCGAAGGCCTGTTCGTGCTCGACGACGCGGCGCAGTCATTCGGCGCGAGCTACAAGGGCCGCCGTCTCGGCACGCTGGGCCTTGCCACGGCGACCAGCTTTTTCCCCGCCAAACCGCTCGGCTGCTACGGCGATGGCGGCGCGATCTTCACCGACGACGCCGCACTGGCCGAAACCCTGCGCAGCATCCGCGTCCATGGCCAGGGCTCCGACAAATACGACAACGTCCGTCTCGGGCTCACCGGGCGGCTCGACACCATGCAGGCGGCGATCCTGCTCGAGAAACTGAAGATCTTCGACGACGAGATCGCCGCGCGCAACCAGGTCGCGGAGCGCTATGCGCGCGGCCTCGGCAACGTGGTGTCGGTGCCGCGGCTCGCCAGCGGCTGCACCTCGATATGGGCCCAGTACACCATCCGGCTGCCCGCAGGCTGCGACCGCGACGGTTTCGCCGCTGCGCTCAAGGCGCAGGGCATTCCCACCGCGATCTATTATGTGAAGTCGATGCATCAGCAGACCGCCTACCGGGAGTTCCCGGTCGCCGATGGCGGTTTGCCGGCGTGCGAACGGCTTTCCGACGATGTCATCAGCCTGCCGATGCATGCCTATCTCGATGAACCGACGCAGGAGCGGATCATCAGGGCTGTGCGCGACGCGATTGGCGCATGATCCCGAAAGGGTGTCCGGTCTTCGGAAAAGATCATGCGCAAATAGAGATTCGCTGATTTCGCCATTTTGCCGCGCCGCCGCATGCTGTAGAAGCGGCTGATGCTCAGACGTATCTTCACCGTCGGCGGCTTTACGCTCCTTTCGCGGCTGACCGGTTTTGCGCGCGACATCATGCTCGCGGCCATTCTCGGCGCCGGCCCGGTGGCCGATGCGTTCTTCGTGGCGCTGCGGCTGCCCAATCACTTCCGGGCGATTTTCGCCGAGGGCGCCTTCAATGCGGCGTTCGTGCCGGCTTACGCGCATGTCCACGGCGAGCGCGGGGCGGCGTCCGCCGGTTTGTTCGCGAACCGCATCTTCACCCTGCTTTTCCTGACGCAACTGGTGTTGCTGGCCGTGGCATGGCTGTTCATGCCGCAGGTGATCGCCATCCTGGCGCCGGGATTTTCCGCAGATCCGGTGCGCGGCGAACTCGCGGTCGAACTGACGCGGATCACCTTTCCCTATCTGCTGCTGATCACGCTGGTGACGCTCTATGGCGGCATGCTCAACGTGATGCACCGCTTCGCCAGCTACGCGGCGGCGCCGATTTTTCTCAATCTGTCGATGATGACGACGCTGGCGCTGGCGGCGTTCTTTCCCGGCGTCGGTTATGCCGCAGCCTGGGGCGTCCTGATCGCGGGCTTCCTCGAATTCCTTCTGCTGGCGGCGGACGCGGCCAGGAGCGGCATCCTGCCGAAATTCGCGCCGCTCAAGCTCGACGAGGATGTCCGCGCCTTCTTTCGCGCGCTGGGGCCTGCGACGCTCGGTTCGATGGGCACGCAGCTCGCGCTGTTCGCCGACACCATCATCGCGACCTTCCTGCCGGCGGGCGCGCTCTCGGCGTTGTATTATGCCGACCGGCTCAACCAGCTTCCGATCGGCGTGATCGGCATCGCCATCGGCACCGTGCTGCTGCCGGAGATGTCGCGACGCCTGACGGCAAACGATCAGGTCGGCGCGATGGCGTCGCAGCGGCGCGCCTTCGACTTCACGCTGCTGTTCTCGGTGCCGTTCGTCGCCGCGTTCCTGACCGTGCCGGACTTCATCATGCGCGCGATGTTCGCGCGCGGCGCGTTCTCGAAAGCCGATGCGGCGGCGGCCGGCGCCACGCTCGCCGCCTACGCCATCGGATTGATTCCGTTCGTGCTGATTCGCAGCGCGGTCGCGACCTTCTACGCCCGCCAGGATACCGCGACGCCGGTCAAGGCGGCGCTGACCGGGATCGCCGTCAATGTCGCCCTGAAGGTCGCGCTGGTCGGCTCATTGGCCCAGGTCGGGCTCGCGCTCGCGACCGCGGTCGGTGCCTGGATCAACCTGTTGCTGGTGATCGCCTTCGCGGTGCGGGCAGGGTACTTCGAATTCGATCGCGCGCTGATGCAGTCGATGGCGAAGTTCGTCGGGTGCGGCGTGGTCCTGGCGGCCGCGCTGTGGTCTGTCGCATGGTACGCCAATCAACAGCTGGCGCATTGGGGCACGCTGCGCGATGAAACGGCGCTGCTGCTGCTGATCGTCACCGGCGCGGTGGTCTATGCCGGCTCGATCCTGCTGCTGTTCGGCCGCCGATGGCTGGTGTCGCTGGTGCGGTCGAGCTGAATTTCGACGATCTTTCAATGGTATAAGTCCACCCGCCCGTCGCACTGGCACCTTTTTGCAACATCTGCGGGCAAAACGACGGCGGGATGCAACCAGAGGTCCCGCTGGCCGGGAATCTCCGCTAGGATCGCGTCAGGTTTCGATTTGATCTTACGACAGAGGGTCACGCCATGCGCGCTTCAACAATCAAGGTAATCGCAACCGCGGCGTTCGCCGCGATGGCTGCAAGTTCGATTGCGTCCGCGGCGGATCTGAGGCCGCGCTACACCAAGGCGCCGCCGCCGATCGTCGAGGTCTGGACCTGGGACAAGTTCTATGTCGGCGTCAACGGCGGCTACAGCTGGGGCCGTTCGGACACCTCGGGCACGTTCTACAACAACACGACCGGAGTTCAGCTCAGCCCGACCCAGAGCGGCAACATCAATCTGGACGGTGCGGTCCTGGGCGGCCAGGTCGGCAAGAACTGGCAGTTCGGAAACTGGGTCGTCGGCGTCGAACTCGACGGCCAGTGGACCGACCAGAAGGGCGGTCGCGGCTTCAGCTGCGTTACGCCGACAGCTCCCCCCGGCGGCATCTGCAATTTCATTACGGCTGGACCCGGTGCCGGCGTCTCGCCGACGACGACCTTCAACCAGCACCTTGAATGGTTCGTGACCCTGCGTCCGCGGGCTGGCGTGCTCATCACTCCGTCTGCGCTGCTCTACGTCACCGGCGGCCTCGCGGTTGCCGGAATCAACACTGACGGCGTCATCAGCGGCTTCAGTGGACAACAGCTGCCTACCTCCGTGGCCTGGAGCAACGACGCCACCAAGTGGGGTTGGGTGGTCGGGGCCGGCGTCGAAGCCCGACTGGGCGGCAACTGGACCGGCAAGCTCGAAGGCCTCTACATGGATTACGGCAGCGTCTCGGGCAGCCCCGTGCTCCTCACCAGCAATCCGCCGCTGCGGTTCGACTACACCTCGAAGGTGACCGACGTGGTGGTGCGGGCCGGCGTGAACTACCATTTCGGCGGCCCGGTGGTCGCGAAGTATTGATCCCGGCGAAAGCTGCTCTCGACAATCAAAGGCCCCGGCATCGTCCGGGGCTTTTTTTGTTGATGATCGCAGTGCAACCGAATGTTTCCTCAAGGTCCAGGCCGCCTTTTTTCCACCGAAAGCGATTTGCGCTGGCTGACGAACCGCTGCAGTATGGAACGGCAGTAAATCCAGAACCGGAGATCAGATGGCGGCTCCCATCAAGTTCGGCGTCGGTCAAAGCGTGCTTCGCAAGGAAGACGACGCGCTCATTCGCGGCAAGGGCCGCTACACCGACGACCACGCGCCGCAGGCCTCGATGCATGCGCTGGTGCTGCGCTCGCCTCACGCCCACGCCAAATTCACCCTCGATGCGACCCGCGCCAAGAGCCTGCCCGGCGTCGGCGCGATCCTGACGGCGGACGACGTCAAGGATCTCGGCGGATTGCCCTGCCTGTTCAATCTGGAAGTCGATCCGTTCACCGGCCCGCTTTATGCCATCCTCGCCCACGGCGTGGTGCGCCACGTCGGCGACGCCGTTGCCTTCGTGGTCGCGGACACCGTCGATCAGGCCCGCGACGCGATCGAGGCCATCGAGGTCAACTGGACGCCGCTGCCGGCCGCGATCGGCCTTGCCAACGCGGTCAGAAAGGGTGCGCCGCAGGTCTGGCCCGATCATGCGGGCAACGTGCTGTTCGACGTGCCGGTCGGCGACAAGAAGGCCACCGAGGCCGCCTTCGCCAAGGCGCATGCGGTGGCCGAAATATCGATCGTCAATCCGCGCGTCATCACCAACTTCATGGAAACCCGCGCCGTGGTCTGCGAATACGACGCCAAGCGGGACCATCTGACGCTGACGATCGGCAGCCAGGGCAGCCACCGGCTGCGCGATATCCTGTGCCAGAACGTGCTCAAGATCCCGGTCGAGAAGATGCGGGTGATCTGTCCGGATGTCGGCGGCGGCTTCGGCACCAAGCTGTTTCCGTATCGCGAATATGCGTTGGTCACGGTCGCTGCGCGCCGGCTGCGCCGCACGGTCAAATGGACCGCCGATCGCGCCGATCATTTCATCGGCGACGCGCAGGGCCGCGACAACGTCACCACGGCGCGGATGGCGCTGGCCGAGGACGGCAAGTTTCTCGCCATGGATGTCGATCTGATGGGCGACATGGGCGCGTATCTGTCGACCTTCGGGCCCTATATTCCGCATGGCGGCGCCGGCATGCTGCCCGGGCTCTACGACATCCAGGCCTTCCACTGCCGGGTCCGTACGGTATTCACCAACACCGTGCCGGTCGACGCCTATCGCGGCGCCGGGCGCCCCGAGGCGGCCTATGTCGTCGAGCGGCTGGTCGACGCCGCCGCGCGCAAGCTGGGCATGGCGCCGGACGCCATCCGGCGCAAGAATTTCATCGCGCCGCGCGCGATGCCTTACAAGACTGCGACCGGCAAGGTGTACGATTCCGGGGATTTTACCGCCCATATGAAGCGGGCGATGGAGATCGGCAACTGGAAGGAGTTTCCGAAGCGCGCCAAGGCCGCGAAGAAGCAGGGGCTGGTGCGCGGCATCGGGCTCGGCACCTATGTCGAGGTGTGCGGCACGATGGGCGAGGAGACCGCCAACGTCGCGCTCGATCCCAATGGTGACGTCACCATCCTGATCGGCACGCAGTCGAGCGGGCAGGGCCACCAGACCGCCTATGCGCAGATCGTCGCCGAGCAGTTCGGCCTGACGCCGGAGCGGGTTCACATCTTCCAGGGCGATACCGACCGCATCGCCACCGGCCTCGGCACCGGCGGCTCGGCCTCGATCCCGACCGGCGGCGTCTGCGTCGAGCGCGCCACCCGCACGCTGGGTATGAATTTGCGCGAGATCGCCGCCGAGGCGCTGGAAACCAGCGCCGGCGACCTCGAGATCAGCGACGGCATCGTGCGGATCGCCGGCACCGACCGCGCCATCAGCTTCGCCGATCTGGCGAAGCGGCCGGGCGTCGACCCGTCGAAGCTGAAGGCCGCCGCGACCTTCACCAGCGCCGACGGCACCTACCCCAACGGCACCCATTTGGCCGAGGTGGAGATCGACCCTGCCACCGGTATCATCAAGATCATTCAATACGTGATCGTCGACGATTTCGGGGTAACGCTGAATCCGTTGCTGCTCGCCGGCCAGGTTCATGGCGGCGCGATGCAGGGGATCGGCCAGGCCCTGATGGAACATGCGGTTTACGATCCGAAGGACGGCCAGCTCGTCACCGGCACGTTCATGGACTATGCGCTGCCGCGTGCGGCCGACGGTCCGTCATTCGTGTTCGAAACCCATAATGTGCCCTGCAAGACCAACCCGCTGGGCGTCAAGGGCGCGGGCGAGGCCGGCGCGATCGGCTCCTGTCCGGCGGTCGTCAACGCGATCATCGAGGGGCTATGGCGCGAATACAAGATCGACCACATCGACATGCCGGCTACGCCTGAGCGGGTCTGGATCGCGATCCGCGAGCACCAGCGTCAGCATAGCCTCTGACATTTTGTCGCGCACCGGGAATGAAAGTCCGGGCGCGGGGTTGGGCCATGATCAGCACCATTCGCGGAAAGTGAATGGGCGGGATCAAAAACAAGGGGAGTCGAGCGATGATCATGCGAACTGTTGTGGTGGTGGGAACGCTTTTGCTCGGTGCGGGCGCCGTGCTGGCGCAGCAGGATGCGGTCAAGCTGGCCCAGGACACCATGAAGGCTAATGGCAGGAACATGGGCACCGTGTTGAGCCCGATGTTCAAGGGCGAAAAGCCCTACGATCAGGCCGCGGTGGATGCCGCGCTCAACCAGTTCGAAGACACCGCCAAGAAGCTGCCGACCATGTTCCCCGCCAGCCTCAAGGATGCCAAATGGGAGGGCGATTTCAGCCCGTCGCCGAAGGTCTGGGAGGACAAGGCCGGCCACGACGCCAAGATCGCGAGCTTCGCCAAAGTGGTCGCCGAGGCCAAGGCCAAGATCAAGGACCTCGATTCGCTGAAGGCGAATTTTCCCGGCATCGGCAAGGAATGCAGCGCCTGCCACGAGACCTACCGCCTCAAGAAGGGCTGAGGTTGCCTTAGCCCGGTAGAGCAATCGGAGCGGCGAGCGCCGCTCCGAAACCGGGAAACACAATAGCCCGGATCCAGCCGGCGCTCAGCGCAATGCGCCGCGCGTATCGGCGTTGCCTCGGTTTCCCGGAAATCGCTAACTAACTGACCGGAGCGGCGATTTGCGCCGCCCCGTTGGCTTCTATCCGGCTGCCAAATGGAATGAAGGGCGTCGAAGCCTTACTTCTTCACCTGGCCGCGGATTTCGCCGCCCGGATTGGCTGCGGTGTGGACATTGATGTAGTATTTCCCGGCCATCAGGTCGGCCGCCTGGGCGTCGGTAAGGGTGGCGCTGCCTTCGACCGGGCTTGAGGCGACGTTGGGAATGGGGACGGCCACGCCGGCGTTCTTGCCGGCTTCGGCCGGTCCGTGGAAATGCGCCGCGGTGGGGGGGCCGGAGAGCCCCGAATAGGTCAGCTTCCAGCTCAGCTTCTTGCTGGCGGGGTCGAAGTCGAGGTCGGCGGTGCCCGTTCCGGCGGAATTGTTGGGGGGGACTTCGGCCTTACCGTCAAGGGTAACCTTCATCTTGTCGGCGAACGCGGGTCCGGCGAAGGCGAAGGCTGCTCCGAGCGCCAGCGCAACAAGTTTGGTCCTGGTGTTCGACATGGTTTTCTCCCTGTTGACGCAACGTGATGGTCAGCTTCAAAACAGCGGCGTCGCGGAATTGTTCCCGCAGCGCGGCTTGAACGTCACCGATTTTCAGGCAAGGCTGCAATAACGGCCATACTGGCCGCCAGGTTCAGGCCATTGAAAACGGATCGGTGAATGCTGCGGCGAATGCTCCCTGCGCTTGTTGTTGTCGCCGCCCTCGGCTGCGCGATTTTCTGGTGGCTGACGATGCCTGTGACCGTAGCAGCGAGTTCGCTGCCGGCCTACACGCCTGATACGGCCAACGGACTCACAGCGTTCAATGCCGGTGGATGTTCCTCCTGCCATGCGGTGCCGGCCCAGCCCGATCGTTTGAAACTCGGTGGCGGGCTCGCCATGCCATCGCCGTTCGGGACTTTCCATGTGCCCAACATCTCGCCCGATCCGGCCGATGGCATCGGACGATGGACCGAAGCCGAATTCGTCACCGCGGTGCTCAAGGGCACCGCGCCTTCGGGCGCACATTATTTTCCGGCGTTTCCCTATGGCTCCTACGCCATCACGCGAGTCGAAGACGCCCGCGACCTGTTCGCCTATCTGAAGACGCTGGCGCCGGTGTCCGGCAAGGTGCGCGATCACGACGTGCCGTTTCCGTTCAACGTCAGGCGCAATGTCGGAATCTGGAAATTCCTGTTCATGGACGACAAGCCCTATCAGCCGGACCCCGCGCGTTCGGCGCAGTGGAATCGCGGCGCCTATCTGGTCGACGGCCTCGGCCATTGCGCCGAATGCCACAGCCCGCGCAATTTTCTCGGCGGCATCGTCGCGGCGCAGCGTTTTGCCGGCGGACCGAACCCGGAAGGCGAAGGCTGGGTGCCGAACATCACGCAGAAGCGGCTCGGCGAATGGAGCGCCAAGGACATCGCCTACTTCCTCGAGACCGGAATGACGCCCGAGGGCGACACCGCCGGCGGATCGATGGCGCGCGTGATCCGCAATACGTCGCAACTGTCGCCCGGGGATCGCGCGGCGATGGCGGAATACATCAAATCGCTGCCGCCGGTGGAGGGACCGCCGCGGCCGAAAAAGGCGGAGAAGTCGTAGAGGGTTCGCTCCCCTCCTTCCACGCGCCCTTGCGCGTGGTGGGGAGGGGTTGGGGCCCCGACCCCTCCCCCACCGCTTCGCGGGAGGAGGGGAGAAGTGGAGGTCGCATCGTTCAGAACGTATCGATCAGGCCGGCCTTGCTGAGCACCGCCTTGCGCACGGCCATCCACTCCTCGGCGAATTTGGCGGCATCGGCCGACGGGTTGCCCTTCATGAAACCGTCCCACGCGGCGATCAGGATCTCCTGGCGCTTGAGCAGTCCGTTGTTGTGCTTCTCCTGGTCGTCGCTCCAGGCCCCGGCTTCCTTCAACGCCTTCACGGCGCCCTTGTGTGTCGGCACCGCCCAGTTCTTCGCCTGCGCCTTCACCGATAGCCCGCTGGCGCCGGGTGCGTTGTCCTTGTAGCCGTCATAGCCCTCGATCATCGCCTTCGTCAGCATGTAGACCTCGTCTTCGGGCTGGCCGGCATAGACGCTGTAGATCGGATACGGATAGGTGCCGACCTCGACCGGCTTCTCTTTCGAGAACTCACCCGCGCCACACGTAGCCTTGTGCTCCGTGAAATACGGGCCGACCTTGCGCATGCGCTCCCATCCCGCCTTGTCGGAGAACGGCATGGCTGGCCAAATGATGCCGCGCGGCGACGTCTGCAGTTCCTTGGCCGGCCCGGAGATCGTCGAACCGAAAACCGCATCGGTATCGTTGTTGATGATGCCTTTCCACATCGCATTGTTGCCCGCGAACTCGACGATCTTGACGTCCTTCGCCGTCAAATTGGCGAATGCCAGCACGGCCAGCGCATTCTGGTTGAGCGCGGGCGAACCGACCACGAAGCCGATGCGCTTGCCTTTCAGGTCGGCGTAGCTCTTGACGCCGGTGTCGGCGGCGACCGCCAGCGAAAGGCCATTGCAGTCGATCGAGCTCAGCGTGATCTGGATCGGTTGCGGTCCCCATTCCCGGGTCGCGAATTCGAACACGCCTTCCTGCGCGAAATAGACCCCGACACCCATTGCCGAGATGCTGGCGCGCTTGAGGCGCAGCGGCTGCAAGCGGGCGACGTCGTTGCCGGCGGGCAATACGCGCGCGTCGGCGCCGTATTTGTCCTTGAGCATCTTGCCGACGGCGACGGTGATGTTGAACCCCGACGTGCCCGTGTCGTAGGCCGTCATCGTCACGCTGGGCGGCAATTTGACCTGTGCGGCCGCCGTCGATGCCGCGACCGCGGTCCCGGTCAACGCAATGGCCGCCAGCATCATCTTCGAATTGATCATTCCATTCCTCCCGTTACGGCTGTCGTTGCAGCCTTGAGTCGCTTGTCGCCGATGCTTCCCGGTCCCGCAAGGGGGAGCGACGCCGGAAACAGGCTCGCGCATGGCATCGATGCTCGCGGATTTCCCGCGCTCCCGCAAGACCGAAGCTAGACACGGACGGAAGCCAATCCGCGCACCTGGACCCAGGCTAGTCCGACAGCCAGCGTACCGCGTGGGTTGCAATGGCGATCGTTGCGGTTGTGCCGACACTTCCAGGTTCAGATCCTAGCCGCCGCCGAATGCCTTGAAGGTGATGATGGTGTGGGTGTCCTGGATGCCGGGAATGACCTGGACCTTCTCGTTGACGAAATGGCCGATGTCGGTGGCGTTGTCGACGTAGAACTTGACCAGCAGGTCGTAATCTCCAGCGGTGGAATAGATCTCCGAGGCGATCTCGGCTTCGGCGAGCGCATTGGCGACGGCATAGGACTGGCCGAGCTTGCATTTGAATTGCACGAAAAAGGGAACCATCGCTGTCGTCTCCTGGAGGGCGTCTCGTTGAGCGCAATATAGCGTTTTCAGGCAAGGTGGATACCGTTTGCGTGAAGAAAACGCGGTCGCCGAAGAGGGCATATCCAGCGGCTTGTGACCGGCGAACTTGCTGTCGATATCGGGTCGCGCTAGGACAGCGTGCTGGATTGCCAGGAATGATGCGAGCCGAACCATGACAATTCCGATCGCGCTCACCATCGCCGGCTCGGATTGTTCCGGCGGCGCCGGCATCCAGGCCGACCTCAAGAGCTTCGCCGCGCTCGGCGTTTACGGCGCCTCCGTCATCACCGCCTTGACCGCGCAGAACACCAGGGGCGTCACCGGCATTCATCAGGTGCCCGCTGATTTCGTCACCGCGCAGATCGATGCAGTATTCGGCGATCTCGAGGTCAAGGCCGTCAAGATCGGCATGGTGGCGGACCTCGCCGTGATCGACGCCATCGCCGCGGGACTGCGCAAGTGGTCGCCGAAACACATCGTGCTCGATCCCGTGATGGTCGCCACATCAGGGGATCGGCTGCTGGCGGCCGAAGCCGTCGACGCGTTGCGCACAAAACTCATTCCGCTGGCTTCGCTGATCACGCCCAACATGCCGGAAGCCGCCGCGTTGCTGGATGAGCCGGTTGCCGCCGACGAGGCCGCGATCGAGAGCCAGGGCCGGCGGCTGCTGGCGATGGGCTGTCCCGCGGTGCTGATCAAGGGCGGGCACGGGCAGGGCGCCGAGAGCATCGACTATCTCGTCACCGGCAACGGCGCCATCGCGCTGGCGGCCCCGCGCATCGCCACCCGGAACACCCACGGCACCGGCTGCTCATTGTCGTCAGCTGTCGCCGCCGGCCTGGCGAAAGGCGAGGACATGGAAACCGCGGTGCGGAATGCGAAAGCCTGGGTCAGCGCCGCGATCGCGGCGGCCGACCGGCTTGGTGTCGGCCATGGCCACGGGCCGATCCATCACTTTCACGGGTTTTACTAGGACCAGCCGCTCCAAACCCGTTTGCAGCCGTCAGCCCCCAAACGTCGGCTGGCGCGGGTGCACGCAATCCTTGAAAACGTCGAAGCCCTTCCACACCGGCTCAGGGGCATCGTGTCCCGGTCGCGGTGCGTAAACCGAGGGATCGACCAACTGCATGTCCGGGATGTAGCGCGGACAATTCGGGAAGATCACGCGCGCGGTGACACGGACGATCAACTGCGCGCCGACGGTGCTGGCGAGCAGCGGATCCTCGCGGCTCACCGTCGCCGTGCCGTTGACGCGCAGGCGCTGCGGCCTGCCATGCATGGCGATGAACAGCAGGCCGACATCGGCATTCACCACGATGTTGCCGAGGCTCTTGAACATGCCGTTGCCATCGTAGTCGGGGAACGCAAGTTCGGACGGGCCGGTGACGGTCACGAAGCCCGGCATGCCGCCCTTGAATGAGCAATCGGGCTGACCCTCGGCGTTGGCGGTAGCGAGAAAGAAATACGGTGCGCTCTCGATAAAAACCCGATCCTCCGGCGTGAACTCCTTACGGCAAAACTCTTCCAGACGGTCCGAAATCCGGCGGCTTTCGAACTGATCCTGCAGCCGGCGGTTGCCCTCGTGAAACATGACGCTGTCGGTCATCGCTGCTCTCCTCGGTCATACGGCAGTCGGGCGGGATGTTCGTCGCCCTGCCGGGGGCAAGTGTAGCACCGATTTTGCGGCCGCAGGCGCCACGCGCTGGCGCGTCAAATCAATTTCATCGGCCTGTCAGCCACCAGGCGAAGCTCGATGCTGCCGATCAGATCCGAGCGGAGCGTCTCGGCATCGCTGATGGCGTCCATCGTTTGTCGCAACGTGCTGACATTCGATCCGAGCGACACGATTCCGCCCAGCAACATGGCGATCGAACCCAGCGCGGCCGCCGCACTGGATCCGAGCAGGCCGAGCATCATGACGATCAGCATGGCGAAGCCGCCGCCGATGGCCGCCTTGGAAACCAGAATGATCTTCCGGCATCGCTCGGCGACCTCGGCAAGCTGCTCAAGGCGCGCCTCGATCCGCGAAATTTCGTCGGTCGGGTTGTCCTCGGCCATCAAGTGCCCGGCTTGTCGGCCGTGATCCTTTTCCAAATCACGCCGGCGGCAAGCCGAGCGCCTGCCCACTCTCGATCCAGATCGGCAATTCGCGCTGATACAAGGCATTGGCTTCCTTGAATCCGATCGCCGGGTCGAGCGCGAAGGTAGCGAGAACTTCCTTCACTTTCGGATCCTGGTTGGCCGCCACGCAAAGCTCCGACAGCCGATCGACGATCGGTTGCGGCGTCGCCTTCGGCAAGGCCCAGCCCGTGAATCCGCTGATGCTGAAGAACTTCGACGTCGCGCCCTGTTCGGGCAGGGTCTTGACGTCGGGGATGGCGGGGACCTTCCTCGAATGTACTGCGAACAGGGTGCCCTTGTTGCTCTGCAGGACGGATTGCGCGGCCGTATAGCTGCCCATCGCGACATCGAGCGTGCCGTCCAGCAGGCCCGTCCACATCGGCGCTTCGCCCCGATAGTGGATCGGTTCGATTTTCAGACCATATTGCTTGTTGAGTTCATTGATCGTCATGTGCGGGGCCGAGCCCGCGCTGTAGGTGCCGAAGTTCACCTGGCCCTTCTTGCGCGCGAAAGCGACGAAATCGTCCAGCGACTTGACGCCGGACTCCAGGCTCGCGATCAGCAGCAGGCCGGCGCCGGGGATGATGCTGACCAGCGTCAGGTCCTTGTCCATGTCGTAGCCGGGGTTCTTCATCATCACCCGGTTCATCACATAGGTGGTCGAGATCGAGCACAGGATGGTGTGGCCGTCCGGCGCCGCGCGCGCGACTTCCGCAGCGCCGATCGAGCCCGAGGCGCCCGCCTTGTTTTCGATGATGACGTTCTGGCCCACCTGCCTGGAGATGAAATCGCCGAAGGCGCGCGCCAGCAGGTCGGTCTGCCCGCCCGCCGGGTAGCTGCACACCATGCGGATCTGCCGCGACGGCCACGCTGCTTGCGCCGAGGCGGCGCGCGAGAGCAACGGCATCGCGGCAGCCGCCGCGCCGCCGGCGATGAAGTGGCGGCGATTGAATTTCGTTGACATGGTTCCTCCCTGAATTTGCGGCGAGGGTATAGCATCGTCCGGCTTCCGCAACGAGCCAAAGACGGGACAGATTGGCGCATTGATAAAAAAAATCCGGACTGTTCCCCGTGTGGCGGAAGCCAGGGTTGGAGAGTTCGCGTGGGATCAATCGCAGACCTTGGGTTGTGGAAAGACCCGTCCTCCCTTGCTCTCCCGGAGAGATGCCTTGTTCGCCATCGGGGCGAAGACCGCGCCGGGGAGGGCAAGGCGTGAAAACGGTGACCTGATTGTAATACCGATCAGGTTGCGATAAGCACGGCGGCTCCTTGTCGGAACGGGCTGTTCCCATGGGATGCCCGGCCTGCTCCGTCGCTCCGCCCACGCGGACCCTCACGGAAATTTTCAGCCAGGCCTCGGCCGGGACGTCAAGGAAAATTCGAACATCATCTGTGGAAGAGAGAGCATGGCGCGCAACATTCTGATTCTTGGAGCTTCCTATGGCTCCCTGCTGGGGACCAAGCTTTTGATGGCGGGTCACAACGTGACCCTGGTTTGCCGGAAGAAGACCGCGGAGCTGATCAATCGCGACGGCACCGAAGTTCGCATCAAGCTGCGCGACGAGGCGGTGCACCGCGCGATCTTTTCGCGCGACCTGCCGGGGAAGCTGGACGCGACCGAGCCCGGCAACGTCGACATCTCGCGTTACGACATGGTGGCGCTGGCCATGCAGGAGCCGCAATACACCAACCATACGGTGCGGGTCCTGATGGTCAAGATCGCCGCCGCGGGGCTGCCGTGTCTTTCGATCATGAACATGCCGCCCTTGCCCTATCTGAAGCGGATCCCGGCGCTGGCCGACATGGAGCTCGAAGAGGCCTACACCAATGCGCAGGTGTGGGAGCGCTTCAAGCCGGGACTGCTGTCGCTCTGCTCGCCCGATCCGCAAGCCTTCCGGCCGCCGGAAGAGGCGGCGAACGTCCTTCATGTCGGCCTGCCGACCAACTTCAAGGCTTCGACATTCGCCGATGAGCAGCACAACAAGGTGCTTCGGGAGCTGGAAGCCGACATCGACGCGGTGACGCTGGATGGCCATGACGTTCCGGTGAAGCTCAAGGTGTTCGATTCGCTGTTCGTGCCGCTGGCCAAATGGTCGATGCTGCTGACCGGGAATTACCGCTGCATCACGCCGCACGAGCCGCAGTCGATCCGCGACGCCGTGCACGGCGACCTGAGGCTCTCGCAGGCGATCTATGACCATGTCGACACCATCGCCCGGCGTCTGGGAGCCGATCCGCAGGATCAGGTGCCGTTCGTGAAATATGCCAAGGCGGCGGAAAGCCTGTTGAAGCCCTCATCGGCGGCCCGCGCGGTCGCCGGCGGCGCGCCCTTCATCGAGCGCGTCGACCTGCTGGTGAAGCTGATCTCGCATCAGCTCGGCATGGCCAATGCCGAGATCGATCGCACGGTCGAGATCGTGGACCAGAAGCTGAACGAAAGAATCGTGGCGGGCGGCTCCGGCTTGAACTGACGGGGCTGCTTCGCAGTTCGATGTGGGCGCGCTTACACTCCGTCACTTCGCCCCGGAAGTCTTTGGGATGACAGGCAGCTTCCGATAGAAGCGATTTGGCTTGAACCGGCTGGAGCGGACGCGCATTATTTGCCCCAGGGGGCCGTTTCCAGAGCTCCCTCTCTTGGGAGGACACTGATGAAAGCATTCACATTGGGTGCCGCGATCACGCTTGCGTTTTCCGCCACCGCCTGGGCGCAGGCACCCACCTGGACCGTTCCGGCCGAAAGCCAGCGCTGTCCGTCGAAATGGGGCGCGGCTGACGAGCGCGGTTCGGCCAATCACCAGAAACCCGCGGCGGTGATGAACGGCGCGAAGCTGATCAAGACCGGCGAGGTGATCGAACTCGCCCACGTGCTCGGGCCCAGCATGGCGTTTTTCGGGACGCGGCGCTTCGACGTGCACACCAAGCGCACCTTCATGAACCAGTTCTCCAACATGCGCGGCTCGAACGAAGAGATCATCATCACCGAGCTTGGCCAGGTCGGCACGCAGTTCGACGGCTTTGCGCACCAGACCCATCTCAACAGCTGGTACAATTGCCAGAAGGTCGACGAGAACGTCGACCGCGGCGGCTTCAAGAAGTTCGGCATCCATGCGGTAGGCACGCTGTTCACGCGCGGCGTCCTGATCGACGTCGCGGGCTTCAAGGGCGTCGAGATGCTGGGCGACAATTACGAGATCACCGTGGAGGATCTCGAGGGCGCCCTGAAGAAGCAGAACCTGACGCTGCAGCCCGGCGACGCGGTGCTGATCAACACCGGCTGGGGCAAGCTCTACGGCAAGGACAACCCGCGCTACGTGAAGTCCTGTCCGGGCCTCGGCGTGCCGGCCGCGCAGTGGCTGATCGCGAAGGACCCGATGCTGCTCGGCGCCGACAACTGGCCGGTCGAGGTTTCGCCCAACTCCGACAAGCAATTGTCGCTGCCGGTGCATCAGCTGGCGCTGGTGGTGAACGGCGTACACCTGCTCGAGAACCTCAAGCTCGATGAACTCGCGCAGAAGGGCGTCGGCGAATTCGCCTTCGTGATGCAGCCGCTCAAGATTCAGGGCGGCTCGGGCTCCACGGTGTCGCCGGTCGCGGTGCGGTAACGGCGGTTCGCGCCACATCAACTGAACGAGGCCGCCATTGGCGGCCTCGGACGAGCGGTCCCGATGGCAGCCAGCCGAAATTCGCTGGCTGCCCGGTCATTTCGCGCCGGACTTTTCCAGGATGGCGACCATTTCCCGATAGCCGCGATTTCGCGCGAGCTTCAGCGGCGTTGCGCCGCTGCCGTCGGGAATATTGACGTTGGCGCCGGCTTCGACCAATGCGCGCAAGGTCTCGGTGTGGTTGCTGCGGCCATCGCCGAGCACGATGGATTCGATCAGCGCGGTCCATTGCAGATTGTTGACGTGATCGAGCGGCGCTCCGGCGGCAATCAGCGTTCGCACGATCTCGGCGTGGCCGAGATGGGCCGCGGCGATCAGGGCCGTACCGTCGTAACGGCTGGTGACGGCTTTCGGATTGCCGCCGCCTTCGAGCGCGATCTTGAGCATCGGCACGTCATTGGCGACCGCTGCAATGGTAATGATATCGTAGCGGTCGATTTCGAGTTTGTTCGGATCGGCGCCGAGCCGGATCAGCGCGCGGGCCGCCTCGTGCTGCTTCCGGAAGGCCGCGACATGCAGCGGCGTGCGATGGCGGCCGTCGGTCGCTTCCCTGTTCTCCGCGGATGCAATCCGCTTTTCGATATCGCCGACGTCGCCGCGGGCGGCGGCGGCATGCAGGCCGCCATAGGCGCGCAATTCGGCCTCGGTCGGGGCGATCTGGGCGGCTGCCGGCAGCACGGCCAGCAGGGTGAGGAAAAAGGCGACGAACAGATGCATGGGGAGAAAGCTCCGATTGTCGGGCAGGCGGGGCTGTGCTTCCTTGCTTCGAAGCAACGGTTCGAAGCTGTCGGCGTTCTGAGGTCGAAATCCGATGGTGTCAATATCCAGGGAGATCCTGATGCGTATTCTGGCTTTGGCAATCTTGACGGTGGCAACAATTTCGTCAGCGCCATCGGCCCGCGCCCAGACCTACGATCCGAAGTATCCGGTCTGCCTGCAGATTTATCGAGGCATGACGGATTTCTATTTCGAATGCGGCTACACCTCGATTCCACAGTGCCAGATGTCGGCATCGGGCCGCGCCGCGCAGTGCATCGTCAATCCCTATTACACCGGCACCA
>NZ_JAUYAN010000296.1 GCF_030693485.1 Bradyrhizobium sp. | reverse complement strand
CCGCCGAGAAATACCTGAAGCACGGAAACGTTTGCGGTCACCGCATAGACCACCATCGGGATCGATGGCGGGATCAGCAGGCCCAGGGTGCCGGAACCGGCCAGCGAGCCGAGGCTGAGATTCTTGTCGTAACCGCGCTTGTCGAGCTCGGGTAAGGCAATCTTTCCGATGGTCGCGCACGTCGCCGCCGAGGAGCCCGACACCGCCGCGAAAATGCCACAGCCGATCACGTTCACATGGGTCAACCGCCCGGGCAGCCATTGCACCCAGGGTGAAATGCCGCGGAACATTTCTTCCGACAATTTGGTGCGGAACAGTATTTCCCCCATCCAGATGAACAGCGGCAGCGCGGCCAGCGTCCATGATGCGCTCGCGCTCCAGGTCGCGGTGGCAAGCACGCTGCCGAGCGGTACCGAGGTCGTCAGCGCCATCGCCACGAAGCCAACGAGCCCCAGCGCGATTGCGATCCAGACGCCGCTCGCCAGCAGCGCGACCATGACGCCGAGCAGAACGAAGGCCAATTCCATCATGCCGAGGTTGACCATCATCAACCTCCGCCGCCTTGCGCGATGCGTTCGAGGAACTCATCCGGTGTTTCGTCCGGTGAACCCTTCTCATAGCTCGGCCGGCGGCCGCGAACGACGCTGACCAATTCGTCGATCAGCGCGATCGACAGGATGGCGAGACCGCCGGAAAAGCCAAGCTGCGGAATCCAAAGGGGAAGCGCGACGACGCCCTGGGCCATGTCGTTGAAGCGCCAGGAGTCGTAGGTCATTTGCGCCGCGTGGCGGGTGTAATAGAGCACGAAGCCGGCCGCGATGGTGAGCGCAACGATTTCGGCAATCTGCTTCGGCCGTCCCCTCAGTCGCTCCAGCAGCATGCCGACGCGGATCATTTCCCCGCGCTTGAAGGTGTGGGCCAGGCCAAGGAACGCCATTGCGGCCATGCACCAGGATGCAAAATCGTCGCCGGCCGGGATATTGAGCGCGAACTGCCGTCCGACCGACATCACCATCATGATGCCGAAGATCAGAAGCAGGAAAACGCCCGCCGCATATCCGGCGCCAAGATAGAGACCGTCGAGCGCACGCCTGAGCAACCCGGCAGCCAGCAGATCATCAGCGCGCTCTGTCAATCAGTCCCCCATTCCTTCGCCCTACCCCGTCCGGGAGCTGACGTTAGACCAACCTGTCGATTACCAAAAGCAAGTAGTGTGCCGCTATGGCCCACAACATCAATCAGGACCGGATTATCGCGATTGACGGCGCCATGGCAATCCACTCTATCCCGCTTGCTCCAGCGTGAGCCGCATGCCGTCATAGGCCGGGATTACGCCCTTGGGCAGGCTCTGCCGCAGCACCTCGTAATCCAGATCGGAATGCATGTTGGTAATGACCGCCCGGCGCGGCTTGAAGCGGTCGATCCAGGCCAGCGCGTCGTTGAGGCTGAAATGGCTGGGATGGGCGGCATAGCGCAGCCCGTCGATGATCCAGAGATCGAGATTTTTCAGATAGGGCCAGCTCCCGGCCGGAATGTCGCTGACGTCGGGCGTGTAGGCCGCGTCGCCAATGCGATAGCCCAGCGCCGGGATGTTGCCGTGCTGCATGATGAAGGCGGCCAGCCTCACCGGACCGCCCTTCCCGTCGATGGTCCGGCTTTCGCCGGACTCGATGGTGTGGTGTTCGAGGATCGGCGGATACTCGCTGCCCGGCGGCGTGACAAAGCAGTAGGAAAATCGCAGCAGGATATGGTCGGCGGTCGACTGGTTCAGATAGACCGGAATCCGCCGGCGCTGATGCATCACGACCGAGCGCAGGTCATCGATGCCATGGGTCTGATCGGCATGCTCATGGGTGAGAAACACCGCGTCGATGTGATCGACATCAGCGTCGATCAGCTGCTCGCGCAGGTCCGGTGAGGTATCGATCACGATCCGGGTGATGCCATCAGCCCCGGCGCGTTCAACGAGCAATGAGCAGCGGCGGCGGCGATTCCTGGGATTGGCGGGATCGCAGGCGCCCCAGCCGAGCGCAGGACGCGGCACGCCGGCCGAGGAGCCGCAGCCGAGGACTGTCAAGGTCAGCGTCATGCCACGGCTTCCGGAGCCGGCACCTTGCTGAACAGTCGGAAAAAATTCTCCGTGGTCTGACGCGAAATCTCGTCCAGCGAAACGCCGCGTGTCTCCGCCAGCACCCTTGCCACCTCGACCACGTAAGCAGGCTCGTTGCGCTTGCCGCGGAATTTGCCGGGCGCCAGATACGGCGCGTCGGTCTCCACCATGATGCGATCGGCCGGAAGTTCGGCCGCGAGATCGCGCAGGGCCTGCGACTTCTTGAAGGTCAGAATGCCCGTGAACGAAATCGACAGGCCGAGGCCGATCGCCTGCAGCGCGAGATCGCGTCCGCCGGTGTAGCAATGCAGCACCGCACGAAACGGTCCCTTGGCCATCTCGTCCTCGAGCACGCGGCCGCAGGCCTCGTCGGCATCGCGGGTATGGATCACCAGCGGCAGGCCGGTGGCGCGGGCGGCGGCGATGTGGGCGCGAAAGCCGCGTTCCTGTGCTCCCGGCGAGCCATTGTCGTAGAAATTATCCAGCCCCGCCTCGCCCAGCGCCACGACTTTGGGATGACCAGCCAGCTCGATCAGTTCGGCCGCGGCAATGCCGTCTTCCTCGTCGGCGTGATGCGGGTGGGTACCGACCGAGCAATAGACGTTCGGAAACCGTTCCGCGATGTCGAGCAGTCCGGCAAGCCGCCGCACCCGCGTCGAGATGGTGACGATGCGCCCTACTCCCGCGCTTTCCGCCCGCGCGACGATGCCGTCGAGATCGTCGGCGAAATCAGGAAAATCGAGATGGCAGTGGCTGTCGACGAGCA
>NZ_JAUYAN010000271.1 GCF_030693485.1 Bradyrhizobium sp. | reverse complement strand
CGCTGCGGTCCTGCTGGTCGCCGCCGGAGGCCTCTTCGGCGCGCGAGGGCATGCAGATGTCGGTGCGCTTCAGTTTCAAGCGATCCGGCGAGATCATCGGCAGCCCGCGCGTGACCTTCGCCACGGCGGGAGCGCCGGCGGTGGTTCGCGCGACGTATCTGAAGGCGATCAATGCCTCGCTCACCGCCTGCGCACCGCTGAAATTCACCGGCAACCTCGGCGGCGCCATCGCCGGGCGCCCGATCGCGATTCGCTATGTCGATAATCGCGATCTGGGCAGACAGGCGGAGAGGCCGTAAATCTCGCGGGTCATTCCGGGATGGTCCGAAGGACCAGACCCGGAATCTCGAGATTCCGGGTTCGCGCTTCGCGCGCCCCGGAATGACGCCAGATATTTTCTCGCATTGCGGCCCCGGCCGCAAAAGTGTTACCCGAAGGTGGCAAGACCGTCCCTGCCACGGAGGAATCGTCATGGGACTATCGGTGATGATCCTGGGCCTCGTGCTGTTCCTCGGCGTCCATACGCTGACCACGCAGCGTGCGCTGCGGGCGCGCCTGATCGCCTCGACGGGCGAGGGCGGCTACAAGATCGGCTATTCGCTGGTCTCGGCACTGGGTCTAGCGCTGATCGTCTGGGGCTTTGCCAAATACCGCGCGACCGGCTGGATCGACGTCTGGTACCCGCCGGCCGCCATGAAGCACGTCGCGGCGGCGTTGATGCTGCCCGCCGTTATCCTGGTGGTGGCCTCCTATATCCGCGGCCGCATCTACATCGCGCTGAAACATCCGATGCTGACGGGCGTCAAACTGTGGGCGGCGTCGCATCTGCTCGCCAATGGCGACCTCGGCTCCATCATCCTGTTCGGCGCGTTCCTGGGATGGGCGGTGTTCGACCGGATCTCGCTGAAGCGCCGCACCGACCCGGGCGCACCACCGATCCCGGTCGGCGGCATGAGCAACGACCTGATCGCGGCGGCTGTCGGTTTTATTGCCTATCTGGCGCTGGCGTTCGCCTTCCATCCCGTCGTGATCGGCGTTCCCGTCGTTGGCGGCTGAGGGATGTCAGGCATGAAGGCCAAAAGCTGAAACGAGACGACAATGGACTGGTCGCAGCATTCCATTCCCGACATGCGGCTCGAATCGCGGTTCGGCGACCGCGTGGTGCCGGTGTTTTGCGCGCGGCCGAACAGCATCTGGGCGATGATCGCGGACGCCGCGGCCCGAAATCCAGATGGTGAGGCGCTGGTGTGCGGCGAGCGGCGGTTGAGCTGGCGCGAGGTCGTGCAGCAATCGGCCGGGATCGCGGCGGGGTTTCGCAAGCTCGGTCTGCAGAGTGGTGACCGCGTCGCGATGCTGCTCGGCAACCGCATCGAGTTCGTGCTGACGTTGTTCGCCGCGGCGCATGCGGGTCTGGTGACGGTTCTGCTCTCGACGCGCCAGCAGAAGCCCGAAATCGCCTATGTGCTGACCGACTGCGGCGCCAGGGTGCTGATTCACGAAGCCGGTCTGGCGGACCGTTTGCCGGACGCGCGTGACGTTCCCGATCTGGTGCATCGTATCGCGGTCGATGATGATGCGCTGAAATCGCGGTTCTCGTCGATGACCGGTCACGCGCCGTCGCCTGCTACTGTCGGCGAGGAAGACACCGCGATGATCCTCTACACTTCGGGGACTACGGGGAAACCGAAGGGCGCGATGCTGGCGCATTGCAACGTCATCCATTCTTCCATGGTATTCGTGTCGTGCCTGAAGCTGACTGCGGCGGACCGCTCGATCGCCGCCGTGCCGCTCGGACACGTCACCGGCGTGGTCGCCAACATCATGACCATGGTGCGTTGCGCGGGCGCGCTGATCATCATGCCCGAGTTCAAGGCCGCGGAATATCTGAAGGTGGCGGCGCGCGAGCGCGTCACCTACACCGTGATGGTGCCGGCGATGTACAATCTCTGCCTGCTGCAGCCGGATTTCGACAGCACCGATCTGTCGAGCTGGCGGATCGGCGGCTTCGGCGGCGCGCCGATGCCGATCGCCACGATCGAAAGACTGGCCATCAAGATTCCCGGCCTGAAGCTCGCCAATTGCTATGGCGCGACCGAAACCACATCGCCGTCGACCATGATGCCGGGCGAATTGACCGCCAGCCATATCGACAGCGTCGGCCTGCCATGTCCCGGCGCCGATATTGTCGTGATGGATGCCGGCGGCCATGAGGCGCCGCGCGGCGAGATCGGTGAGATCTGGATCCGCTCGGGCTCGGTGATCAAGGGCTACTGGAATAATCCGAAGGCGACGGCCGAAAGTTTCACCGGCGGATTCTGGCATTCCGGCGATCTCGGCTCGATCGACGAAGAAAATTTCGTGCGCGTGTTCGACCGCCAGAAGGACATGATCAACCGCGGCGGCCTGAAAATCTATTCCGCCGAAGTGGAGTCCGTGCTTGCAGGCCACCCCGGCGTGGTCGAGAGCGCCATCATCGCCAGGCCGTGCCCGGTGCTCGGTGAGCGGGTACATGCCGTGATCGTGACCCGGGACAGCGGCGTCAGCGCCGAGGCGCTGCGCGGCTGGTGCGCCGAGCGGCTGTCGGACTATAAGGTGCCGGAGACGATGGCGCTCACTTTGGCGCCGTTGCCGCGCAACGCTAATGGCAAGGTGATGAAGCGCCAGCTGCGCGAGGCTTCAGAAAGAACGTAGCCCGGATGAAGTAATTGTACAGCGCTTGGCGCGCTGAACAACAGCTCCATCCGGGCTACCGGATTCTCAATCTCAATCTATAATTTCGGCGCGGTGGCCTTCGGCAACGGGTTGCGCTGGGTCTGTTCCGCGGCGAGGGCATCGGCGTCGATCTTGGCCGCGCTGATCATGCGCTTGAAATCCAGCAGCGTAAACTGGGCCTTGCCGACCCGATCCGGCGTGGCGCCCGGCGTCAGCTCCACGCTGAGCGCGCCGTCGCAATTGGCGCCCTTTGCCTCGTCCAGCAGGGCGGTCAGGTTTTTTTCCTTTTCCAGCGAGCGTTTTACCATGGCCACGCAGCTGCCGCGGCCATTGCTGTCATTGAGCTTGAGCGCGGTTTTCGGGTCGAGCGGCCGGTCGACCGCCTCCAGCGCGGCAGCTTCCTTGTATTTCGCACCGACCGACATGATCGAACCCGCGCGATAGAAATAATACAAATGCTGGTTTCCGACGATGGTCGGGGCGCCGTATTTGTCCATGACCTGCTTGACCATCTCGGCCTTGGAGGGCTGCTGGTCCTGCGCGAATGTCAGGTTTCGGTCGACGAAATAAACCAGGTTGGCGCTGGCGGGCGAAGAGAAGCTCGAGGAAAGCACCTCGCCGGTCTGTTTCGGATCGGAGGGCAGGGTGAAAACCATCGCGGCGGTATAGCTGAGGGCGCTGCCCCCGAATTTCTGCTCCTGGATATCCGCCTTGCCGCGCCCCTTGAACGAGGATTCCAGCACCGTCCGCGCGGCTGCGGCCGAGGAGTCCGCGGAGATGCCCAGAATATCCGGACGCGCTTTCTTCGAGAACGCGGTCTCCGGCGCCTTCGGCTTGATGTCGTAGGCCAGGGAGGCTGCGGGCAGGGCTGCCGGAGCGACGGCAACAAGGGCAATCAAGGCGCGGCCAAGCATGAATCACCTTCAATACGAAATCAAAAGCACGGTTAACGGATTACGCCGATTTTCGCACCGCGATGTCAATATCGCTCAATCCAGGTCACGGCTTTAACATCGCCCCAACCGGCTGCCAAGCGGCCACCCGGCAACGACATTCCCCTAGAATTTCGATCTGGCCGCGGACCGCAATCCCATCAATTTGCATTTCAACTTGCGCGCAATATCGGGATAATTTGCACTAATTAGCGTCATGCAAGATTAGAGACTTTCGCACTAGGGTTTCACCGCGGGAACTGGTGGAGCAGGACCCATTATAGCGAGAGAGAGAGCATCACATGAAGCGTTCGATTTTGAGATTTTGGAATGACGAGTCCGGCGCCACGGCCATCGAGTATGGCCTGATCGCAGCCGGCATTTCGCTGGCGATCATCGCGGTGGTCAACGGCCTCGGCACCAACCTGAATACCAAGTTCACCGATATCAATACTTCGCTGAAGTAAGGCGCGTCTCCCTCTCAGGGGGTGTCGTAACCTGTTGCCGGCGGCCACTGGGAATTCAGTGCGCCGCCGGTTTCGTTTTACGGAGACGCGTGACGGTAACGTCTTCTTCACCATGAACGCCCCGTTCACCATGAGGACAAATCTCCGGGGTCGTTTCGGCAAACTCGTTGAACCCTCAAGTTCGTTTATACCTTTACTGCCTTAGTCATGGCTGGTGGAGACGTCCTCATCACACTGCAGTCCAGGCGTCTGGCGTAAAGGTAGATCGTAAAGCGTATGAATACCGCCCGCATTGTAGTCCTGACCATCGCTCTGGGTGCCGGCGGCGTTGCCGCCTACCTCGCCAGCGGGACTGACAAGAAAACTGTCGCGTCCGAACCGGCGGCCCAACTGCCGACGGTGGACGTTCTGGTGGCGAGGGCCGACATCGGTCTCGGCCAGTCGCTCAAGCCGGACGATCTGCAATGGCAGACATGGCCGGCCTCGTCGACCGGCAACAACTTCATTCGCCGCGGCGAACGTCCTGACGCCGCCACGCAGGTGGCGGGCTGGATCGCGCGCGCGCCTTTCATCGCCGGCGAGCCGATCCGGGAGCAGAAGCTGGTCAGGGCCGACGGATCCGGCTTCATGGCAGCCATCCTGCCCACCGGCATGCGCGCGATTTCCACCGAGATTTCGCCGGAGACCGGCGCCGGCGGCTTCATCCTGCCGAACGACCGGGTCGACGTGATCCTGTCCAAGCGCGAGAAGGGCGCCGACAAGAACGGTCCCGACGTCATCAACTCCGAAGTCATCCTCAGCAACGTTCGCGTGCTGGCGATCGATCAGGCGCCAAAGGAAAAAGACGGCCAGAACGCGGTGGTCGGCAAGACCGTCACGCTCGAGCTGAAGGCCGAACAGGCCGAGACGCTGGCGCGCTCGCGCCAGGCCGGCACGCTGGCGCTGGCGCTGCGCAGCATCGCCGACCTCAACATGGTCGAGATTATCTCCGACGAATCTACCGCACCCAAAAGGGGCGAAAGCATCAAAGTGGTTCGCTACGGCGTCCAAAGCGAGACGACGACACAGAAGTGACCGAAGGACGCTCAACATGAATTACCGCGGAAATCAGCTGGCGATGCCGACCTTGTTGGTCCGCGCGCTTTCTTTTTTAGCCGTCGCCGCGCTGATGCTCAATCCGGCTCTGACGCCCGCTTATGCCGCCGACGAACCGGCGCTGGCGCCGGTTGGCGAACAGGCCCCGATCGTTTCGCCGGTCTCCACCGTCGGATCGACCAAGGTGCGATTTCTGGCGCTCGGCATCGGCAAATCCGTGATCGTCGACTTGTCGCGCGAGGTCAAGGACGTGCTGGTCGCGGATCCCAAGATCGCGAACGCCGTGGTGCGTTCGGCGCAGCGCGCCTATATCATTGGCGCCGCGGTCGGTCAGACCAACGTCGTGTTCTTCGATGCCGCGGGCCATCAGGTCGCGGCCTATGACATCGCGGTCAAGCGCGATCTCAACGGCGTGCGCGCCGCGCTCAAGCACACCCTGCCGGGAATCCAGATCGAGGGCGTCGGCGACGGCGTCATGCTGACCGGCTCGGTATCGTCACCGGTCGAGGCCCAGCAGGCGGGTGATCTCGCGGCGCGGCTGGTCGGCGGCGCCGACAAAGTCGTCAACTCGATCGTGGTCAGGGGCCGCGATCAGGTCATGCTGAAGGTCACCGTCGCGGAAGTGCGGCGGGACATCGTCAAGCAGATGGGCGTCGATCTCAGCGCCAGCATGAACTCCGGCACCACGGTCGTGAGATTCAACAATAACAACCCGTTCACCGCCAACAGCGGACCGCTCGTTCCCGGCAACGGGCTTGCCACCTCGTTCGGCTCGGCGCCATCGGTCCAGGCGACGCTTCGCGCGATGGAAAGCGCCGGCGTCGTGCGGACGCTCGCCGAACCCAATCTGACGGCGATCTCCGGCGAGTCCGCGACATTTATCTCAGGCGGCGAATTTCCGATTCCGACCGGAGTGACTTGCCAGCCGATCGCGGGCGGCGGGATCGGACAATGCGTCCAGACGGTCAGCTACAAGAAGTTCGGCATCTCGCTCAACTTCACGCCGGTGGTGCTGAGTGAGGGGCGGATCAGCCTGCGGGTGATGACCGAAGTGTCGGAAGTCTCCACGGAAAACGCTTTGACTGGCGGCGCCGGTGGAACGACGATTCCCTCGATCAAGACCCGTCGTGCCGAAACCACGCTCGAGATTCCCTCCGGCGGCTCGATCGCAATGGCCGGCCTGATCCAGGAACAGACCAAGCGGGCGGTCAACGGAATTCCAGGCCTGGACTCCCTGCCGGTCCTTGGCGCGCTGTTCAGGAGCCAGGACTTCATCAACAACCAGACCGAACTGATGGTCCTGGTGACGCCCTATGTCGTTCGGGCGGTGGCTCAGAAAGAACTGTCACGTCCCGACGACGGATTTGCGCCGGCGTCGGATTCCCAGTCGACGCTGCTGGCCCAGATCAACCGGATCTACGGCGTCGCCGGCCACGCCGAAGTAACCGGCGGCTCGCCGAGCAATTTCGGCTTCATCATTGACTGACGTGTTGCCCGGCGGATGCGGGACGAGGACAAAACGATGACGAACACAACACCGCGCGATCGCCTTCGCACCCTGCGCCTGCTGGGCGCGCTGGCCGGCGTCTCGGTCGCGCTGGGAGCGTGCACCTATACCGGCGCGGAAGTCGTGACCGCGAGCGTGCCCGACGACTACCGGCTACGCCATCCGATTGCAGTTCAGGAAGCCGACACCTCGATCGTGGTTTTCGTCGGGCAGGGACGCGGCGGGCTGTCCTCTTCGCAGCGCGCCGACGTCATGGGACTGGCGCGGACCTGGATCCGAGAAGGCACCGGCGCGATTGTGGTCGATGTGCCGATCGACACCCCGAATGCCCGGTCCGCGGCTTCCTCGGCCCGGCAGATTCAGGCAACGCTGGCGGCGGGCGGTGTGCCGTCGCGCGGTATCAGGTTGAATCGCTACCGTCCGGACGATCCCCGCACGCTCGCGACCATCAGGCTGAGTTACCCGAAAATTTCGGCGGTCGCCGGTCCCTGCGGCCTCTGGCCGGAGGATCTTGGACCCTCGGTCCTGAACCCGGGCTATAGCGAGAACCGTCAGTATCACAATTTCGGTTGCGCGAACCAGCGCAACCTCGCCGCGATGATCGACAATCCTGCGGACCTCGAACAGCCGAGATCCGAAACGGCCGCCTATACGGCACGGCGCACCGAGGCGTTCGAGAAGTATCGCAAGGGCAACTCGACCGCGACCACCTATCCCGAATCCGACAAAGCCAAACTCAGCGATACAGGCAAATGACAAGCGTCATGGGACTTCCCGAAGATCAAGCAGAAGTCACGGCGCCGCACGCGGCCGATTATATCGCCCCGGCGCCGCGCGTGTCGGTACAGGCTTTTTGCGAGACCGTGGCAACCGCCGTCGCCGTGAAAGCGGCAGCCGAGGACCGCCGTCTCGGCAAGGCGCATCTCACCGTCCAGATGGGCGGCGTGGCGACCGCCATCGAAAACTATCGTACGGTACCGACGCCGAACGTGATCATCCTGGAAACCGAAGGCGGCCGCGATATTCTCGCCGGCCTCGACGATCTCGCATCGGTGTGCGATCCGGGAACCCGCGTCGTCGTGATCGGCACCGCGCACGATGCCGCGCCTTACCGCGAACTGGTGCGCCGCGGCGTCAGCGACTACGTCATCGGTCCGGTGGTTCCGCTCGATGTGGTGCGTTCGGTCTGCAGCCTGTTCTCGGCATCGGAAGCCGTTGCCGTCGGTCGCGTCATCGCCGTCGTCGGCGCCAAGGGCGGGGTCGGCGCGTCCACCGTCGCGCACAACGTCGCCTGGGCGATCGCCCGCGATCTCCAACTGGATTCCGTCGTCATCGATCTCGACCTCGCCTTCGGCACCGCCGGGCTCGACTACAACAAGGATCCGCTGCAGGGCATCGCCAACGCGATCTTCTCGCCCGACCGGCCCGATACCTCGTTCGTCGACCGCCTGCTGGCGAAGTGCACCGACAATCTCAGTCTGCTGGCGGCGCCGGCATCGCTCGAACGGGTCTACGACCTCGGCGCGGACGCCTTCGATGCGATCTTCGATACGTTGCGCATGACCACGCCGTGCATCGTGCTGGACGTTCCGCATCAATGGTCGGGCTGGACCAAGCGCGTTCTGGTCGGCGCCGACGACATTCTGGTGGTGGCCGAGCCGGACCTCGCCAACCTGCGCAACACCAAGAACATGCTGAACATGCTGAAGGGCGCGCGGCCCAACGACCGGCCGCCGCTGTACTGTCTCAACCAGGTCGGCATGCCGAAGCGTCCGGAAATCGACGCGGGCGGATTCATCAAGACCATCGAGAGCCCGCCGATCGCTTCCATTCCGTTCGATTCGCGCATGTTCGGCACGGCTGCCAACAACGGCCAGATGATCGCGGAAATTTCAGCCAATCACCGCACCACCAAGATGTTCCTGCAGATCGCGCGGCAACTGACGGGTCGCGGCGAAACCAGGAAGCAAAAGGGGTCGTTCCTGGCGCCGCTCATGAGAAAGCTGCGGGCAGGGTAGGCGCGCGCCTTCCGCCCGGAGGTCAATTGGAGCGCCGGGCAGCCGCCACCGGCAGTTTGCCTGCCTCGGCACGGGCATTGCCCTTGCGGGACAGCAATCGCTTGAGTTCGGCGACATTGGCCGCGGCTTCCTCGGCCGGCCGATCGGCCTTCACGATACTTTCAGCGTCGGCAAGACGGCCCTGCAGGCCGACCACCAGCGCCAGATTCAGCCGCACGCGCTGATCCGCATCCGGGCGGCTGTTGGCGCGGCGCATGATCTCCTCCGCCTTGGGCAGATCCCTGGCAAGGACGTACGACAGACCGAGATTGGACAGCACGGAAGGTTCTTCGGGCGCGATCTTCAACGCGCTTGCGTAGTACTGCCGCGCTTCCTCGTAGCGGCC
The DNA here is from genome assembly GCF_030693485.1 of Bradyrhizobium sp. GTDB lineage: Bacteria > Pseudomonadota > Alphaproteobacteria > Rhizobiales > Xanthobacteraceae > Bradyrhizobium. The sequence goes on along the minus strand of NZ_JAUYAN010000271.1, from coordinate 11,606 downwards.
AAGCTGATCGAGCACCGCGCCCTGAGCCGAAAGAATCCGCCAATCCGGATCGTCGGGGGTGTGGGCGCGGCTGAGGACGTCGAAGGCCGGCTGGAAATTGCCGTTGTCTGCCAGCGCCCGTCCATAGCCGGCAAGCAGCGCCTTGTTGCCGGGATGGGCGATGGTGGCCTGTTCGAGCATGGCTGCAGCCTGGGCCTTCTGTCCCGTGGCGCGTAACGCCTTGGCGTATTGCAGGGCCGCGTCGGCATCCTTGGGGTTGGCGCGAAAACGCTCGCGAGAAACTTCCAGTTCGCGCCGCGGGTCGGCGGCGCGGCTGGCTTCGGACTTCTCCCCCAGCGACCCCGTAATGTCGGAGGTGCCGGCGGTCTGGCAGCCACACAGCCCCAATAGCAGGATCGCGGACGCGGCGAATGCAGCGCGTCTCGCAAAGCAATGATTGTGGCGCAACTGCTGGAGCACTGGGTTTGACCTATCGCTGGCGGGACTGGTCAAAAATGCTTGCAGTTTAACCCTAAGTTCAGGTTAAAGGAGTTGCGCTGGCAGCAACTGCGGTCGTCGTTCGCGGGTGCGGGCTTCAGTTTCTTGAAGGGGGGCCGGCCTAATCGACGAATTGTGCGCCGAATTCGCAACCGATCCGCCAGGCCAGCCGGCATTGCCGCGGGCCGCCCTCCGACAGAATGATGGTAAACTCAGCGGGTATCTCAAGGTGTTCGGCGATGATCTTGACGCCGCCCACGGATACGTCCGTGATCATGCAGTCGCGCGGCAGCGAGCCGGTCCCGAACTGGATCTTCGCGACTCGTCTGCAGGGACGGCGTTCGCTGCTGCGTCGATTGGCTAAGGCTAACATGTCGATCCTTCGCGTTACCTCGCGAATGCCCCACCCGGCATTCCTTCTGTCCGTTTACAGAAGAATCGTTGGAATACGCCTAGCGCAACTGCTTGCAATTTATGCTTCTTCTTTGAACTTCCTTTACCGCCCGCGGCGCGCGTTCGGCCGGTCGCATTACGAACATGAGCTCACAGACGTGACGCGAGTTATTGGTATTATACAACTAAAGATATTTTGAATTCACCAAATTGAAACGGGTTGTCGGGTAGGTTCCCGATGGGAACTCCGTATTCCGGGCCGATTCAGCCAATCTTAGCGTTTTGGCCTCATACTGCGTTGATCGCAGACGATTCCCATGCATCCTCGATCGGAATTCGAGGGATCGCGGCGGACGCCTCGCCTGCGGTCATCGCAGCCGCCAATGGCTTCGGCACCACGCTTCACGCTCGGCACTTCACTGGAATGCGTAGATACCCGCGAGGATTTACCTTTGTCGGTCGAGACATTTCTCAAGCAGCGAGCGGTCAATGTTGCTGTGCTCGGCAACTACACGCTGCCGAACTGGTATGATCCCCAGGGCAAGCTGCGGACTTTCGCCTGCCGAACCACGCGCGTCTCGCCATTCCGGCTGATGGCCGATGTGCCCGTCGTCGGCAAAGTCGGCGACCGCCTCAGCGCCTACTTCCAGGATTTCGGCAAATTCGACGCCAGCATCACCGAGACCCAGACAGGTCGATTCCTGGTCGAACTCGAGATGACCCGCCCGATGCGGGAAAAGTTTGCCAGCAAGCTCACCTGGCTGGAAAAGAAGCAGAAGGAGCCCAGCCTTGCTGACTTGCGCAAGGATGCGCGCATCATCCCGACAACTCCCCATTCCACCATGACGCTGGCGGACGGCACCACGCAGCCATGCTTCGTAATCGACATGTCGCCATCGGGTGTCGCGGTCTCGGCTCAGCTGCAACCGCAGATCGGAACGCCGTTGGCGGTGGGGGCCTGCATCGGTCGCGTCGTCCGGCTGCTGCCCGATGGCTTCGCGGTCAAATTCGTGGAACCGCTGAACCGCTATGAACTCGAGCGGCGGCTGGTTACGCGGTACACGCCGCAGGCTTCGTCAGGTCCTGCCCCGGCGACGGCCCGAAGCAGCGGCGGTGTCCTGCTGCCCGGTGAGTCCAGCCTGGTCTAGGTATTTTCGCGCCTTTCCGGCGGGCGCGCCGGTTCGGATCAGACAGGCCTTTGATATTAGGCATGTCCTTGGTAACGCTTTGATCCGGCTTGCTTTGCCTTGCCGCCGCCATATCGCTAGGGTATCGCCGCCGCCACGCGGGGATCGGCGTTGAGGCGGAACACGCGGATTGGCGCGCTCCATCGGGGATGGGATAACTCTAAGTGTCTGAATTATTTGATGAAGTCGACGAGGACGTTCGTCGCGACCAGCTCAAGAAGATCTGGGACAAGTATTCGATTCTGATCGTCGCCGGCGCGTTTTTGATCATTGCCGCGGTGGCCGGCTGGCGGGGTTATGCGTATCTGGAGGCCAAGAAGGCCGCCGAGGCCGGGGCTGCCTTCGACAAGGCCTCGGAGCTCTCCGAACAGAACAAGCACACCGAGGCGGAAGCCGCCTTTGCCGATCTGGCTGCCAAGGCGCCGTCGGGCTACCGCGTGCTGGCACGGCTGCGTGCGGCGGCGGAAGCCACATCGCGTGATCCGCAGGCGGCGGCGAAGCTGTATGACGACATATCGGCCGATCGCAGCGTTGGCGCGCCGGAGCGGGACCTGGCCCGGGTTCGCGCCGCCGGATTGCTGCTGGAGACGTCGGCCTATGCCGATATGTTGCAGCGGCTCGAGCCGGCCACGGTGCCGGGGGCGACCTTTCGCCATACCGCGCGCGAACTGCTCGCGTTGTCGGCCTGGCGCGCCAACGATACTGCCGCGGCGCGGCAATGGCTGGACGTGATTGCCAATGACGGCGAGACGCCGGCGAGCCTGCGCTCGCGCGCCGAAGCGCTGCAGGCGTTGCTTCCGCCGGTTGCCAAGAGCTGACGGCGGAAAACCAGTTGAGTGAGAAACCGACCATGCGCCGCTCGCAACGCCTGATCGCCACCACCATCGTCATCACACTGTCGGGCGTGCTGGCCGGCTGCGCCGGCGGCATGAGCAGTTTCGACCCGACCGATATGCTCGACTTCCTCGACACCAAGAAGAAGCTGCCGGGCGAGCGCAAGCCGGTTTTCCCCGAAGGCGTGCCGGGCCTCGAGCAGGGCGTGCCGAAGGATCTGTACAAAGGCTCGCGCCAGGAGCAGATGGACCGCCAGAACGCCGAGGCCGCCGCTGCCGCCGCCGCGCCACCCCCGGAGGCGCCGAAGCGCGGTGCGAAATCCGGCAGCAGGCCACCGGTCACGGCCAGCCGGGCTCCCGCACCTGCCGCCGAGCCGGATCCCGATGCTCCGCCCGAGGAAGATGGCAGCACCGCCGCGGCGCCGCCGCCGCCGAAGCCGGCGAAGATCATCCGCCGGCGCACCACCGCGCCGCCGCCGGATCCGCCGGCCGCACAATCCGCGCCCGCGGCGCAATCGACCCGACAATCCGCTTCGCCGTTCCCGGCGCCACTGCCGAGCGGCACGTTTACGCGCTAGAGCATTCACGGGTCTGACCGGATCAGACCCGGGCTCCGGTCTCTTGTTTTCGAGGCGTTTATTCGAGCGAAGCGGTGCCCGCTCCGCGCTAAAACGCTATAGTTCGTTTTCCCCTCTCGTTGACGTGCGCCTGCTAGCGAGCGCCTGGATCATTCATGTCTTTCACCATTGCAATCATCGGCCGGCCCAATGTCGGAAAATCGACGCTGTTCAACCGGCTGGTCGGGCAGAAGCTCGCGCTGGTCGATGATACGCCGGGCGTTACGCGCGACCGCCGCGAGGGGCAGGGGCGCCTCGGCGATCTCGAATTCACGCTGATCGACACCGCCGGCCTCGACGAGGGCGCCAAGGGCTCGCTGACCGCGCGGATGCAGGAGCAGACCGAGACCGCGATCGCGCTGGCCGACGCCCTGATGTTCGTGATCGACGCCCGCGCGGGTCTGACCCCGAACGATCGCGGCTTTGCCGATTTCGCCCGCCGCGCCAACAAGCCGGTGGTGCTGGTCGCCAACAAGAGCGAGGGCAAGCACGGCGAGGCCGGCGCAATGGAATCCTATGCGCTCGGCCTCGGCGAGCCGATCCAGATTTCCGCCGAGCACGGCGAGGGCCTCAGCGATCTCTACGACTCGCTGCGCGCGATCATGCCGGAGCCGGTCGAGGAGAGCGAAGAGTTCGACGACGATGACGTCATCGAGACCGACGAGGAGATCGCCAGGCGCCCCATTCGCGTCGCGATCGTCGGCCGACCCAACGCCGGCAAATCCACGCTGATCAATCATCTGCTCGGCGAGGAGCGGCTGCTGACCAGCGCCGAGGCCGGCACCACCCGCGATTCCATTTCCGTCGAGGTCAACTGGCAGGGCCGCGATTTTCGCGTGTTCGATACCGCGGGCTTGCGGCGGCGCTCGCGGATCGAGGAGAAGCTGGAAAAGCTCTCGGTGTCGGATGCGCTGCGCGCCATCCGCTTCGCCGAAGTCGTGGTGCTGATGATGGACGCGCAGAACAAGTTCGAGGAACAGGACCTGCGCATCGCCGACCTGATCGAGCGCGAGGGCCGCGCGCTGGTGATCGCGGTCAACAAATGGGACCTGATGGGGAAGCAATCCAGCCTGATCGCCGGCTTGCGCACCGACGCCGACCATCTGCTGCCGCAGGTCAAGGGCATGCCGATCGTTGCGGTATCCGGCTTGATGGGCGAGGGTATCGACCGCTTGATGAGCTCGATCGAACAGGCGTATGCGGTGTGGAATAGACGCGTGCCGACGGCGACGCTGAATCGCTGGTTCGAGCAGGCGATCGACAACAACCCGCCGCCCGCGGTGTCGGGCCGGCGGCTGAAACTGAACTACATCACCCAGGCCAAGGCGCGGCCGCCGAGCTTTATCCTGTTCTGCTCGCGCGCCGACGCGGTGCCGCAGTCCTATTTGCGCTATCTCGTCAATTCGATGCGTGAATTCTTCGAACTGCCGGGCACGCCGGTGCGGATCAGCCTGCGCGAGAAGGCGAACCCGTTCGCCCATAAGCGCAAGCGGCCATCGTGAACGAGGCGAATGCCGCTGATAACGCCGCGGTGCCTGCCGCGCGCGGCGGCGCCGTCATCTTCATCTTCGTCACCATCCTGCTCGACATGCTGGCGCTCGGTCTGATCATGCCGATTCTGCCCAAGCTGGTGGAAAGCTTCGTCGGCAACGACACTGCGACCGCGGCGCGATATTTCGGCCTGTTCGGCACCGCCTGGGCGCTGATGCAGTTTCTCTTCTCGCCGATTCTCGGCGCGCTGTCGGACCGGTTCGGCCGGCGCCCGGTCATCCTGCTGTCGAATTTCGGGCTGGCGCTCGATTACGTATTGATGGCGCTGGCGCCGACGCTGCTCTGGCTGTTCATTGGCCGGGTAATCTCCGGCATCACGTCGGCCAGCGTTTCCACGGCATTCGCCTACATCGCCGATGTGACGGCGCCGGAGCGGCGCGCCGCGATGTTCGGCAAGATCGGCGTCGCATTTGGCGCCGGATTCATTCTCGGACCCGCGATCGGCGGCCTGCTCGGCGACATCGATCCCCGGCTGCCGTTCTGGGCGGCGGCGGGCCTGGGCTTCGCCAACACGCTGTACGGTTTTCTGATCCTGCCGGAATCGCTGCCGCGAGAGCGCCGCTCGCCCTTGCGCTGGAAGAGCGCCAATCCGATCGGCGCACTGCATCTGTTGCGCTCCGATCGCGTTCTCGCGGGGCTGTCGGTGGTGCATTTCGTCGCGCAAACTGCACATGTGGTGTTGCCGAGCACCTACGTGCTCTACGCGACCTATCGTTACGGCTGGGACACCACCACCGTAGGCCTGACGCTGGCCATGGTCGGCGTTTGCGCGATGGTGGTGCAGGGAATGGCAATCGGGCCGATCGTGCGGCGCTTCGGCGAGCGTCGGGCGCTGATGCTGGGGCTCGGCAGCGGGGCCGCCGGCTTCCTGATTTTCGCGCTCGCGCCGACCGGTCCATTGTCCTGGCTCGGCATTCCCGTGATGGCGTTGTGGGGCGTGTCGGGCGCGGCGATCCAGTCGCTGATGACACAGATGGTCGCGCCGAACCAGCAGGGCCAGCTGCAGGGCGCCAATACCAGCGTGCAAAGCGTGGCGCAGATGGTCGGGCCGTTTCTGTTTACGCTGACGTTCGCCTACTTCATCGGCGCGCAGGCGCCGCTGCAATTGCCGGGTGCGCCGTTCCTGCTGGCATCGGCGCTGTTGCTGCTGGCGCTGATGATTGCGGCGAGAACGTTGTCAACCGCCCGTTTGGGATAAGTTCCCGTCAAGGGAACGGCGCTCGGCGGCAGCGAATCATCTATGCTCGAATCCCCGACTTTCAGGAGGCCGGCATGGTCGCAGACAGCAACAGCCAGATCGCGTGGCATCGGGCGCAGATCAGGAAACACCGCGCGGCGCTGAAACAGATCGAAACCGCGCGGCATAATTTCGGCGAGATCGCGGGCTCGAAGACGATCGCCCAGTCGCAAAAGACGGTCACCGAACTGAAACGCAAGATCAGGGATTCCGAACGGATCATCGCGGCCTATGAGAAGCAAACCCGCCGTCCGCTGACGACCGACTTTCAAACGCTCGCCAGCGCTCCCTGGAGCAGATGGAATGCGCGTGACACCTCGGACCAGCGTTAGACCCGGCGGCACCTTGGGTTCCCGTTCCACTGTGCTTCGATTGAGCTTTCAGCCGCAAGGCGAATCGCCTTCTATCCGACTTCTTTCCGGATACGAGGAGCGCTTTGCATAATCGGAAATCCCGCAAATGCGATCTGCCCCGCCAGTCCCAGCAAGGCCGGCAGCTGTCGGTATTGCTCCAGATGAGCGAATGGTGTGCGTCCGAAGCCGAAGAAAGAAACACCTAATTCCGCAATCATGAGCGTCGCGAAGGCAACTCCGCCCATGACCAGGCGGGGGCTGAAGGACGCGGGTACGTCGAAGCGCGCGATGAGCCATCGGCAAGCCACCCAGCAGACGGTCAGCATGACAGGCAGCTCGAGAACGACGGCCGCCACAGGATCGCCGAACCTCGGGATCAATACCAAGACCCGCACGGTGCCGAGTGCGAAGCCTGCTGCAAACGCGACGGCAAAGTAGGCAAGTCCCGCCATCGCGTCGCGCGGTATTCGTGGATCTCGGACGCCTGCTGCCTCACTCATGGTTTTCAGTGTCTCCTGCGCCTCGATGCCGATCTTGCGTTACATCAATTCCGTTTGCCGCGCCCGAGCGTAATCAGACGAGTGCGCCGAAGCTTGCGGCGCATGGGACATTTAACTCAGACGGAGCAGGTATCGCCCATGGACCGTCGAAGCATTCTGCTGGGAACGGGTGCGATGTTGGCTGGCAGCACAATATCGACCTTTGCCGCGACGACACCACCGGCAAGTTATGACGACGCAGTCAAGCTGGTGTGGCGTCCTCTGGACAGATCCGGTGGCTTGCGAGAAATCGTCCGTGCCGGAACGCTCGGCGCCAACAGTCACAATACGCAGCCGTGGCGCTTCACCGTTTCCACCGGGCTGATCACGATCAGACCGGACTTCGACCGCCGCTGCCCGGCTGTGGACCCTGACGATCATCACCTGTTCGCCACTTTGGGCTGCGCCGTCGAGAACATGGTGCAGGCCGCTACAGCGCTTGGGTTCAGGACGGAAGTAATGGTCGATAGCGCGAACCAGGAGAGGGTCACGGTCGCCATCGAACAAGGCCAGCCATCGAGCAACGAACTCGCCAATGCCATTAACAAACGTCAATGCACGCGTGCCGAATATGACGGCAGGACCATCAGCGCGGAAGACCTCAACAAGATCGGTACGGCCGGCACCGTGGATGGGGTGGAATGCCTGCTCGTAACGGAGCGGCATCGCATGGACGCCATTCTGGACTACGTGGTCCAGGGTAACACGGCCCAGATGCGCGATCAGGCGTTCATGTCGGAGTTGATCGCCTGGATTCGTTTCAATGACGGCATGGCAATCGAGCACCTGGATGGCCTCTCGGCAAGAAGCTCTGGCAACCCCTCTCTCCCGGCATGGATAGCCAGACGCCTGCTGCCACTCGTGATGACCGAAAAGGGCGAGAACGACAAGTATGCCAAGCACATTCGGTCATCGGCTGGAATTGCGGTATTCGTCGCTGCGTCAAACGACAGGGCTGGATGGCTTGCGGCCGGGCGCGCCTATCAACGCTTTGCCCTACAGGCGACGGCACTCGACATACGGCAGGCGTTCCTTAATCAACCGGTCGAGGTTCCATCGCTGCGTCCGCAGATCGCGACCTATCTCGGGATCGGCAAGCGGCGGCCGAATCTGGTGATTCGATTCGGGCGTGGGCCGACACTGCCGCCATCGTTGCGTCGACCAGTTGATGCGGTGACCGATCATATATGAAGAAAAGTCATCTACTTCCGGCAATCGCGTCGGTTGCTATCGTCGTTGGGAGTGTCCTTATACTCCTCTCCTACAGCGACGTTGCCGGTCGTGCGCGGACTGCCGCGCGCAGCGGTGGCCGCGTGGCAAACACGACCGCAGGTCCGATCGAATTTGCAGAAAAAGGCGCCGGCTTGCCACTCCTCGCCATCCATGGCGCCGGCGGTGGCTATGACCAGGGGCTCTCCAACGCCGCTGAATTTGTCGGTGACGGATTTCGCGTCATCGCCCCGTCCCGCTTCGGCTATCTTGGAACGCCTGTCCCGGCGGATGCGTCTTCCACCGCCCAAGCCGACGCGCATGCGGCACTTCTCGCCGAACTGAAGGTCGACAAGGTTGTCGTCGTCGGCATTTCGGCCGGCGCGCGTTCGGCGATTGAACTGGCCCTGCGCCACCAGGATATGGTTGCCGCCCTCATCCTGATGGTGCCGGCAACGTATGCTCCGACAAGCTCAGTGGCGATCGAGGACAGCCGCGGAAGCCGTTTTGCATTCTGGCTGGTTAATGCCGGAGCAGACTTCGCTTGGTGGGCGACAGGGAAAATCGCTCCTGCCGCGTTGATCCGTTTCCTTGGGGTGTCGCCGCAGGTCGTCGCCGCAGCGCCTGTGGTCGATCAGCACCGCGTGATGCGAATCGTCCGGGGCGTCCAGCCACTGTCACTCCGCTTCCTGGGGATCAACATCGACAGCATTCCAGCGCTTCATCGTCCGGCCTTGGAGAAGATCACTGCACCTACCTTGGTGATTTCGGCGCGGGACGATCTGTACAACACATTGCCGGCGGCCGAATTTGCGGCCGCCACCATCCCCAACGCCAAGCTGATTGTCTACGACAGGGGCGGCCACCTGCTGGTGGGGCACGATCGGGAGGTGCGCGCGACGGTCAGCGATTTCCTGGCAAAGACCGGCGAAGCGGCATTGCCGTAATGGCCGCTTCGACCTGGTGATTGAGCATGGGTGCCGGGCAGCCGTTGCTACAAAGCAGACCTCCAGGCGCGGCGGTGCGCCGCGCGAGCATTTCCTTCTTCATTGAAGACTCCTCCAGAGGTTAATGCCGGGAAGCCCGTTTATTGAAGCTGCGCCGCGGCTTGGTCGACCATACGGCCGGGGTTCGCGTGAGTTCGTCCGGTGCCGCGCAGCGATACGCCTGCGGTAGCGCGTCCGCGGTCGATCGTCGCTGCGTCGTAGAACGCGATGGGGTAGGCCCTCACGCCGGCGCGCGGAAACTCTGCAAGGTGCGCGTCGGGTAGTCGTACAGTCTGCCGGTCTCGCTCCAGTCGGGCGCGCACATCGGCACGATCCATTCGGCGACCTGGTTCGGCGTCTGCAGCGTCGCCGGGTCTTCGCCGGGAAACACGATCGCGCGTATCCGGGTCCGGGTCGGGCCGGGATTGAACAGGTTGACGCGCAGCGGCGTGCTGGCGCTCTCCTGCGCCCAGGCCCGCGCCAGCGTCTCCAGCGCCGCTTTCGAGGCGGCATAGGGACCGAGATAGGCATTGGCCTGACTCGCCGCCGCCGAGGTGACGAATACCGCGCGGCCGGCGTCGGACTGCCTCAAAAGCGGCTCCATGCAGCGGATCAGCTGGAAGTTGGCCGACAGGTTGATCGCCATCACCTCGTTCCACGACTTCAGATCGATATGCCCGAGCGGCGAGGAGGGGCCGGGGACGCCGGCATTGCCGACGAGAATGTCGAGTTTGCCATGGCGTTCATGCAGCGCCGCGGCGAGCCGGGCGATGCCGTCGCTGTCAGTGAGATTGAGCGGCACCAGCGTGGCGCTGCCGCCATCTCTCCGGATTTCATCATCGAGTTCTTCGAGGCCGGCCTGCGTGCGCGCCACCGCCACGATATGGGCGCCGGCTTTCGCCAAGGCGCGCGCGGTGGCATAGCCGATGCCGCGCGAGGCGCCGGTGACGAGAGCGATGCGGGAAGTGAGGGGAAGGGACATTTGAAACTCTATCAGCCGTCGTCCCTGCGAACGCAGGGACCCATACGCCGTGAAGCTTATGATGGGGGAAGGTGTTTGCGTCTAGCGGTGTTCGCAACAGGGAGGCCGGTGGCTATGGGTCCCTGCGTTCGCAGGGACGACGAGCTAGCTCGCTTCCGCCAGCAGCGACAATTGCCGCGGTTGCGGCTCGACCTGGGTCTGGTCGGTGAGGTGGGTGGGGTAGACGCCGGTAAAACAATGGTCCGCGAATTTCGGATTGGCGGGATCGCGGCCGGGCTCGCCCATGGCGCGGTACATGCCGTCGATCGACAGGAACGCCAGCGAGTCCGCGCCGATGGCCTCGCGCATCTCTTCCAGCGAATGGGTCGCCGCCAGCAGGCCGCCGCGGTCGGGCAGGTCGATGCCGTAATAGTCGGGGTACAGGATCGGCGGCGAGGCGAGGCGGAAGTGGACCTCGCTGGCGCCGGCGTCGCGCATCATGCGCACGATCTTTTTCGAGGTGGTGCCACGCACCAGCGAGTCGTCGATCAGGATGATGCGCTTGCCCTCGATCGCGGCGCGGTTGGCCGAATGCTTCATGCGGACGCCGAGTTCGCGCACGCTCTGGGTCGGCTGGATGAAGGTGCGGCCGACATAATGGTTTCGGATGATGCCGAGTTCGAACGGTACGCCGGAATGCTGGCTGTAGCCGATCGCGGCGGGTACGCCGGAATCCGGCACCGGCACCACGACATCGACCTCGACATGGCTTTCGCGCGCGAGTTGCGCGCCGAATGCCTTGCGGACGTCATAGACCGAGCGACCGCCGACGATGGAATCCGGCCGCGAGAAGTAGATGTATTCGAAGATGCAGGGTCGCGGCGGTTTCGGTGGAAACGGCTTGTGGCTTTGCGCGCCTTGCTCGTCAAACACGATGATTTCGCCGGGCTCGATGTCGCGGACATATTTGGCGCCGATCATGTCGAGCGCGCATGTCTCCGACGCCAGAATCGGGCAGCCGTCGAGTTCGCCCAGCACCAGCGGGCGAATGCCGAGCGGGTCGCGGGCGCCGACCAGCTTCTTGTTGGTCATCGACACCAGCGAATAGGCGCCCTCGATCGCGCGCAGCGCCTCGATGAAGCGGTCGATGAACCGGCCGCGCTTCGACTGCGCCACCAGGTGCAGGATCACTTCGGTGTCGGTGGTGGATTGCATCATGGCGCCGTTGCGCACCAGTTCGCGGCGCAGCGTCAGCCCGTTGGT
>NZ_JAUYAN010000267.1 GCF_030693485.1 Bradyrhizobium sp. | reverse complement strand
TAGTAATAGGTGCCGTTGATCTCGATCGAGGTCAGCTTCGACGCCGCGTATTCCAGCTCCTTCGCCTGCGTCAGCTTCTCCGGATAAAACACCCCGCGCCACGGCGCAAAGGTCCATCCGCCGATGCCGATATAGATATGGCCGGCGTTCTTCGAAGCGCTCTTGGGGGATTTGGTCACGGGTTGAACTCATCAAGCAACGGGACAATGAAGCTGCCGGTGCAATCTACTGAAGCCGGCCGCACTTGGCCACCCGCGCAGAAGAGAGGCCCCGGAAAACCGGAGCCTCTTCCTTCATACAAGCTGCATCGGGGCAGGGCAGGCACCGTAAAATTCAGCGCGCAGCCGGGATCACCTGGGCCACGGCGCCCTCAAACGTCTGCTTGGCGAGGCCGCTGTAGAGTTCGCGGATCTTCTGCGCATCCATCACGAAGGTCTCATAAGCCTGCTTGGCGAATTCGGTCTGGATTTCGATCGCCTTGTCGAGCGAGCGGACACCTGCGAGCTTCTCGACGAACGACTTGGTCTGTTCGAACGATTTCCGGGTGTACTCGCCATAGGCCAGCGCGATGGTTTGCATGTCGATCGAAGCTGCGTCGGCCGGCGCCGCGGCACTGGCCGGGAAGGCGTCGGGGGCGGCTGCGGCCGGCGGTGCGGCGATGGTTGCCGTGACGGGCCTGAGGGCAGCAGCCGGCGGCGCGGACTTCAGGCTCAAGGCCGGCGCGTGATCCGGCTTCTGGCTTCGCGCCGGATCGGGCTTTCGGGCCGGCTGGCCGGGCTTGCCGCCGGGCTTGTTCTGCTTCGATTTGGACATGCAGGAAATCTCCATTGCTGTAGTTTCAGACGGCCGGCACGAATCGGCCATGGTTGCGTGGAAATGGCGCTTGCGGCTTGTTCCCAGCGGGGCGCTGGTGTGTTGGCATCAAGAATCGGGAACCCGGCCGTCTTGTGCGCCTGCGCCGCCAAGCTAGGATGGGCGATGGCTGACGAGTTCGAACAGCAGCTTGGGCGCATCGAGCATGCGGTCGCCGAAGTCGCCCTGGCGGTGCAAAGACTTCGCGACGATCAGGCGGCCGCAAGGGAGGCCGCCGGCGGTGACATCAACCAGCGGCTGAGGCGCTTTCTGGAGCGGAAGAAACGGGCTTAAGGTGGCGGCGGGGACGGACGGCCCGTGCGGATCAGCCGGGCTTGGCGGGCGATCAGGGAAGCAGCGGAATGGACACGGAAGCGATCGCAAAAATACTGGGCGGCATCATCGTCGCCGTCGTTCTGGTGGCGGCGGTCGTGTTCGGGCCGATCGGGCAGGGCGGCAAGCCGGCCAAAGAGGTTCAAACGATCCAGCCACCGAAGGCCGCGGTTCCCGCCGCGCCCGTCGTCCGGGGGCCGGTGGTGCGTGATGTGCCGCAGTAAGCCTGTTTCCCGGGGATGGGACGGGCCCCTTGCGCAACGGCCTGATCGTTCCTATCTTGTCTCTAACGGCGACGTCGACGCTTCATAGCTCCGGCGCTGGGACGACCACTCAATAGTCAGGCAGCGCCGGATGTACGCGCGCCCTCTGTTGGTGGTCGTTGGCATTTTAGGGGCTGTTTTGGCCGATTTTGCCGCTCCGAGCGCTGATTTCTGTCCTGGCGCCCCGGTTCCCTTGGCTTCCCCCGGCGCTGCGGATATACGCTGGCGGCATGAATGAAGTCGTCAGACCGGGCCCCGAAACCCCGCCGCAATCGATTGTGGCGCCTCAGCTTTCGGTTATCGTGCCCACCTTCAACGAGCGTGACAATGTCACCACGCTGTACCGGCGGCTGGAGGCGACGTTCGCCGGCATCGCCTGGGAAGTGGTGTTCGTCGACGACAATTCTCCGGATGGAACCTGGGATGTGGTGCGCGGCCTGGCGCGGATGGATCACCGCGTCCGCTGCATCCGGCGGATCGGGCGGCGCGGCCTGTCCGGCGCCTGCATCGAGGGCATCCTGGCCGCGAGCGCGCCCTACGCCGCGGTGATCGACGCCGATTTGCAGCATGACGAGACCCAACTGCCGAAGATGCTGGCGCTGCTGCAAGGCGGTGAATTCGATCTCGTGGTCGGCAGCCGCTACATCGAAGGTGGCAGCGCCGACAGCTTTGACAAGCAGCGGGCGGGCGCCAGCCAGCTCGCCACCGAAGTGGCCAAACGGGTGTTGAAGGTGAAAATCGCCGATCCGATGAGCGGCTTCTTCATGATCCGCCGCGATCGCTTCGAGCAACTGGCGCCGCAGCTCTCGACGCAGGGCTTCAAGATCCTGCTCGATATCGTCGCCACCGCGCGCGGCGAATTGCGGGTGAAGGAAATTCCGTTCACCTTCGGCACCAGGATACATGGCGAGAGCAAGCTCGATTCCATGGTCGCGCTGGATTTCCTGGGCCTGGTGCTGGCGAAGCTGACCCATGACGTGGTGTCGCTGCGGTTCTTGATGTTCGCGATGGTCGGCACCCTCGGCCTCATCGTGCATCTGACGACGTTGTTCGTGGCGCACAAGGTTCTCGACGTTCCGTTTGCCGAGGCGCAGGCGGCCGGCGCGCTGGTCGCCATGACCTCCAATTTCATCCTGAACAATTTTCTCACCTATCGCGACCAGCGGCTGAAGGGCTTTGGCATCCTGTGGGGTCTGCTGCTGTTTTACCTGGTCTGCGGTGTCGGCCTCGTCGCCAATGTCGGCGTCGCGTTTTCGGTCTACGATCAGGAATGGAACTGGTGGGTAGCCGGGGCGGCGGGCGCGCTGATGGGCGTGGTGTGGAATTACGCGATGTCCGGGCTGCTGGTCTGGCGCAAGCGATGATCGTAAAATGAGTGCGAACGACGCGCGCCTCGCCCGCAACACGGTTCTCACGGTGCTGGCGCTGGTGGCGCTGCGGCTGGCCGCCGCCGGCTGGACGCCGCTGACGTTCGACGAAGCCTATTACTGGATGTGGTCGAAACATCTCGCCGGTGGCTACTACGATCATCCGCCCGCCGTCGCTTACGTGATCCGTGCCGGCACCATGATCGCCGGCGACACCGAACTCGGGGTGCGGCTGGCGTCGATCCTGCTGGCGCTGCCGATGAGCTTTGCGGTGTATCGCGCCGCGGCGATCCTGTTCGGCGGCGTCCGGGTGGCTGCCACCGCCACCATCCTGCTCAACGTCACCATGATGGCCGCGGTCGGCACCATGATCGTGACGCCGGATGCGCCGCTGCTGGTGGCCTCGAGTTTCGTGCTGCTGTTTCTCGCCAAGGTGCTGGAGACCGGGCGCGGCGCATGGTGGCTCGCGGTCGGCGCCGCGGTCGGTATCGCCTTGCTGTCGAAATACACGGCGCTGTTTTTCGGCCTGGCGATTCTGATCTGGCTGGTGGCGGTGCCGAAGCTGCGGCGCTGGCTGATCTCGCCATGGCCCTATCTCGGCGGGCTGGTGGCGCTGGCGGTGTTTGCGCCGGTGATTCTCTGGAACGCCGATCACCAATGGGTCTCCTTCCTCAAGCAGATGTTCGGCCGCGCCCGATTTGAGAATTTCAGGCCGGCCTTCATCGCCGAGCTGATTCCGACCCAGATCGCGTTCGCAACGCCGCTGGTTTTCATTCTCGGCGCCATGGGGCTTCACGCCCTGGCCTGGCGCACTACCGGCGCGTTCGCCGCCCGCATGCTCGTCAACACGATGTTCTGGACCATCGTGGCGTATTTCGTCTGGCATTCGCTGCACGCCCGCGTCGAGGCCAACTGGTTCGCGCCGGTCTATCCGGCGTTGGCAATATCGGCCGCGGTGGCCGCCCACCTCACGCGGTGGGACAGGCAGCGCCAGCGCCTCGCCGATTTCTGCTTGCGCTGGGCCTCGCCGGTGGGAGTTGCGCTGTTTGCGTTCCTGATCGTGCAGGCCAATACCGGCATACTCACCGGCTACCGCCGCGACGCCACCGTGCGCAGCGTCGGCGTCGGCTGGCGCGAACTGGCCGCTGCGATCGAAGCGGTGCGATTGCGCACCGGCGCGACCTGCGTGCTGGCGCCGGATTACGGCACCACCAGCTGGCTCGCCTTCTATCTGCCGAAGGGAACTTGCGTCGTGCAGCCGACCCAGCGCATTCGCTGGGTCAACATGCCCGAACCGTCTCCGGCGCAATTGTCCGGCAAACTGTTGTTCGTCGGCGATGCGCGGCAAGGTGCGGGGTCCTATCAGATGGAAAATTTTGTTGGCGTCGAGCGGGTAGCCGAACTCACCCGCAAGCGCGGACCGCTGGTGATCGAAACCTATGGGATCGATCTGCTCGAGAGCCCGAAAGGCAGCGTGCTCGACCGCTCGCCGCCGCCGGAGCTGGAGTAGGGGAGACGCGACGGCGCTTATGCACACTCGTCATACCCCGCGAAGGCGGGTATCCAATAGCGTGCTATCGCGGATTATCACTGACGTCTCTGGAGTACTGGATCGCCCGCCGGAGTATCTCATCGGGCGGCGCTGCTGGCCGATTGGATCGAGCTTCGCCGCCACTTCGAGCGCGTTGCGGAACAGCGCCGTGCGCTGCCGCAACCAGGCATTTCTGGGGCGGCGAGATGAATGGCGCATCGTCCGATCCCGGACAGGATCCGCGCGGCGCGCCGGATCCGATGCCGCTATGGACCATTCTCGACGTGACGCCGGAAGGGCGCGGCACCGGCTGATATCCGAAGTTGAACTACTGATGCGGAACTCGCGAAAAATCCCGCGTAAACACGGGGCCGCTGCATCGCATCGGCCTCGTGTGGTTTGCATGCCCCACATCCGCCCGCACTTAATCTGCATTTAACTAAAAGTCGCCCTAATGACGCTCCGCACCTCTGCGAGAAGCTGCATCGAAAATCGTGATGCGGTGCTGCGAAGAGGAACTCAGTGGAAGTTGTCTGGATACGAGGCGAATGAGTTACAGTACGAGTGCGTCCAGGCAAGTCGCGGCCAGGAACCATCGGCGTTCATCGCGTAAAGCCAATGCTAACCATATTTTCAGCGGCGTCGCGGTCGCCGGCCTGGTGCTGGGCTGCGCCTGGACTGTTCATGCCAATGTTTTCGGCGCCAGCATTTATCCGACCATGGCCGGCGGAAACTTCGATGCGCCGGTGATTCCGCAGAAGCAGTCGGTGGCGGCGCGGACTCCGCAGGCCATCGTCAACCATGTGTTCGCGGCGCTGCCTGAACCTGCGCCGGTCATCGCCGCGCCCGCGACGATCGAATCTGTCACGTCACTGGCGTTCAACGACCGTTTTGGAGCTGCCGCAGCGCAGGGCCTAGCGCCAGCGCCGCAGGCCGCGACCATGCAACTGGCTTCGGCGTCATCTTCCGTAGAAGTCGCGATGCCGGGCGAAGTGCCGAAATTGCTCGAAGCCGCCAAACCGAAACAGGCGTCACAACCGCCGACCCAGGTTGCCGCTCTCACACCGGCAGCCGCCGAGGCAAAGCCGGCCCGAGGCACGGGGGCTGCCGTCAAGGACATGGCGCAGCGAGCCAAGGCCGCGGTGATGTCGATCGGCTCCGACAAGCCCAACATGGTCGAAAAACTGTGGGGCAAGGAACCGGCGTCGCGATCGTTGCTGTCCTATGCTTCCGCCGACGTCAGCGCAACCGGCAGCCTGCCGAAGCTGCAGAACCCGATGCTCGGCGGATCGGCGCCCTATGATCGCGAGACCGCGGTCTACGATATCGCGGCGCGCAAGGTCTATCTGCCTGACGGCACCGTGCTGGAGGCGCATTCCGGGCTCGGCGCCAAGAAGGACGATGTGCGCTATGCCCATGTGCGAATGCAGGGCGTGACCCCGCCGCACATCTACGACCTCAAGCCGCGCGAGGCGCTGTTCCACGGCGTGCCGGCGCTGCGGCTGACGCCGATCGGCGGCCAGGACAAGATCTTCAACCGCGACGGTCTGCTGGCGCATACCTATATGCTCGGCCCCGGCGGCGATTCCAACGGCTGCATCTCGTTCAAGGACTACTACGCTTTCCTCGACGCCTACCGCAAGGGCGGCATCCGGCGGATCGCGGTGGTGGCGAAGGTGGAGTGAGCGGGAGGATCGCCTTCACGCCACCTGGCGCGGCACGATCTTCTTGTAACTGGGTGTTCTCCGCCTGGAGTGATCGTGCGCGGCTTGCAGGTTCCACCGGAGGTGCGGAAATTGCGCCCAGCAGGATCGCGATACCCGAAGTGAGGTCGCTGGTTGCCGCCTCCTACACGCGGAATCCATCAACCGTGAATGTTGCCAAATATCGTGGCATCAAACAGGACAACAGGCCCCGACCCGGGTAGGTCAGGGCCGTCAGTCGAACACCATCAGTTGACGACTTTGGGCATCTTGACAATCGTGCCGTTCGGGGGAGGCCGGTCGCCAGCCTTGATCTTCGCACAGATCTTGTCACCGCAATACGCGATCTCGTTGATGGTTTCGCATTCTCTCCAGCAAGCGTTACCGAACCCGTCTTTACCCATGTCTTTCCTCCATGCGTGAGCGGGGGTAGTGGCAACAACTATTAGCCCAGCAATCATCAAGCCTACTTTCAAGCGCATGGTCCTTGGACTTTCTTCGGCATCAGCCGATTTGGCTCGCAGTGGAAGTTTTTCTACACAGCGCTCTTTCCGTTGTGAAAGATAGCTGCATATTCGTTGGTGGGGGTTGTTGCGGGTTTGGTTCGCACATTGCCAAAAGATAATGAGCGGGATTGAGCGGCAACAGTTCTTCCGTCGACGCAGCCAGTTTGGACGTCAGCAATCGTCGCTTCGGAAGCTTCATGAAGCGCGAAAGCGGTATGCGGGCAGTGCTGGATCCTGCGGAGCAGCGCGAACGTCAGCGCTTCTGGTACACCGCCAGCGTCTTGAAGTCGCCGACGCGAGTCACCGGCGCTTCCTTTTCCCATTGGGCGACGATCGGCCGGGCTTTTTCGAACGCTATCGACTTGGTGTAGAACAGGATATGCCCGCCGGGCCTGGTCTTTGCGGTGAAGATGTCGAGCAGACCGCGGTCGTCGACGCCGCCATATTCGGCGCTGGCGGTGTTCGGAAAGAAAAACTCGCACAGGTGCACCATCGTCACCACGTCGAAGTCCGGCAACAATTGCGGATTGGTGAGGTAGATGTCGCCGAAATAGGCGACGTAGCGTTTCGCCACCTTCGAATTGCCGGCGACCAGCTTCACGTAGGCCTCGTATTCCTCGATCGACGCCGTAATTCCGAACACCATGTTGCCGGACCCGTTCTGGGCTTGCTCCTTGCCGATCACGTGATGGGTGCCGGTGCCGAAGTGGTAGATGAGCTTGTTCCTGATCCCGTTTTCCGCGAGCCAGTCGTTGACGTGCACGTCGCACGGACAGATGTCGACATGCAGGTCCCACTTGTCGGTCCAGTAGTTCAGGGCGGCCATCTTCGGTTTCTCCTTCCAGAAATCATACGGCGCGCGCGGCGGCACGCGGCGGCGGTTTGGTCACGACGGCAACGCCATGCTCAAGATGGATTGCACGTTCGTGCAGGTGACCGAGCAGTGCGGCGCGGCCGATGGAGATGACGATCGCTTGCGGCAGTCGCTCGGCCAGAAGCCGATAGAGTGCGTCGATGTCTCCTTCCTCCAGCGCCGAGACCGGCTCGTCGAGCAGCAGGATGTCGGGCTTTGCCAGCAGCGCGCGCGCAAAGGCGACGCGCTGCTGCTCGCCGCCGGCCAGCACCGCCGGCCAATCGGATTCCTCATCGAGCCGGTCGCACAAATGTGCGAGTCCAACCGCGCGCAGCGCGTCGCGGATCGCATCATCGTCGGCATGCTCGACCAGCGTCGGATAGGCGATCGCCTGGCGCAGCGAGCCCAGCGGAAAGTAGGCGCGCTGCGGCAGCGAGAACACTCTTGCGTTCTCCGGCAGGCTTATTGCGCCCTCGCCGAGCGGCCACAGACCGGACAGTGCGCGGATGAAGCTCGACTTGCCGGCGCCGGAGGCGCCGGCGACCAGAAGCCGTTCGCCGGACGACAGCTCGAGCGCATCGAACGACATCATCGCTGCCCCCGACGGCAGCCGCAGCACCAGCTCATCGACCTGCAGCCCCTCGCCCGTTCGCGAGGTCACGTCAATCGCCGTCTCGCGAGCGCGATGAACATCGACAGCGGTCATTGCCGCCTCGAACTGGGCGACACGGTCCATCACCGCCTTCCATTCGGCGATCTTGCTGTAGGCGCTGATGCAATAGGCCAGCGCTCCCTCGACATTCTGGAACGCCTGCGCCGTCTGGACCAGGGCGCCGAGCGTAATCGCACCGGAGAGATAGGCCGGCGTCACCACCAGGATCGGAAATACCGTCGACATGCGCGCGTAGCCGGCGATAAAGCCGACCAGGCCGCTCTGGCGGTTGGCAAGTCTCGTCCAGTTGCGCACGAGGTTGCCGAAGCGCTGGCGCAGCTCGCGGCGCTCCACTGCCTCGCCGCCCATCAGCGCCACCGGTTCGGACTGGTCGGTCGCTCGTGCAATGGCGAAGCGGAAATCCGCCTCGTAGCGCTGCTGGCTGAAGTTGAGCGGGATCAGCGGCCGGCCGATCAGGTGCGTGAACAGCGTGCCGATCACGGCATAGGATGCGGCGACGACGATCAGCCAG
Organism: Bradyrhizobium sp.; assembly: GCF_030693485.1. GTDB lineage: Bacteria > Pseudomonadota > Alphaproteobacteria > Rhizobiales > Xanthobacteraceae > Bradyrhizobium. Next base: position 761 of record NZ_JAUYAN010000267.1, on the reverse strand, counting down.
CCGGCGAAGGCGAAATTGCCGCCGAATAGCGGCAGGGGTGTCGTCGCCGACAGGAACCAGAGGATCGCCACGAACGAGACAATGGTGACAACACTGCCGATCAGCGAGGTGAACAGCTCGTGGGTGCGGGTGAGGAAGATCAGCACGTCGCTGGCGATGCGCAGGTGGATGTTGTCGACATCAGGCTCGACCAGACGTACGCGATAGTGTCGGCCGTGCGCCATCCACATAGCCACATAGCGTTCGGTGAGCCATCGCCGCCAGCGGATGATCAGCCGCTGACCTAGGAAATATTGCAGCGTGCCGGCGACGACGGCGGCGAGCGCGATGACGCAGAACACCGCCAGCTCCAGCTGGGCCGCACTCCAGTCGCGGCCCTCCAGCGCATTGAAGAAGCGCTTGTTCCACTCGTTGACGGCGACGAGGATCGCAACGAGGCCGAGTTCGACGACGACGATGCCGGCGAGCAGCGCGCCGGCGATCCAGCGGTCCTCGGACCGGAAATACGGCAAGGCCAGCGAAAAGAATGTACGCGCCGTGCGCGCAGCGGCCCTCATGGACGGGGAGCTTCCCTTCATGCGCGACCGCGGCCTCGACGAGACCGTTGACGCCTTTCATCCGAGGCCTTGCAGTTTCTCGCTTGCGCTTGATCTCCTCACGGCGGCAGCCCCCTGCGCCGGTGCGGATTTTTGCGTCTCGACACGGCCGTGAGGCCGGCATGACCGCGCCATTATGTGACGGGATCACAGGGGGTCAATTCG
>NZ_JAUYAN010000251.1 GCF_030693485.1 Bradyrhizobium sp. | reverse complement strand
AATTCGATCGCACCGAGATGATCGTCACCGGTATCGAGGACGATATCGCGAAGGCGTTCGCGTCGCTGCCGTTCGACCATCTGATCTTCACCGGCTCGACCCGGGTCGGCCGCCTCGTCGCGGAAGCCGCGGGACGCAATCTGACGCCGGTGACGCTCGAACTCGGCGGCAAGTCGCCCGCCATCGTCGATCGCTCCGCCGATATCACCGAGGCCGCCGAGCGCATCGCCTACGGCAAATTGCTCAACGCCGGCCAGACCTGCATCGCGCCCGATTATGCGCTGGTGCCGGAAGCGTCCGTGCAGGAGTTCGCCGACAGGGCGCAGGACAGCATGCAGCGGATGTTCGGGACCGATCCCGCCAACAAGGATTACACCTCCATCATCTCCGACCGGCATTACGCCAGGCTCGAAGGCCTGGTGGCGGACGCCGCCGCCAGGGGCGCCAGGATCATGCAACCGACCAGCCCTCACGATCCCGCCTGGAAATCGAAGCGCAAGTTTCCGCCGACCATCGTGGTCGGTGCGACGGCCGAGATGGCGATCATGCAGGAGGAAATTTTCGGGCCGCTGCTGCCGATCATGGGTTACCGGGAGGCCAGCGAGCCGGTGGCCTATATCAACAGGCACGACCGGCCGCTGGCGTTGTACTGGTTCGGCAAGGACGACGCGGCGCGCGACGAGGTGCTGGACCGCACCGTCTCCGGCGGCGTAACCGTCAATGACTGCCTGTTTCACTTTGCCCAGATGTACCAGCCGATGGGCGGCGTCGGCGCCTCCGGCACCGGCGCCTATCACGGCGCATGGGGTTTTGACACGCTGAGCAAGCTGAAGCCGGTATTTTATCGCTCAAGGTTCAACCGCCTCGCCGATCTCTATCCGCCCTATGGCGCCAAAATCGCGCGACTGGAAAAGCTGCTGCGATTCATGTCGTAATGGTCAAGACCGTCGTTCCGGGGCGATGCAAAGCATCGAACCCGGAATCTCGCGAGATTCCGGGTCTGGTCCTTCGGACCACCCCGGAATGACGAACAAAAAAACAACGGGGGGAATACGCGTGACCGATACATATGATTTCGTGGTGGTGGGGGGCGGCTCGGGCGGCTGCGCGGTGGCAGGAAGGCTCTCCGAGGATCCCAAGACCTCGGTGGCGGTGCTGGACGCCGGCGGCAGGAACGACAATTGGGTGGTGACCACGCCGTTCGCGCTGGTGCTGATGGTCGCCGGCAACGTCAACAACTGGGCCTTCAACACCGTGCCCCAGAAAGGCCTCAACGGCCGCATCGGCTATCAGCCGCGCGGCAAGGGGCTCGGCGGCTCGTCGGCGATCAACGCCATGGTCTATATCCGCGGCCACCGCAGCGACTACGATCAATGGGCCTCGCTCGGCAATCCCGGCTGGTCGTTCGCCGACGTGCTGCCCTATTTCAAGCGCTCCGAGAACAATGCCGACTTCGGCGGCGAGTATCACGGCAAGGACGGGCCGCTGTCCGTCAACAAGCTGCGCACCGACAATCCGGTGCAGCAGACCTTCCTGCAGGCGGCGCAGGAAGCGCAGTTTCGCCTGCGCGAGGACTTCAATGCCGACGAGCATGAAGGCCTCGGCGTCTACCAGGTGACGCAGAAGAACGGCGAACGTTGCAGCGCGGCGCGCGCCTATATCCATCCGCATATGGGCAGCCGCGCCAATTTACGCGTCGAAACCCGCGCGCACGCCACCCGCATCCTGTTCGAAGGCAAGCGCGCGGTCGGCGTCGAATACCGCCAGGGCAAGGAGCTGAAGCAGATCCGGGCGCGGCGCGAGGTGATCGTCTCCTCCGGCGCGTTCCAGACCCCGCAACTGCTGATGCTGTCGGGCGTCGGCGACGCCATGGCGCTCGGCAAACACGGCATCGAAAGCCGGCATCATCTGCCCGGCGTCGGGCAGAACCTGCAGGACCATCCGGATTTCGTGTTCGGCTACATGTCCGACAATCCCAATTTCAACGGCATCTCGCTGAAGGCCCTGCCGCGGCTGCTGCGCGCCATCGGCCAGTACCGGCGCGAACGCCGCGGGCCGATGACCTCGAATTTCGCCGAGTGCGGCGGTTTCCTGAAAACCAGCCCCGACCTCGACGTGCCCGACATCCAGCTGCATTTCGGCATGGCGCTGGCCGACGATCATGGCCGCAAGCGCCACAACGGCACCGGCTTCACCTGCCACGTCTGCCTGCTGCGGCCGAAGAGCCGCGGCAACGTCGCGCTCGGCAGCGCCGATCCGTTGGTGGCGCCGCTGATCGATCCGAATTTCTTCGGCGATGCTGCCGATCTCGAAACCATGGTCGCAGGCTTCAAGGTCACGCGGCGACTCATGGAGACGCCATCGATGCGCGCCCTGCAGAAAAAGGACATGTACACCGAAGGCGTCGAGACCGACGACCAGATCCGCGAGCTGCTGCGCCAGCGCGTCGATACCGTCTATCACCCGGTCGGCACCGCCAGAATGGGCAGCGACCCGATGGCCGTGGTCGACGCCAGACTGAAAGTCCACGGGCTGCAAGGCCTGCGCGTCGTCGACGCCTCTGTGATGCCGACCCTGATCGGCGGCAACACCAACGCGCCGACCATCATGATCGGCGAGAAGGCCGCGGACATGATCAAGGCAGAGATGCGGGCATGATCGAGACGCCGGTCCAGGAGCGACCGCCACGTTGCCAACCCGCTCCGAACCGGTCGTGGTTTTAATTGCAGCGCTGATACGGAACAAAGGAGTCGGCCGGCCGTTGCAGCAGGGTTATTGAAGCGGAGACCAACGATGCAAAACCGACTGGCGGCCTATCTCGTGTTATCCTGCGCTGCTCTCGGTTTCACACTTGCAACCTCCGCTGCGCCGGCGAGCGCGGGTGACCAGGCTGCGAAGGCAGCGGACACGTCGACAGTCAGGCCGTCCAGCGACGCGGCCACGAAGCCCGATTGCGCCTCGCAGGTCTGGCCGCATTTTTCCAGCGCCTGTTTGCGGGGCGACAGTGCCCAGGTAAATGTGCGACAGGTCCATCTCACGACCGCTTCGCGCCCGTAAACCGGCTTCTTGCTCGCGTCAGGCAGCTTCAGGCTCCCGGTGCATACTCTGGCCAGGGTTTTCCTGCCGCGCGCGCTGTGCGACTTACCTCACCCCGGTTCCAATCCAGGCCAGAACCGGCGTCCGGCTTCGGATGACCTATCCGCAACCCGGTCAGCGAATGCATTGAAGGCAACGCGTGAGCCTTGCGGCAGCCGTCTCCACAAGCTCAACGAAGAAAGCCGGCACATGTGCCGGCTTTCGACGTTTATGATGATCCGGCTACCTGAGCAGCAAGAACAGAAGAATCAGGGGAATCGGTATTCCAACCAGCCAAAGCAGAATAGGCATCTCAGTCTCCTTCGTTGAATGATCGCTTCACCAGAAGCGGTGCCCGGCGAACATGGGGATTCGATCTTCATCCCGGTGCCGACCGCCCGCCGCCGCCGACGCGGTCGCCGCAACGAGACTGATGAGCAGCGACATCGCGGCAATGAACGCGGTGATCAGGGCCGTCTTGCGGGCTTTATCCGCCTGCTCCCTTGCCTTCACCTCAAGGTCACGGGCTTCCATAACCGCGGCATCGACCCGCTTTTGGGCCTCGGCTTCGGGCAGTCCGGTCCTCGACGCCACGATTTGCGTCAGATAGGCACGATCGCGTGACGTCAGCGCCTGGTTCTTGATGGCGCCGGCAAAGATCCGACCGGTTTCGGCGCGCAGCGCCTCATCGTTCGACGTGTTTGTGGCCCGTGCATCATTCGCAGTACCGGACGCCTGACCCGGCTGCGGCCGCAGCATGAGATCGACGGCGTAGTCGGCCGGGCCCATCGCCAGACCGGACTTGGACATATTGCCGGACGCGGCGCCCGCCGCCACGGTCGAAGCCGATTCGACACCGGTCTTGGCCGCACCAAGTCCGACGATCGCCAGCACCGCGGCTCCCATCAGGACACCGACGGCCCACACCATAAACCCGTGCGTGCTGTCTCGAAAAGCGCCTTCGGAGGAACGGGAATCCATCCAGCGGGATCGCATGCGACCGGCCAGATATCCGCCTGCGGCGAAGCTGCCGATTTGAACCAGCACCATCCACCAGGCAAGGGCGAGCGCCACCACCCACAGTTTAGCGCCCGTCCCGGGCCAGGGCGAAGTGAGAGAAAGGCCGACCGCGCCGCCAAATGTCAAAAGGAGAAAAGATAGTGCCGCCGCTGCTATTGCGCCGGCCAGGATGGGCCCCCATTCGAGGTAGCTCGGCTTCGCAGCAGCCGTATCGGTGATAGCCATTTTGGGTATTCCTCTGATTGATTAACGAAGCCCGATAAGGGAAAGGACCGCCATTACGACGACGACAAGACCAACTAGATAAATGACACCGTTCATTGCTGTTCTCCTGTTGCTGATGTTGATTGGATTACTTCGCGCCGGGAATGCTGATCGTGAAGCTCGGACCAGAGTTGCCCATCTTTCCGGTCGCCATCAGAACCGCGGCGCCGATAAAGATCACCAAGACTACCCCAACCAGAACTCCCAAAATCCCACTCGCCGAGTCACCGCCGTCTGCCATCGAACTTTCTCCATGTGGTTTTCAACGCGGTTCCAACGACATGGAACAGAGATGGTTCCCGCTGTCGCGATGCCCAAACATGAAAAACCGATCCGAGGAAATCGGAAACTTTTTCGGCAATCTCGACGGTTGCGATTGATGAACGCAGGGCAATGGGCGGTGAGGTTTGCGCCCAAGCTTCATGCCTGCTGAACAAACGCGAAACGATTTGCAGTGCACGCAAGTCGAGTGAACCGGTGCATTCAGTTCACGTTTTTACCTGGAGACGCGTGGCGAAGCGTCACGTCAGCAAGAAGCCGCCGTCCACCGTCACCACGCTGCCGGTCATGTAGCGCGACGCATTCGACGCCAGCAGCATAATCGCGCCGTCGAGATCGGATTCGGCGCCGATCCGCCGTTGCGGAATTCGCTTGGCCAGTTTCTCGCCCGCAGGCGTGACCCAGAATTCGTGGTTCATCTCGGTATCGATATAGCCCGGCGCCAGCGCGTTGACGCGGATACGGTTGCCGGCCAGTTCCAGCGCCATCGATTTGGTGGCCTGGATGATGCCGGCCTTGGAGATGGTGTAGGGCGAGAGGAACTTCATCACGCCGAAGCCGAGCACCGAGGCGATGTTGACGATATTGCCCTCCTGCCGGCGCGCGATCATCCGCCGCGCCAGCTCGGTCGCGGTGAAATAGGCGCCCTTCAGGTTGGCGTTGATGACGGCGTCCCAGTCCGCCTCGGTCTGGTCGACCGCGAGCTTTTCGATGGCGATGCCGGCATTGTTGATGAGGACGCTGACCGGCCCGAGCGCGGCCTCGGCGCTGTCGATTGCGCGGGCGATCGAGGCGGTATCGGTGACATCCATCTGCACCGCGACGGCGCGGCCGCCTTTTCTGCGAATTTCATCCTCCAGGCTCTTCAGCTTGGCGGTCTGGCGCGCCGCCAGCGCCACCGCGGCGCCCTCGGCGGAAAGCACGCGGGCGAACTGCCGGCCGAGCCCCTGGCTGGCGCCGGTGACGAGAATGACTTCCTGGCTGACGTCGAACAGACCGGACATGAGGATTCCTCGGGGGGCGCTTTCGGGCGTCCGTCATACGGCGATTTTGACCGGGTGCAAAGCAGGGTTGCCGATATGCGTTTCGGCGGTGCGGGGTCCCCTTATCAAGGCCGCCGAGGTTGGCTACAAGGGGCTGGACCAGACCTCAAAAAAACACCAGACATAACGGGAGTGAGACAGTGGATCTTGGAATTAAAGGCCGCCGCGCCATCATTTGCGCATCGAGCAAGGGCCTCGGCCGCGCCTGCGCCATGCAGCTCGCCAGCGAAGGCGTGCACGTCACCATGACCGCGCGCGGCGCCGAGGCGCTGAAGCAGGCCGCCGACGAAATCCGCAAGGCCAACCCCGGCGTCACCGTGACCGAAGTGGTGGGCGACATCACCACGCCCGAGGGCCGCGCCGACGTGCTGAAGGCCTGTCCCGATCCCGACATCCTGATCAACAATGCCGGCGGCCCGCCGCCCGGCGATTTCCGCAACTGGACCCGCGACGACTGGATCAAGGCGCTCGACGCCAACATGCTGACCCCGATCGAGCTGATCAAGGCGACGGTCGACGGCATGATGGCCCGCAAATTCGGCCGCATCGTCAACATCACCTCGGCCGCGGTCAAGGCACCGATCGAGATTCTGGGCCTGTCGAACGGCGCCCGCGCCGGCCTCACCGGCTTTGTCGCGGGAATCGCACGCAAGACCGTGATCAACAACGTCACCATCAACGGCTTGCTGCCGGGTCCCTTCAATACCGACCGGCTGCGCGGCACGGCCAAGGGTGAGGCGGACAAGCGCGGTCTGCCGGTTGACCAGATTCTGGCGGAGCGCGCCAAGCTCAACCCGGCTGGGCGTTTCGGCGACGCCGATGAATTCGGCCAGGCTTGCGCGTTCCTCTGTGGCGCCAAGGCAGGCTTCATCACCGGCCAGAACCTCCTGATGGACGGCGGCGCCTTCCCGGGCACGCTGTAAGTGAAGGCTGTCTGGTATGAGCGCACGGGCGCTGCACCCGATGTGCTTGATTTCGGCGACATGCCGACGCCAACGGCCGGCCCGGGCGAAGTCAGGATACGGCTGGAAGCCTCCGGCGTGAACCCGGCCGATGTCGGCCGCCGCGCCGGCAGCTATCGCGCGATGGAATATCCCCGCGTGATCCCGAACAGCGACGGCGCCGGGATCGTCGACCAGGTCGGCGGCGGCGTCAGCCGGCTCGGCGTCGGGGAGCGGGTCTGGCTGTTCAACGGCCAGCGCAACGGCCGCGCCTTCGGCACCGCGGCCGAGTACATTACAGTGGCCGAACAGCTGGTGACGCCGCTACCCGCCGACGTGTCGTTCGCGGCCGGCGCCACCCTCGGCATTCCCTGCATGACCGCGTGGTGCGGCCTGTATGGCGACGGATCGGTCACCGGCCAGACCGTATTGATCACCGGCGGCGCCGGCGCGGTCGGGCATTATGCGGTGCAACTGGCGAAATGGGGCGGCGCGCGCGTGATCGCCACGGTCAGCTCGGCCTTCAAGGCGGAGCAGGCGCGGCTGGCCGGCGCCGACCTCGTGATCGACTACAAGACCGAGGACGTGGTCGCCAAGGCGATGGCCTTTACGGAAGGGCGCGGCGTCGATCGCGTGGTCGATGTCGATTTCGGCGGCAACATCGCCACCACCCTGAAGCTGATGGCGATGAATTCGACCATCGCGGTCTACGCCACCAACGGCAATCGCAGCCCAGTGGTGCCGATGCGCGAGTTGATGGAGCGATGCATCACGCTGCGCGCGCTGGTGCTGTTCGCGCTGCCGTGGCCGTTGCTGGCGGCGGCGCAGGCCGATATCTCGAAATGGCTCGCCGCGGGAAAACGCCTCCACAACATCGCGGCGCGGTTTCCGCTGTCGGAAACCGCCCGGGCCCACCTCACGGTGGAGAAGGGCGACAAGCTGGGGACGGTCGTGGTGGATTGCGCAAGGTAGAAGCTGAAACAAGAGACGGGGAACGCTGGATGCACTGGAAGATCGGCAAGGTCAGGATCACCAAGATCGTCGAGATGGAGACGGTCGGCAGCACCCGATTCATCCTGCCGCTAGCCACCAACGAGGAAATCCAAAAGCTGCCCTGGCTGATCCCGCATTTCGCGACCGAAGAGGGCCGCCTCAAAATGTCGATCCACTCGCTGGTGGTGGAGACCCCGACGCGGCGGATCGTGGTCGATACCGGGCTCGGCAACGACAAGGAAGGCCGCAAGGTGCCGACCTGGAATAACCGGAAAGACCCGTTCCTCGAAACCATGACGGCGGCGGGCTTTGCGCCTGACAGCATCGACACCGTGCTGTGCACGCATCTGCATGTCGACCATGTCGGCTGGAACACGAGGCTGGTCGGCGGTCAATGGGTGCCGACATTCGCCAAAGCGCGTTACGTGTTCGGCCGGACCGAATATGAGCACTGGCGCGACCACAGCGACGAGAGCGACAAGCTGGCCGTCTTCAACGACTCGGTCAAACCGATCGCCGATGCGGGCCGCGCCGACCTGGTCGCCAGCGACGCCAGGCTCGGCGACGAGATCACCCTGATCCCAACCCCCGGCCACAGCCCGGGCCATATGAGCATCCTCATCCAGTCGGAAGGCGAACAGGGCCTTTTGACCGGGGACGTCGCCCACCATCCCTGCCAGATGGCGCATCTCGACTGGTCGTCGACCGCCGATTCCGATCCGGTGCAATCGGCCGCAACGCGGCGTGAGCTGTTCGCGCGCTTCGCCGATACGCCGACGCTGGTGATCGGCGGGCATTTCAATGCCGGCCACATCCAGCGCGACGGCGACGCCTTCAAATACGTGGCGCTGGGGTGAGCCCTGTCGTGCTCCCTCATGGTGAGGAGCGCGTCTTCGTGCGTCTCGAACCATCTGGCACCATCCCTCGCCGCCATCCTTCGAGACGCGGCTCAACGGCCGCTCCTCAGGATGAAGAGACCAGCAATGCAGCGCGCAGCCATTGAATTTCCCCCCGCGCTGTTCCATGAAGCATCGAGGCAAGTAAGACCTTCAAAAGGGAGTGAGACATGAAGCTTGTTCGCTACGGGGCCAAGGGCCAGGAAAAGCCCGGCCTAATCGACAAATCGGGTCAGCTGCGCGACCTCTCCGCCCACGTGAAGGACCTCGACGGCGAGGCCTATTCGCCGGCCTCGCTCGCCAAGCTCGCCGGCCTCGATGCCTCGAAGCTGCCCGCCGTCGACGGCAAGCCGCGGATCGGGGCGCCGGTCGGCGGCGTACCGAAATTCATCGCCATCGGCCTCAATTATTCCGACCACGCCGCCGAAGTGGGCATGCCGATTCCCGCCGAACCCATCATCTTCATGAAGGCCATCAACAGCCTGTGCGGGCCCAATGATGCCGTCGAGAAACCGCGCGGCTCGACCAAGCTCGACTGGGAAGTCGAAATCGCCATCATTATCGGTACCCGCGCGAAGTACGTTACCGAGGCCGACGCGATCTCTCACGTCGCCGGCTATTGCGTCTGCAACGACGTCTCCGAGCGCAATTTCCAGATCGAGCGCCTCGGCCAGTGGACCAAGGGCAAATCGCACGACACCTTCGGTCCGCTCGGCCCCTGGGTCGCCACCAAGGACGAGATCGCGGACGTGCAGAAACTGTCGATGTGGCTCGACGTCAACGGCAAGCGCTGCCAGACCGGCTCGACCGCAACGATGATCTTTGGCGTGGCCAAGATCGTGTCCTACGTCTCGTCCTTCATGACGCTGATGCCCGGCGACATCATCACCACCGGCACGCCGCCCGGCGTCGGCTCCGGCATGAAGCCGCCAAAATTCCTCAATGTCGGCGACGTGGTCACGCTCGGCATCGAGGGCTTGGGCGAGCAGCGCCAGGAAATCGTCGCGGCGTGAGGTGCGCCGCCCTCATCCTGAGGAATGCGCTCTTCGCGCGCGTCTCGAAGGATGAGTCACAAGGACGGTCCCCTTCGCGGTGCGAAGGTGACGAAAGAGCAATCGCTGTTGCCCATCCTTCAAGTCGCCCGCCGCAAGCGGCGCGCTGCTCAGGATGAGGTTGTGATGTGGACGCAATCCCAGGAACATCAAAATGAAACTCTCCTTCTCCCCGGCCTCGCCGTTTGCCCGCAAGGTGCGGATTGCCGCGATCGAACTCGGACTGATCGACAAAATCGAATTCATCTCGGCCACCGTGGTGCCGGGGCAGCCCAATGACGAGTATTCGCGCATCACGCCGCTGAAGAAGCTGCCGGTGCTGATCCTCGACAATGGCGACGTCATTCTGGATTCCTATGTCATCGTCGAGTATCTCGACGAACTGGCCGGCGGCGGAAAGCTGGTTCCGGCGTCGGGCGCGTTGCGATGGAAGGTCAAGAGCGATCATTCCATGCTGCAGGGCATGCTGGATTCGATGCTGCTGTGCCGTTACGAGAAGATGGTGCGGCCGGAGCCGCAGCGCTGGCAGGCCTGGGCCGACGACCACTGGGCCCGCGCCTGGAATGGCATGGCGCGGTTCGAGAAGCAGGCCGAGATGCTGGCGCAGCCGCAGCTCGATATCGCGCAGATCGGTCTGGTCTGCGTGCTCGGCTATGCCGACTTCCGCTTTGCCGATTGCGGCTGGCGCAAGGCCTTCCCCAGGCTCGACGCCTTCCACGAGAGAATGCTGGAGCGCCCGTCGGTCAAGATCTCGGTGCCGCCGCCGGCGTAACGGGAAGGAATTGCCATGACTCTCAAATTTTCGGTCGGCGATCTCACCATCCACCGCCTGATCGAGCAGGAAACCACCTTCCTGCCGGCGCTGGAGATGCTGCCCGCCCTGACGCCGGAGCTGCTCTCGGAAAACCGGACGTGGATGCAGCAGGCCGGCGCGCTCGACGCCAGCGGCGTGCTGATCCTGTGTTTCCAGTCCTATGTCGTGAAGACGCCGCATCATACCATTCTGATCGACAGCTGCATCGGCAACGACAAGCCGCGGCCGCTGCGCCCGAAATGGAACATGAAGACCGACGACACCTATCTGCGTGCGCTGGCCGCGGCCGGATTTGCCGTCGGTGACATCGACTTCGTGATGTGCACCCATCTGCATGTCGACCATGTCGGCTGGAACACGCGGCTGGAGAACGGCCGTTGGGTGCCGACCTTTCCGAACGCGCGCTACGTGTTCGGCAAGGGCGAGTTCGACTACTGGACCGAACAGAACGCGAAGACCCCGGTGCCGCCGTTCGGCGACAGCGTGCTGCCCGTGGTCGAAGCCGGAAAGGCCGAGATCGTGCGCGACGATTACGCGATCGGCGATCACACGCGGATCCTGCCGACGCCCGGGCATACGCCGGGACATGTCGCGTTCACCTTCGGCCGCGGCAAGGACGACGCGGTATTTTCCGGCGATTTGATGCACTCGCCGCTGCAGACGCGCTATCCGGAGCTGTCGGCGAAGTTCGACGTCGATCAGACCGTGGCGGCCGCGACGCGGCGCGGCTTCCTGGAGCGCTATTGCGATACCGACACGCTGTGCTGCACCGCGCATTTCCCCTCGCCCTCGACGGGGAAAATTCGCCGGCTGGGCAACGGGTTTTCGTGTGAGGCGGCCTAGCTGCTTTCACCTCGCTCCGCTTGGGGCGAGGCAGAGGATTCAATCGAACAGGCTCGGCGTGTGATTGACCACCGCGCCTTCGATCGCCAGCATTTTCAGCTTGGTTACCACGCCGCCATTGGCCGAAAATCCGCCCGGCTTGCCGCCGGCGGCGAGCACGCGGTGGCAGGGGACCACGATCGGACAGGGATTGCGTCCGAGCGCCTGGCCGACGTCGCGCGACAGCTCGACGCCGCCAAGTTT
>NZ_JAUYAN010000247.1 GCF_030693485.1 Bradyrhizobium sp. | reverse complement strand
CGAATAAGAGCTTGTTGACCGACGTCTCTGGGTTCTGCTTCCACCCTTGCACGATCATCCCCTCTCATTCTTCTCCGCAATTCCTGGAGAAAACCCTTCCTCATGCCTCTACTCTTGACATGGGACATAAGAGGATGAGGTCGGTATTGGCTCAGGCGTTGTCCAGAATTCGCGGATGCTGAAGCGACAGCTCCGGCGATGCCGCGCTCGGTTCGGCCTGCGGCAAGGCCGGACGTTCGATCACCAGCACGATGGCGGTGCCGAGCAGCAGCAACAGTTCGGTCGCATGCAGCCGCAGCGCTGCGCTCTCGCCGACCTGCGAGGCCAGCACCATGCTGGCGAAACTGATCAGGCTGCCGATCGCCAGCGCGATGCCGAGCGCCTCGTCGCAGCCGCCGGTCTTGCGGATCGAGGCGCGGGTGAGGAGAACCACAAACAGCGCAAAGAACGCGACGACCGTGAGCTTGCCGAGCGCCAGCAGCCAGGCGAAGCGAACCGTGTTCAGCGCCGCCAGTTGCAGATGATCGCTGATGAACAGCGCCACCGATATGTTCGGCCGTTCATAGAGGCCGTGGATCGGCGAAACCATGATCTTGAAGGCGACGATGGTCCAGGTCGGGATGAAATAAGCCGCCAGCAGCGCGCCGTTGAATGAACTGATCCGCCAGTTTGTCGACATGCCGCTTCCCGCTTTTCCGCAGGCTCCGGACCGGAGCGGCGGCTTGCGGCGAGGTAACCTGCTTAAATTGCGGCGGGCAATTTAAACCATTTGTTTACCTTAACGGCGGGCGGCGGATCAATATACCGCCCCTCCCCCCGCGCTTGCGGGTGGTTCCGCCGGGATCATGGCGTGGCGGAGACAGGGTCCGGCCGCGGCACCGGGAACCGCGGCTTCAAAATGACCCATGTACAAGCCCCTGCCGCGCTGTTGCCGCACCCGGTTCCTTGCTGTTAGAAAATGACACGACGCGGCGTACCGGCTGCCGGGGCCACCGCCGCGTCATCCAAACAACGGCAGCGCATGGATTATTTCGCCCAGCAACTCATCAACGGCATCGCGCTCGGCTCGATCTATGGCCTGATCGCGATCGGCTACACCATGGTCTATGGCATCGTCGGCATGATCAATTTCGCCCATGGCGATATTTTCATGATCGGCGGCTTCACCGCGCTGATCGCGTTCCTGATCCTGGTCTCGTTCGGCCTCACCGCCGTTCCCCTGATCCTGCTGATCGTGCTGCTGGTCGCGATGGCGCTCACCGCGCTCTACGGCTGGACCGTGGAGCGCATCGCCTACCGGCCGCTGCGGCACTCGTTCCGCCTCGCCCCGATGCTGTCGGCGATCGGCATGTCGTTCGTGCTGACCAACTTCTCGCAGGTGGCGCAGGGCGCCCGGGTCAAGCCGGTGCCGCCAATCATCACCGGCGGCTACACGCTGTATGAGGCCGACGGGTTCGTGGTGCGGCTGTCCAACGTGCAGATCATCGTGGTGCTCACCACCATCGTGCTGCTGGCGCTGTTCACCTGGCTGGTGGCGCGGACCCGGCTCGGCCGCGACATGCGCGCCTGCGAACAGGACCAGACCATGGCTTCGCTGCTCGGGGTCGACGTCGATCGCACCATCTCGATGACGTTCGTCATCGGCGCGGCGCTGGCCGCCGTCGCCGGCATGATGTACCTGCTCTATTACGGCCAGGTTGATTTCTTCATGGGCTTCGTCGCCGGCATCAAGGCCTTCACCGCGGCGGTGCTCGGCGGCATCGGCTCGCTGCCCGGCGCGATGCTGGGCGGACTTTTGATCGGCCTGATCGAAACGATGTGGTCGGCCTACTTCTCGGTCGAATACAAGGACGTCGCGGCGTTCTCGATCCTGATTGTCGTGCTGATCTTCATGCCGACCGGCCTGCTCGGCCGTCCCGAAGTCGAAAAAGTCTGATGGCCGGCCTGAGCGCATCCGCGCCCGGCTCATTGGCAGCGCCCGGCGCAGCCTTCATCTTCAAGAAAGCCCTGGTCAGCGCCCTGGTGGCGCTGGTGCTGTTTTCGCTGATGATCGGCGTCCGCACCGAGGCGGGCTCTGACGGCCAGCTCACCTACTGGACCCGGTTCGGCGACCTCGCCATCATGGTCGCAACCGTGTTCGGCGGCAGCATCGTGGTCGAACTGCTGCGGCAGTGGTGGGGCCCGGTCGGCACCATCAGGATCGTGCCGCCGTCGGTACAGGGCGGCCTCGCCGTAGCGCGGCGCGGCATCGCGCCGGTGCTGCTGGTGTTCACCTTTCTGGTGCCGGTGATCTTCTACAACGAGCGCTACATTCTCGATCTCGGCATCCTGGTGCTGACCTATGTGATGCTGGGATGGGGATTGAACGTGGTGGTCGGACTCGCCGGCCTGCTCGACCTCGGCTATGTCGCGTTCTATGCCGTCGGCGCCTATTCCTACGCGCTGCTGGCGACCAATTTCGGGTTTTCATTCTGGATCTGCCTGCCGCTGGCCGGGATTCTCGCCGCATTCTGCGGCGTGCTGCTGGGATTTCCGGTGCTGCGGCTGCGCGGCGACTATCTCGCCATCGTCACGCTGGCTTTCGGCGAGATCATTCGCCTCGTCATCATCAACTGGCAGAGCCTGACCGGCGGCCCGAACGGCGTCACCGGGATTCCCCGGCCGTCCTTCTTCGGCATTCCCCTGACGCCTGGCGATGACGGACTGGCGGCCAGGCTCGGCATCGAATTCTCGACCACCCACCGCATCGTGTTTCTGTTCTATCTGATCCTGGCGCTGGCGCTGCTCACCAACTGGGTGACGATCCGGCTGCGCCGCCTGCCGATCGGCCGCGCCTGGGAAGCATTGCGCGAGGATGAGGTCGCCTGCCGCGCGCTCGGCATCAACACCACGACGACAAAACTCACGGCATTCGCGACCGGCGCCATGTTCGGCGGCCTGGCCGGCGCGTTCTTCGCCACGCGGCAGGGTTTCATCAGCCCGGAATCCTTCACCTTCCACGAATCGGCGCTGGTGCTGGCGATCGTCGTGCTCGGCGGCATGGGCTCGCAGCTCGGCGTCGCGCTTGCCGCGCTGGTCATGATCGGCGGTTTCGAGCTGTTCCGCGGACTCGAACAGTTCCGCATGCTGGTATTCGGGCTCGCGATGGTGCTCTTGATGATCTGGCGGCCGCGCGGGCTGATCGGCCACCGCGCCCCGACCGTGTTCCTGCACCACAGCCAGGCCATCTCGTCCGACCTCGTCAAGGAGGGGCACGGGTGAGCGCGGATTGCATTCTCAACGTCGACCAGCTGTCGATGCGCTTCGGCGGCATCGTCGCCGTCAACGACCTCACCTTCGGTGCCGAACGGCGCAAGATCACCGCCCTGATCGGGCCGAACGGCGCCGGCAAGACCACGGTGTTCAACTGCATCACCGGCTTCTACAAGCCGAGCGGCGGCAGCCTGAAGCTGACGCATGACGATGGCCGGCAGATTCAACTCGAGCGCCTGAACGATTTCCGGATCTCCAAGCAGGCCAGGGTCGCGCGCACCTTCCAGAACATCCGGCTGTTTCCCGGCATGACCGCGTTGGAAAACCTGATGGTGGCGCAGCACAATGCTCTGATGCTGGCGTCCGGGATGACCTTTCTGGGATTGATCGGCGCGCCGTCGTGGCGGGCCGCCGAGCAGCGCGCGATCGATCTTTCAAAACTCTGGCTCGAGCGCATCGGCCTGCTGGAGCGCGCCGACGACGCCGCCGGCAATCTGCCCTATGGCGACCAGCGCCGGCTCGAAATCGCCCGCGCGATGTGCACCGAGCCCGCGCTGCTGTGCCTCGACGAACCGGCCGCCGGCCTGAACGCGCGGGAAAGCGCCGCCTTGAGCGAATTGCTGCTGACAATCCGCGCCGATCACGGCACCTCGATCCTGCTGATCGAGCATGACATGTCCGTGGTGATGGAAATTTCCGACCACGTGGTGGTGATGGATTACGGCGTCAAGATTTCCGAAGGCACGCCAAAGCAGATCCGCGACGATCCCAAGGTGATCGCGGCCTATCTCGGCGCCGACGAGGAAGAAGCGATCGCGGTGATGGAGAGCGGAACGTGACCGCGCCGTCCGACACGCATCCCACCTCCCCCTGCAAGGGGGAGGTCGACCGCGAAGCGGGCGGGAGGGGGTCACGCTTTTCCCGCACAAGAGCCGTCACCGCACGGGCGAGAAATCTCCGCAGCAATATGACCGACGCTGAAGCTCGACTGTGGCGTGCGCTTCGGCGCGATCAACTCAAAGGTCTTCATTTCAGACGGCAGCATCCGATTGGATCATTCACGGTCGACTTCTATTGCCCGAGCCTCCGCCTGGCGGTCGAAGTCGACGGCGGGCAACACGCCGAACTAGTGAAACAGGCCGACGATCGCCGCACGGCCTGGCTTGGTGAGAAAGGCGTTGTGGTCGTTCGCTATTGGAACAACGATGTCCTTTCGAACCTGGAAGGTGTCCTCAGTGATCTTCTCCGGCATGCGGAAAGACTTGCGCAAGCGGAGAAAACTCCCTCCCCGACCCTCCCCCTTCCAGGGGGAGGGGGAGAAGACGCCGCACCGCTTCCAATAACCGCACCGCTTCCAAGAGATGGGAGCGCGCCATGACCCAGCCCCTGCTCGAAATCCGGTCCCTGCGCGCCGCCTATGGCAAGATCGAGGCGCTGAAGGGCGTCGATCTGGCCATCAATCCCGGCGAGATCGTCGCCCTGATCGGCGCCAACGGCGCCGGCAAGTCGACGCTGATGATGACGGTATTCGGCCGGCCGCGCGCCCGCTCCGGGCAGATCCTGTTCGACGGCAACGATATCACCGGCGTGCCGACCCACGAGATCGCGCGGATGCGCATCGCGCAGTCGCCGGAAGGCCGCCGGATTTTCCCGCGCATGAGCGTGGCGGAAAACCTGCAGATGGGGGCCGACGCCACCGACTGCAGCGAGTCCGAGCGCGTCGTCGGGCTGGAGCGGGTATTGACGCTGTTTCCGCGCCTCAAGGAGCGCATGACGCAGCGTGGCGGCACCCTGTCCGGCGGCGAACAGCAGATGCTGGCGATCGGCCGTGCCCTGATGAGCCGCCCTCGCCTCCTGATGCTCGACGAGCCCTCGCTGGGGCTGGCGCCGCTGATCGCGCGGCAGATTTTCGACGCCATCCGGACCCTGAACCGGCAGGACGGACTCACCGTGCTGATCGTCGAGCAGAACGCCAACCACGCGTTGCGGCTGGCCCATCGCGGCTATGTCATGGTCAACGGCCTGATCACGCTGGAAGGCACCGGCGCCGAATTGCTGCAGCGCCCGGAAATCCGCGCCGCCTATCTGGAAGGCGGCCGGCACGCCTAGAGCCGGGCTGCGGCAAGATGCGGCGATTGAACCGTGGATTTGCCCGAAAATTGCCGATGACTTCGCGGCAAAATCAGCCGACAATGGCCGCGATTTTCGAACCCGGCGGGCTGCCGGGCAAGTCCCCTAGAGATCACCGCGAGGACCACCCATGAAATCATTGAAACTCATCGGCCTGGCATTGGGCGCGTCATTGGCGCTGTCGACGACAGCCTTGGCGCAAGACATCAGCATCGCAGTGGCGGGCCCGATGACGGGCGGCGAATCCGCATTCGGCCGGCAGATGAAGAACGGCGCCGAACAGGCGGTGGCCGACATCAACGCCGCCGGCGGCGTGCTCGGCAAGAAGCTGGCGTTGCAGGTCGGCGACGATGCCTGCGATCCCAAGCAGGCGCGCTCGGTGGCGGAAAAGTTCGCCAGCGCAAAGATCCCGTTCGTCGCCGGTCACTTCTGCTCGTCGTCGTCGATCCCGGCGTCGGAAGCCTATGCCGACGGCAACGTGCTGCAGATTACCCCGGCCTCGACCAACCCGCTGTTCACCGAGCGCAAGCTCTGGAACGTGGCGCGGGTCTGCGGCCGTGACGATCAGCAGGGCCTGGTCGCCGCCGACTTCATCGCGAAGAACTACAAAGGCAAGAACGTCGCGATCCTCAACGACAAGACCACGTACGGCAAGGGTCTCGCCGACGAAACCAAGAAGGCGCTGAACAAGGCCGGCATGACCGAGAAGCTGTTCGAATCCTACAACAAGGGCGACAAGGACTTTAACTCGATCGTGTCGCGCCTGAAGCGCGACAATATCGATCTGGTCTTCGTCGGCGGCTATCATCAGGAGTCAGGCCTGATCCTGCGCCAGATGCGCGATCAGGGCCTCAAGACCGTGCTGATGGCGGGCGACGCGCTGAACGACAAGGAATTCGCGTCGATCACCGGCCCGGCTGCCGAAGGCACCCTGTTCACCTTCGGTCCCGATCCGCGCAAGAAGCCGACCGCCAAGGCCATCGTCGACAAGTTCAAGGCCAAGAACATCGATCCCGAAGGCTACACGCTCTACACCTACGCCGCGATGCAGGTCTGGGCGAAGGCGGTGGCCAAGGTCGGCTCGACCGATCCGAAAAAGGTGATG
Source organism: Bradyrhizobium sp. (assembly GCF_030693485.1). GTDB lineage: Bacteria > Pseudomonadota > Alphaproteobacteria > Rhizobiales > Xanthobacteraceae > Bradyrhizobium. The sequence continues at coordinate 83 of NZ_JAUYAN010000247.1, read as the reverse complement.
GAGGCGATCAAGGCCGGCGAATGGGACACCGTGCTCGGCAAGTTGAGCTTTGACGCCAAGGGCGACATCAAGGTGATCGACTA
>NZ_JAUYAN010000304.1 GCF_030693485.1 Bradyrhizobium sp. | reverse complement strand
CGTCGAATACGGCACCGGCATCGTCGTCAGCGCCGACGGCGCCATCATTGCCGACCGCCAGGTCACCGACAGCTGTCTTGCGATCGCGATCGCAGGCCACGGCAACGCCGACCGCGTCGCCGAGGACAAGGATCACGATCTGGCGCTGCTGCGCATCTATGGCGCGCGCGGATTGAAGCCGCTGAACCTCGGCAATGGCGCCGCAAAATCCGGCGTTGAGCTGACCGGGATTGCCGATCCGCAAAACCAGGGCGGCGGCGCCGCGGCGAGCAGCGTCAAGGCATCGGTCACGCCAAACGGCAGCGGCGGCGATCTGTCGCCGGCGCCGGCACTGGGTTTTTCCGGCGCTGCGGCGTTCGACAGTGAGGGGAAATTCGCCGGCATCGCGCTGTTGAAGCCGGTGCTGGTGGCGGGACCGGCGAACGCCGCCGCCGCGGCGCTGGTGTCAGCCGATACCGTGCGCGGTTTCCTCAAGGCCAATGGCATCACTGCCGCAGGCGGATCGGCCGATGCCAAGGCATCGGTAGTGCGCGTGATCTGCGTACGGAAGTAGCGTCAACTGATCCCGAGAGCCGCACGCCAGGCAGCGCAAGGGCGCTGCCGGCAAGCCGCCCTCTTCGCCTCGGCAATACGGTGCCGCCTGCATTCCCGATCATGAAGTGAAGCGGGTCAGGAATCGCCGGCGACGCCGCCGGATTGTTGACATGGATCAATGCCGGTCCGGCTGATTGTCCCTCCAATTCGCCATTCATTTCGGCACAAGCCATTTCATGGACATGACGATGAAAAGCCTTCTGGCGACAACGATCGCAACGCTCGCCGTCGGCATCACCGGCTCCGGTTCGGCGGTTGCGCAATCCCCGCCACTGCCGACGCCTTTCGTCGAGGAAGTCATGGTCAAGACCTCGCTGCTGACATTCAACGACGCCAACCTGACCGGCAACTTCACCGTGATGTATGCCAAGATGGCCAAGCCGTTTCGCGACAAGTTCAGCGCCGATACCTTGAAGCAGGCTTTCAAGGTGTTTGCCGGAAAGCGTATCGACATCATCGCGGCGAAGCCGATCGTCCAGACCAGCCCGGCAAAATTCGCAAGCAACGGATCGCTGATGCTGCGCGGCTATTTCGACACGACGCCGAGCCGTCTCAGCTACGAGCTCGACTTCGCGGTCTCGGAAGGCGAATTGAAGCTGATCGCGATCGACGTCAAGGTACGGGATCAGTCGACCAGCGACGCCGGAGGAATTGGGCTCACCCATTCGGCCACCGATTTCTCCGCGGCCGGGAAGTGAGGCGCTGATATGACCGACATCGTCCAACCGGTAGCCACCTGGCGCAAGGTGCTCGCCGCCATCCTCGACTTCGTGACGGTGTTTTTCGGCGGCGGCTATGCCATCGGTTACCTGACCGGCAACGTGGCATCGGAGGGCTTCAAGCTCGAAGGCATGCCGGCGCTGATCCTGTTCGCGCTGCTCATCGTCTATTTCGTGGCCGGCAGCAAATATCTGGGCGGCACGATCTGGCAGCGCGTCCTGTACAGGCATTGAAAGCAGACATCGCTCACGCAAGCCCGAACCGGATTCCTGCACTCGCCAATCCTCCGGCGAGCCCGACCGGCGTGCCGTCGGCGCGCCAGCAGGCCGCGCCCGACATCGAGCCGTCCCGGTGAAACTGGATCGCATTCATGCCGCCGGCCACGGTCGGCACCGCCAGGACGTCATGGCCCATCGCGGCGAGAACCGCGCGAACACCAGCGGGAACGGTCGCCTCGATTTCGAGCGCATTGCCTTCGGTCCAGACCCTGGGCGCCTCGACGGCTTCCTGCAGGCTCATGCCGTGATCGATCAGATTGATCAGCGCCTGCATGGCGCTCGGAAAGATCTTCTTGCCGCCGGGCAAACCGAGCGCATAGACCAGCTTGCCGTCGCGCAGCGCCATCATGGGCGACATCGACGTGGTGACGCGCTTGCCCGGCGCCAACGACAGCGCGTGGCCCGGCCGGGGATCGTACAGGTTCATGTAATTGTTCGGCACCGTGCCGAGGCCGGGAATCAGGATCTTGGCGCCGAACAGATTGTTGATGGTCTGCGTGGTCGCGACCACGTTTCCAAACGCGTCCGCTGCGGTCATGTGCGTCGTGTGCGCGCTCTCGAGCTGCGCCACTTCAGCACTCCATTTTTGCGCGCGCGCTGGATCGATCGCGCTGCGGCGCTCCTTCGCATAATCCTTCGAGGTCAGCCGCTCCACCGGCACGCCGACAAAATCAGGATCCCCGCTGGCGGCGGCACGATCGGCAAAGGCGATTTTCAGCACCTCGGCGAGGTAATGGATGGTCGCGGCGGTGCCGAAGCCGAGCGCCGCGATGTCGTAACCCTCCAGAATATTCAACATCTGCGCGATGTGGACGCCGGAGGCGGCGGGTGGCGGCGGCCCGAGGATCTGCCAGCCGCGATAATCGGCCCGGATCGGCGCCCGCTCGACGGTCTTGTAAGACGTCAGATCCTCGCGCGTGATGAAGCCGCCATGCGCCTTCATGTAGTCGGCGAGAATGTCGCCGAGAGGCCCGGTATAGAGCGCGGCGTCGCCATGCTGTGCAATGTAACTGAGCGTCTCGGCATATTCCGGCTGTACGACGCGATCGCCGGCCTGCAGCGGGGTGCCATCAGGCAGATAGATCGCCGAGATCGACTTGTCCTTCAGCATCTCGGCCGCGCCGTCGCGGATGCATTCATGCAGATACGGCGTCGCCGCATAGCCGCGCGCGGCGTGCTTGATCGCGGGCTGCATCACATCGGCCAGCGGCATGGTGCCGAACCGCCGCAACGTTTCGCACCAGGCTTTCAGCGAACCGGGCACGGCGACCGCCTTCGCGCCGTTGAGGTTCTCGTCGCCGACGGTATCGAACACGTCATGCGCCGAGCCCGGCTTCGAGCGATAGGTGTCGGGGCGGACCGCCAGCGGCACGGTGCTCTGGCCATCGATGAAACGGTGGCTGCCGTCACTCAGTCTGATATGCGCCATGCCGCCGCCGATGATGCCGACCATCATCGGCTCGACCACGGTCAGCGTGAACAGGGTAGCGATCGCGGCATCGATGGCGTTGCCGCCGGCGGCGAGCATCTCCGCGCCCGCGGCCGAGGCCAGCGGGTGATTGCTGACCACCATGCCGCGGCTACCCGAGGCCGGCTGCTTCTGGCAGTCGAAAACGGTGTCGGTGCGATCGCGCCAGTTACCCATCATGATCTGCCGTCCTCTGTATTCCGTGTATCGGCTGCTCGTCGCTTTCTGCGGGGTGGACAACTTTGACGGTTAGCCGAGCCGAGCTTCGCGGGACCGTATTGTTCCGGAATAGTCAGATACCTCAATAATCGGCATCGTCGAAGAGTTAGGTGATTCGGACAGCCGCGATCCATGACCGTCTTAGGGATCGGGCCGGCACGTCCTGAGCGAGAATGCTCGGCATCGCAGAATGCGATGCATCAGTAGAGCGTACCGCAAATCCCTCAAGAATTCTTCAAAGGAACTACAATGCATACGATCGTTCTGGCCACCCAAAAGGGCGGCAGCGGCAAGAGTACGCTCGCCATCGGCCTCGCGCTGGCCGCCATCCAGGCCGGCCACACCGTTCGCCTGATCGAGACCGATTCGCAAGGCACGCTTTCGAACTGGCAGGGGCGCCGCCCCTATGCCGAGCCGCTGGTCGAGCCCGTCTACAGCGCCGGCGGTATCGAAGGCAAGCTGCAGTCGCTGCACCGCAGCGGCGTGACGGTGACCATCATCGACACCGCCGGCGGCACCAATGCTGCGACCACGGCGGCCATTCGCTACGCCGATCTGTGCCTGATCCCGTCGCGCCCGAGCGTTGCCGATGTCGAAGCCACCGCTTCGACGCTGAACATCGCCCGCGCGTGGAATACGCCGTTTGCCTTCGTCCTCAACCAGACCCCGATCCGCGGCCAGCGCGTCAGCAATGCCGCGATCGTCCTCGGCGACGAGGTATCGAACGATCTCGCCGACGTGGTCGCACAGCCCTACATCGTCATGCGCAACGATCACCAGGATGCGCTGGGCCTCGGACTGGCCGTCATCGAATACGCGCCGTCAGGCAAATCGGCCGATGAAGTTCGCGGCCTCTGGCAGTGGGTCGAGACCAGGTTGAACGGCGGCGTCAGCGCCGACGAACCGTTGATGATCAGCCTGCTGCCGTCCTCGCCCGACATCGCTCCCGCGATGTTCGCCCCGGCGCCGGAAGAGGCTGTCGCTCTGACTTCCTGAACCTGATCGCTCGGGATCGCCACCACCCCTCGGCTCCGCGCAGGGCATTGCGTAGAGCAAGCGACGAAGCAATCCGGCAACCAGCCCCGCCGGATTGCTTCGTTTCGCTTCTTATCGGGCGGCGCTTTGCGCCGACCGGCGGTTCGCCAGGACGGCGTGACACTCGCCGCAAGCGCGGCTCGCACCTCACGGGTGAACGCAATTGCGTTGATCCCCGGGGATGACGGCCGAGCCAGGCGCGCGAAAGACGCCAATCACTTCTGGCATTTCGGGCACCAGAAGGTCGAGCGCCCGTTCTGGGTGAAGCGCTTGACGATGCCGCTGCACTTGGCGGTCTGGCATTTTTCGCCTTCGCGGTCGTAGACCTGAAATGAATGCTGGAAATAGCCGAGTTCGCCCGAGGTCTGGCGATGATCGCGCAGCGACGAGCCGCCGGCCTTGATGGCCTGGTTGAGCACGCCGTGAATGGCGGTCACCAGCCGTTTGGCGTGATCGGCCGGCTCGTTCTTTCTGGTCGCCAGCGTCGCGGCCGATCTGCGCGGCGACAGCTGCGAACGATACAGCGCCTCGCAGACATAGATGTTGCCGAGGCCCGCGACCACGCGCTGGTCGAGCAGGGCTGCCTTCAGGCTGGTCTTCTTGTCGGCGCAGGCGCGCGCCAGCATGGTGGCATCGAATTCATTGCCGAGCGGTTCGGGGCCGAGCCCCCTCAGCAACGGCTCCGCTTCCAGCGCGTCGCGCGCGATGATCTTCATGTAACCGAAACGGCGCGGATCGTTGAAAACAACCGATACGCCCGATGACATGTGAAACACCACATGATCATGCGCGCGATCGTCGCCCCGCGGATGGTGGAATTGGCCCGGCGAATGCGTTGCTTCATTGGCAACCACGCGGAACGAGCCCGACATCCCCAGATGCATCAGCAGTACGTCGCCCGAGCCGAGATCGGCCATCAGGTATTTGGCGCGGCGGCCGAGCCCGGTGACAGTCTGGCCGTCCAGCCTTGCGACAAAATCCTTCTGGAACGGAAACCGCAGATCCTTGCGCCGGGCCTCCGCTTTCGCGATCAGAAATCCCTCCATGACGGGCTGCAGGCCGCGGCGAACGGTCTCGACTTCGGGTAATTCGGGCATATCGGGGCGTTCACCTTGAGGACGTGACGTGATAGCGCCATTGCGGCGGGCGCGCTATGGTCCGCCGACGGAGAAACGTTGATGGATCGGCCGGACCAGACCACGCATTTTGGCTTCAGGGACGTCCCCCTGGGGGAGAAGCAGACGCTGGTGAACGATGTGTTCCACAGCGTGGCGCAGCGCTACGACCTGATGAACGATCTGATGTCCGCGGGCCTGCACCGGGTCTGGAAAGACCTGATGATCACTGCGCTCAATCCGCCGCGTGGCGATACGCCGTTTGCCCTGCTCGACGTCGCCGGTGGCACCGGCGACATCGCCTTTCGCGCCGCCAAGGCCGCGGGTGCGGGGTTTCGGGCGACCGTCTGCGACATCAATTCCGACATGCTGGAGGTTGGCCGCACCCGCGCCGCGTCACGGCAGCTCGACGAGCGGGTGTCGTTTGTCGAGGGCAATGCCGAGGCGCTGGCTTTCCCGGATCGCAGCTTCGACGCCTACACCATCGCTTTCGGCATCCGCAATGTGCCGCGGATCGATCTCGCGCTCAGCGAGGCCTATCGGGTGCTGAAGCCGGGCGGGCGATTTCTCTGCCTGGAATTCTCCACCGTCGACATGCCCGGGCTCGACCGCATCTACGATTTGTTTTCGTTCAAGGTGATTCCGCCGCTCGGCCGCGCCGTGACCGGTGACGCCGAGTCCTATCGGTATCTCGTCGAATCGATCCGCAAATTCCCCAGGCCGAATGCGTTCGCCGAGATGATGCGCACGGCCGGATTTTCCCGCGCCAGCTGGCAGAGTTTTTCGGGCGGCATCGTGGCGTTGCATTCGGGCTGGCGTTTGTGATTTCTGCAATTACCCACATCGCGCGGCTCATCCGCGCCGGTTTCGTGTTCGCGCGCGAGGGCGTCTTCAGCGTGGTCGATCCCTCGCTGGTGCCGCCGCCCGGGCAGTTGGCGCTGCGGCTGGCCCGATTGATCGAACGGCCCGGCACCAAATCCGGCCCGCGGCTGTCGCGCGCCCTGACCCGGCTCGGACCGGCCTATCTCAAGCTCGGACAGTTTCTCGCCACCAGGCCCGACGTGGTCGGCGCCAGCATGGCGCGCGATCTGGAAAGCCTGCAGGACCGGCTGCCGCCATTTGCGCAGGAAGAGGCCGAAACCGTCATCGCGGCATCGCTGGAACGCCCCGTGGCGCAGGCGTTTGCGAGCTTCGGGCCGGCGGTCGCCGCGGCCTCGATCGCGCAGGTGCATCGCGCGGAAACCGAGCGGGACGGCGTCCGCACATCGGTTGCGGTCAAGGTGCTGCGGCCCGACGTCGCCGCGCGTTTCCGCCGCGACCTCGCCGACTTTTTCTTCGTCGCGCACAAGGCGGAAGCGCATTCGGCGGAAGCCCGGCGGCTGCGGCTGATCGAGGTCATCAATACGATGTCGCGCTCGGTCGCGATGGAGATGGATCTGCGGCTGGAGGCGGCAGCGCTGTCCGAGATGGCGGAGAACACCCGCGACGACCCGGATTTCCGCGTGCCCACGGTCGACTGGGATCGCACCACGCACAATGTGCTGACGATGGAATGGATCGACGGCATCGCGCTGAGCGACCATGCGCGGCTGGCGCAATCGCAGGTCGACCTGCCCGAACTCGGGCGCAAGGTGATCCAGAGTTTCCTGCGCCATGCGTTGCGCGACGGCTTCTTTCATGCCGACATGCATCCGGGAAATCTGTTTCTGGACGATTCCGGCCGCCTGGTCGCGGTCGATTTCGGCATCATGGGCCGGCTCGGCATGAAGGAGCGCCGCTTCCTCGCCGAAATCCTTTTGGGCTTCATCACCCGCAATTATCGCCGCGTCGCCGAAGTGCATTTCGAGGCCGGCTATGTGCCGGCGCATCACTCGGTCGAGAACTTCGCGCAAGCGATCCGCGCCATCGGCGAGCCGATCCATAACCGCGTCGCCGAGGAAATCTCGATGGCGAAGCTGCTGACGCTTTTGCTCGAGGTCACCGGCCTGTTCGACATGCGCACCCGCCCCGAACTGATCCTGCTGCAGAAGACCATGGTGGTGGTCGAGGGCGTGGCGCGCGGTTTCGATCCCAAGCTCGATATCTGGAAGGTCGCCGACCCCGTGGTTCGCGAATGGATCGAGCGCAATCTCGGCCCGGTCGGACGCGTTCAAGGCGCCGTGGCTGGCGCCGGCGAGTTGGGCCGGGTAATCGGCGCCCTGCCGTCACTCGCCTCGCGGTCCGTCGCGGTGCTGGAGCAGCTGGAAACTATGACCCGGGAGGGCATCACGCTGTCGCCGGAGACGATTGCAGCGCTGGGCCGATCCGAAGGCCGCAAGAACCGCGCGCGCACCCTGGCGCTCTGGATCATCGCGGCGACCTTCATCGCCATTTTGTTTGCGGTCCGCCAGCTTTGATTGCAATGCCTGCATTTAATGCTAGCATTGATGTCAATCTTTCAGGATATCGCCCATGGCCAGCTTGACCATCCGAAAACTCGATGACGCCATCCGCGACGAGCTGCGTTTGCGCGCGGCCCGCAACGGCCGATCGGTCGAAGATGAGGTGCGGGTGATCCTGCGCGAGGCGGCCCATCACCCCCCGCCGACCGCAGCCACGCCGCCGGCCGCCTTCCAGCCGGAGGCTGCGGATCGCCGGCCCCGCGCCGCCCATGGCCTGCCGCGCGTCACCCTGATCATCGGCGGCGGTATCGCCGCCTACAAGGCGCTGGACCTGATCCGGCGGCTGAAGGAGCGCCAGATCCACGTCCGCTGCGTGCTGACCCGCGCCGCGCAGCAATTCGTCACGCCGCTTTCCGCCAGCGCGCTGTCGAACGAGCGCGCCTATACCGACCTGTTCGATCCATCCAGCGAGTTCGACGCCGGCCATATCCGGCTTGGCCGCGACTGCGACCTGATCGTGGTGGCGCCGGCGACCGCCGACCTGATCGCCAAGATGGCGCAGGGCCATGCCGATGATCTCGCCAGCGCCATTCTGCTCGCGGCCAACCGGCCGATCCTGCTGGCACCGGCGATGAACCCCCTGATGTGGAACAACGCCGCGACCCGGCGCAATGTCGCGCAGCTCGAACGCGACGGCGTCGCCTTGATCGGGCCCAATGCCGGCGAGATGGCCGAAGCCAATGAGGCCGGAGTAGGCCGGATGGCGGAGCCCACGGAAATCGCCATCGCCGCGGAAGAATTTCTGCGGCCGCCGCAGCCGCGCCCGCTGGCCGGCAAGCGGGTGCTGATTACGGCGGGGCCGACGCACGAGCCGATCGATCCGGTGCGCTACATCGCCAACCGCTCTTCCGGCAAACAGGGTTTTGCTATCGCCGCGGCGGCGCAGGCCGCCGGCGCCGACGTCATCCTGGTCTCCGGCCCGGTCGACCTCGACGATCCCGCGGGGGTCGCCGTGAAGCATGTGGAATCCGCGCGCGACATGCTGCGCCAGGTCGAAGCGTCGCTGCCGGTGGATATCGCGATCTTCGCCGCCGCCGTCGCCGACTGGCGGGTCGTCAATGAAGGCGAGCAGAAGCTGAAGAAGACATCAGCCGGCATGCCGCCGCTGCAACTGGTGGAAAATCCCGATATCCTCGCGACGATCTCAAAACTGGGCGACGGGCGCCCGCCGCTGGTGATCGGCTTCGCCGCCGAAACCGAACACCTGATCGACAACGCCAGGGCAAAGCTGGCGCGCAAGGGCTGCGACTGGATCGTCGCCAATGACGTTTCGCCCGCGACCGGCGTGATGGGCGGCGACCGCAACACGGTTCATCTGCTGACCCGCGATGCCGGGGAAATCAATGTCGATTCATGGCCGGTCATGAGCAAGGAACAAGTCGCCACCGAACTGGTGGCGCGGATCGCCGACAGCCTGATGGCCAAGCCCGGGGAGAAGACATCGTGAGCGCAGTCAAGATCGAGATCCGGCAATTGCCGCATGGCGAAGGCCTGGCGCTGCCGGCCTATCAGAGCGCGCATGCCGCCGGGCTCGATCTGCTGGCGGCGGTGCCGGAAGACGCGCCTGTCGTGCTGGCTCCCGGAACATACGCGCTGGTTCCGACCGCGCTGACGATCGCGCTGCCACCGGGCTTCGAGGCCCAGGTGCGGCCGCGCTCCGGGCTTGCCGCCAAGCACGGCATCACCGTGCTGAATTCGCCCGGCACCATCGATGCGGATTATCGCGGCGAGATCGGCGTGCTGCTGATCAACCATGGCGACGCCCCGTTCCCGATCCGGCGCGGCGAGCGCATCGCGCAGATGGTGATTGCCGCCGTCGTGATGGCGGAACTGGTTCCCGTGCTGGCGCTCTCGACCACCGACCGCGGCAGCGGCGGATTCGGTTCCACCGGCCGCTAGGATCGGCGAGAAAACAGCGCCAAATTTTACCGAATCGATTTCCGCGAACCTCACCTCAACGCATTTTTTTGCATCGCGATTCACGTTCACGATCTGGACTCTTACCCGCGGAGTCCCGTTGGGGATATTGTCGTTCGATTCGCGAACGGCGGGTTGAAGCGCGCCGGGCGTAAAGTCGTGCGGTTTGGGGCAAACCATGTCGGGCGTAATCGTGGCGATGCGTCGGACCCTGCTGTCGTGCACTTCACTGGCACGTAACGGCTTGATCGCCCTTGGCGTGGCGCCATGGCTGCCGGCCGCGCCGGCCCATGCCAGCGAATTACCCTTCATTCAGTCGATCGTGACCTGGCTCGATCTCGATCACCAGGAATTCGTCATCCTCGCCACAGCGCTGGCGTTGCTGGGTTTTTCGGTTGTGTCCGCGATCCTGCTGATGCGCACGCGGGTTCGCGCGGCTGCCAACGAGGCGCGGCTGCGTTCCGATATCGGGGATCTGCAAGTCCAGGCCGACCGCCTGCGGGCGCTGTTGTTCGCCGAACCCCAGATCCTGATCGCGTGGGCCGCGGGCGACAATCGTCCGCAGATATCAGGCGATACCTCGCTGCTGCTGGCCCAGGATTCGCCCCAGCGCATTCTGGCGTTTGGAAGCTGGTTGCCGCCGGAACCGGCGCTGCAGATGGACCATGCGGTCGACGCACTGCGCGAGGCCGGCGAGGGCTTTCTCATCAACCTCACCACCTCGAACGGCCAGGCGCTGGAAGCCATGGGCCGCGCCATCGGCGGCCAGGCCATTGTGCGGATTCGCGAACTCGGCGGATTGCGCCGTGAACTCGCCGAGACCAATTTGCGCTACAAGGCGCTGTCGGAGGAAACCGAGATGCTGCGCGGCTTCGCCGCCGCGGCACCCTGGCCGATCTGGGCCAAGGGCGCCAAGGGCGGTCTCAGCTACGCCAATGCCGCCTATGCGCAGGCGACCGAGGCCGTCAGCGTCGCGGACGCGATCGACCGCCGTCTCGAACTGCTCGACAGCGACGACCGCGGCGCGATGGACCGGGCGCTGAAGGAAGCATCAGGCTTCACCGCGCGGCTGCCGATCGTGGTCGGCGGCGAGCGCCGCATCTACGATGTGCGCGCGATGAATGTCGGCAACGGCAGCGCCGGCATCGCCATCGACGCCTCGGAGGCCACCGCGCTGCGCGCTGCGCTGGAGCGGATGGCGGAAGCGCATCGCCGCACCCTCGATCAATTGTCGTCCGGCGTCGCGGTGTTCGACGGCCAGCGGCGGCTGGCGTTCTACAATGATTCCTATCGCCGGCTGTGGGACCTCGACCGCGCCTTCCTCGACAGCAACCCCGATGATTCCAGCGTGCTCGACCGCCTGCGCGCCGCGCGCAAGGTTCCGGAGCAGCCGGACTTCCGGGCCTGGAAGGCCAGGCTGCACGAGGCCTATCGCGCGGTGGAGCCCGAAAAGGATACCTGGTACCTGCCGGACGGCCGCGCCGTCAGCGTCGTCACCACGCCCAATCCGGAGGGCGGCGTCACCTATCTGTTCGACGACGTCACCGAAAGCCTCGATCTGGCGCGGCGGTTCGACGGCCTGATCCGGGTGCAGCGCGAAACGCTCGACAATCTCGCCGAAGCCGTCGCGGTGTTCGGCAGCAATGGCCGCGCCCAATTGTTCAATCCGGCCTTCGCCAGGATGTGGAAGCTGTCGCCCGAGGCGCTGCGCGAGCAGCCGCATATCGAGACCTTTGAGGCCTGGTGCAAGCCGCTGTTCGACGACGAAGCCACATGGCGCACCATCCGCGAAGCCATCACGGCGATCGAGAACCGGGTCGAGGTACCGCTGAAGCTGGAGCGCAACGACGGCAGCGTGCTGGACTGCATGACCATGCCACTGCCCGACGGCGCCACCATGCTGACCTTCCAGGACATCACCGACACCGAGAATGTCGAGCGCGCGCTGCGCGAGCGCAACGAGGCGCTGGAAACCGCCGACCAGATGAAGGTCGATTTCGTCCACCACGTGTCCTACGAGCTGCGCTCGCCACTGACCACCATCATCGGGTTCGCGCATTTCCTCGCCGACCCCGTGACCGGCCCCTTGATGCCGAAGCAGGCCGAATATCTCGGCTACATCACCGCCTCGACCAACGCGCTGCTCGCCATCATCAACAACATCCTCGATCTCGCCACCATCGACGCCGGCGCGATGTCGCTCAATCTCGGCTCCATCGATATCCGCAAGACCATCGAGGCCGCCGCCGAAGGCATCCAGGACCGGCTCGCCACCGACCGCATCGAACTCAAGGTCGACGTCGATCCCTCGATCGGCAGTTTCACCGGCGACGAGCGCCGCGTGGTCCAGGTATTGTATAATCTGCTGGCCAACGCCGTCGGCTTCTCGCCGCAGGACGCCACGGTCGGCCTCAGCGCCCGGCGCACCGAACACAGCGTGGTCTTCAGCGTCACCGATTCCGGGCCGGGCATTCCGCCCGACGTCAAGGACAAGGTGTTCGACTGGTTCGAGAGTCATTCCAACGGCTCGAAGCATCGCGGCGCCGGCCTCGGCCTGTCGCTGGTGCGCTCCTTCGTCGAGTTGCACGGCGGCAAGGTCAGCGTCGATTCGATCGTCGGCAGGGGCACGACCGTCACCTGCGACTTTCCGATCGATCAGGCCGCGCATCGTCACGCCGCGGAATGACCGCTCCCGTCACATTTTCGCTGGCGCTGTCGAACGAGACCGCGACGGCGCATTTGATGGCCGATCTCGCTTTGCTGATCGGCCCCGGCGATCTCATCACCCTCTCCGGCGATCTCGGCGCCGGCAAGACTGCCGCGGCGCGCGCCATGATCCGCTATCTCGCCGACGACGACGCGCTGGAAGTGCCGAGCCCGACCTTCACCCTGGCGCAAAGCTACGACCTCGCCCCGTTTCCGCTGGTTCATGCCGATCTTTATCGCGTCAACGATCCCATCGAGCTGGAGGAGATCGGGCTGTCGCCTCTGCCCGAGGGAACAGTGGTCTTGATCGAATGGCCGGAACGCGCCGCCGGCGCGCTGCCCGAAGACCGCATCGACATCGCGCTCAGCCATCGCCCCGCGCTGGGCTCGGCCGCGCGCGCGGCCGAGATCACCGGCTACGGCAAGGCCGCCGCGCAGGTCGCGAGACTGCAGACGCTGCGGCAGTTTCTCGATGGCGCCGGCTATCTCGAGGCCAAACGGCGGCGGATGGCCGGCGACGCCTCGACCCGTTCCTATGCGCGCCTGATCCGCGACGACGGCATCGTGATCCTGATGAACTCGCCGCGACGACCCGATGGCGGCACGACCTACGCAAGGGCCGTTCATCTGGCCGAGGACGTCAAGCCGTTCGTCGCCATCGCCAACGGCCTGCGCGAGCGCGGCTTCTCGGCGCCGGCCATCCACCTTGCCGATCTCGACGCCGGATTTCTGATCACCGAGGATTTCGGCAGCGAAGGCGTCATCGAGGGCGATCCGTCCGCACCGATCGCGGAGCGCTACGAGGCCGCGACCGACATGCTGGTGGCGCTGCATCGCGAACCCTTGCCGGAACAGCTGCCGCTGGCAACCGGGCTCACCTATGCCATTCCCGGCTTCGACACCGATGCGTTGCTGGTCGAGGTCGGACTGATGCCCGAATGGTATCTGCCGGATCGCGGCGCCGTGCTGAGCGACGAACTGCGCGCCGAATTCGTCACGATGTGGCGCGATCTGCTGGTGAGGCCGGCGGCCGCGGCGAAAACCTGGGTGATGCGCGATTTTCATTCGCCCAACCTGATCTGGCTCGCCGAGCGCCAGGGCATTGCGCGGGTCGGCATCATCGACTTCCAGGACGCCGTGCTCGGACCGGCCAGCTACGATCTGGTGTCGCTGCTGCAGGATGCGCGGATCGACGTGCCCGAAGCGCTCGAACTGGCGCTGCTGACGCGCTATATCAAGGCGCGGCGCGCGGCCGACGACGGCTTCGACGCAGCCCAGTTCGCCGAACTCTACGCCATCATGTCGGCGCAGCGTAACACGCGGCTGCTCGGCACCTTTGCCCGGCTCAACCGGCGCGACGGCAAGCCGCAATATCTGCGCCACCAGCCCCGGATATGGACCTATCTGACCCGTTCGCTGGCGCATCCGGTGCTGGCGCGGCTTCGGGAGTGGTATGCCGCCAATGTACCGCCGCCGGCCCCGTAGATTTACGGGTTATTAGCCAACCCCGCGTTAACCTATGGGGGGAGCCCACCCTGACGGCACGGGGCGCGGCGGCTGTGGCGGGAGCAGATCAATGGCGACGAGCGAGCGGCGCAAGGGCGACCGGGTGATCTTCGAGCGCGGCTATGCCGCGCACATGATGGGCATTGACGGCACCTGGCGGCGCGAATGCACGATGGAAGACATTTCGGAAACCGGCGCCAAGCTCACGGTCGAGGGCTCGGTCGAGGGGTTGCATCTGAAGGAGTTCTTCCTGCTGCTGTCGTCCACCGGCCTGGCCTACCGTCGCTGCGAGCTGTCCTGGGTTAACGGCGACCAGATCGGCGTCAATTTCCTCAAAACCGGTGGCAAGCTGAAAAAAGCCAGGCGTCCGCAAGACGCCGACGCCTGAGCGGACCGCTGCCGCCGTCGTATGGCCGTCATGACCGGCGACTATGGCGTCATCATCCATGCGAGCAACTGACCGCCGTGATATGATCACGGGACTCACCGCAACCGTTCGAGAAATCTCCTGAAATGTCCGTCAAACCCACCAAAGCCATGGTCCTCGCCGCCGGTCTCGGCCTGCGCATGCGTCCGCTGACCGACAACATGCCGAAGCCGCTGGTGCGCGTGGCCGGCAGCGCCCTGCTCGATCACGTGCTGGACAAGCTCGGCGACGCCGGCGTCGAACAGGCCATCGTCAATGTGCATTATTTGCCCGACCAGATCATCGATCACACCAAAGGACGAACCCGGCCCCGCGTGATCATTTCGGATGAGCGCGACCAGGTGCTCGGCACCGGCGGCGCCATCGTCAAGGCGCTGCCTTTACTCGGCGACGCGCCGTTCTTTCACGTCAATGCCGACACCATGTGGATCGATGGGGTGCGGCCAAATCTGGCGCGGCTGGCGGAAGCCTTCGACCCCGCGCGGATGGATATCCTGCTGCTGATGGCGCCGACGGCGAGCAGCATCGGCTATGGCGGCCGCGGCGATTACGCCATGCTGGCCGACGGCACGCTGCGCAAGCGCCGGGAACACGAGGTGGTTCCGTTCGTCTATGCCGGCGTCGCGATCCTGTCGCCGTCGCTGTTCGCCGACGCGCCAAAGGGCGAATTTTCGCTGACCAGGAATTTCGATTCCGCCAATGAGCAGGGGCGGCTGTTCGGCCTGCGGCTGGACGGCGTCTGGATGCACGTCGGAACCCCCGACGCGGTGCAGGCGGCGGAACGGGCTTTTCTCGCCAGCGTGGCGTAGGCGCCCGTCATTCGGGGGCGATGCGAAGCATAGAACCTCAGATGTGCAATTGCCCATCGGGGAATCTCGAGATTCCGGGTCTGCGCCTTGCGGCGGATCCCGGAATGACGGCCATAAATCCCGAAAACAACCCCATGTACAGTAAAGAAAGCCTGCATACCCAATAGGATATGCACCCGGGAAGCGACCATGCCATGATGCGGCCCGATCCCGAATCAGGCAGCCCATGCGCGTTTTCAGTGTCCCGGTATCCGCGCCGTTCCTGCGCACCGTCATCGCCGCTCTGGTCGATGGCAGACTGGTCGATGGCTTCGAGGCCCGCACCGATCCGGCACGGCTGGCGACGGCGACGCTGTATCTGCCGACCCTGCGCGCCGGGCGCATGGCGCGGGAAATCTTTCTCGATGAGCTGAAAACCGACGCGGTGGTGCTGCCGCGCATCGTCGCGCTTGGCGACATCGACGAGGACGAGCTGGCGTTCGCACAGGCCACTTCGCCCGGATCCGCCGCGCTGGAAATTCCCCCCGCGATGGACGGGCTGCAGCGCCGCCTGCTGCTGGCGCAACTGATCGCACTGTGGGCCAAGCAGATCAGGCCGGCCGATGCGGCGCAGGCGCCGCTGGTGACCGGCGGGCCGGCCTCGACGCTGGCACTGGCCGACGATCTGGCGCGGCTGATGGACGACATGGTGACCCGCAAGGTCGAGTGGTCCAGACTCGACGGGCTGGTGCCGGATGCGCTCGACCGCTACTGGCAGCTCACTTTGCAGTTCCTCGACATCGCCAAGACGACCTGGCCCGGCATCCTCGACGCGTATGGCCGGATCGAGCCGGCGGCGCGGCGCGATCTGTTGATCGAGGCCGAGGCCGCGCGCCTCACCACACATCATGACGGACCTGTCATCGCGGCGGGCTCGACCGGATCGATGCCATCGACCGCGCGGCTGCTGCAGACCGTCGCCGGCCTGCCGCGGGGCGCCGTGGTGCTGCCGGGGCTCGACACCGATCTCGACGATGACGCCTGGCAATTGATCGGCGGCGTACGGAATGCCGATGGCAAGTTCGCCGCGAATCCTGCATCGAACCATCCGCAATTCGCCATGCACGCGCTGCTCGATCGCTTCGGCATCAAGCGCGGCGATGTCGAAATTCTGGGCGAACCTGCGCCACATGGGCGCGATGTGCTGGTCTCCGAGGCGATGCGACCTTCGAATGCGACCGCGCAATGGCACCGGCGGCTGGGAGAACCGAAAACTTCAAAGAAGATTTCCCTTGGGATGACCAGCCTCGCCGTGATCGCGGCTGCCAATCCCGAGATGGAGGCGTTGGCGATCGCGGTGGCGATGCGCGAGGCGCGGCATCTGAACAAATCGGCGGCGCTGGTGACGCCTGATCGCGCGCTGGCGCGGCGCGTGGCCGCGGCCCTCGGCCGCTGGAATCTGGAATTCGACGATTCCGGCGGCGACGTGCTGACCGACACGTCGTCAGGAATTTTCGCCAGGCTCGCCGCCGAGGCGGCAGCGAACGGGCTGGAGCCGCCGACGCTGCTGGCATTGATAAAACATCCGCTATGCCGGCTCGGCGGCGCGCATGGCGCCTTCAAGGCCGCCATCGAGGTGCTCGAGCTGGCGCTGTTGCGCGGCACCCGGCCGCAGGCGCGAAGCAGCGGGCTCGCCCGCGACTTCTCCCGATTCCGCCAGGAGCTGACAAAACTTGGGAAAGGCGAGACCTCCTCGCTGCACCGCGCGGAGCCACGCTCCCGGCTCGGCGACGCCGAACTCGATAAAGCGCAAGCGCTGGTCGAGCTGTTGCAGAAGGCGCTCGCTCCTTTGGAAGACCTGAGCGTGTCGAAACCACATGACTTTGCCGAACTTGCAAAGTGCCATCGCGACGTCCTGATGGAATTGTCGCGCGACCCGGATGGCGTCGCGATCGCTTTCGACGGGCCGCAAGGTTCGGCGCTTTCAGCCGCGTTCGACGATCTGCTCGGCAGCGAAGCCCCCAGCGGCCTGATGGTCGAACTCGGCGACTACCCGGAAGTGTTCCAGACCGCGTTCGCCGACCGCATCGTGCGGCGACCGGAATCGGCGCGGGCGCAGCTTCACATCTACGGTCAGCTGGAAGCGCGGCTGACGCAATCCGACCGGATCATCCTCGGCGGGCTGGTCGAAGGCGTCTGGCCACCGGCGCCTCGCGTGGATCCGTGGCTGAGCCGGCCGATGCGGCACGAGCTCGGCCTCGATTTGCCGGAGCGGCGCATCGGCCTCTCCGCGCATGATTTCGCCCAGCTGCTCGGCGCCGATGACGTGATCCTCAGTCACGCCGCCAAGGTCGGCGGCGCGCCCGCGGTGGCCTCGCGGTTCCTGCACCGGCTCGAGGCGGTAGCGGGTGAGGAGCGCTGGAACGCCGCGGTCGACGCCGGCGCGAGATATGTCGGGTTTGCCGCCCGGCTCGACAGCCCCGACAAGGTCGAACCGATCAAGCAGCCCGCGCCAAAGCCGCCGCGCGCGGTCAGGCCGCTGAAACTCTCGGTCACCGCGATCGAGGACTGGCTGCGCGACCCCTATACGATCTACGCGAAATATATTCTGAAACTGGCGCCACTCGATCCCGTCGACATGCCGCTGTCGGCCGCCGACCGCGGTTCGGCGATTCACGACGCGCTCGGCGAATTCACGCAAGTGTTCGCCACCGCGCTGCCACCCGACCCCGCGGGCGCGCTGCGCGTCTTTGGCGAGAAATATTTTGCGCC
>NZ_JAUYAN010000236.1 GCF_030693485.1 Bradyrhizobium sp. | reverse complement strand
GCGCGCCAGCAGGCGGCGAAACCAAGCTATAGCCCGGCATTCTCCTCGATCATCGTCGACGCCAATTCCGGCGCGACGCTGACCGCCAACAGTCCCGACGCCATCCGTTATCCCGCCTCGCTCACCAAAATCATGACGCTCTATCTGCTGTTCGAGCGCCTCGAATCCGGCAAGCTGAAGCTCGATTCCGAGCTGGAAGTTTCCGAGTACGCCTCCGAGCAGGCGCCGACCAAGCTCGGCCTGCTCCCGGGCCAGACCATCAAGGTCGAAGACGCCATCAAGGGTCTGGTGACGCGCTCGGCCAACGACGCGTCCGTCGTGATCGCGGAAGCCATTTCCGGCGATGTAGAGGATTTCGCCAAGCTGATGACCCGCAAGGCGCGCGCGCTCGGCATGACCAAGACGGTATATCGCAACCCCAACGGCCTGCCCAACAGCGAGCAGGTCACCACCGCGCGCGATCAGGCGACGCTCGGCCGTGCGATCCAGGATCGGTTCCCGCGCTATTACCGCTACTTCGCGACATCGAGCTTCGTCTATCGCGGCCGTGCGATCCGCAATCACAACCGCCTGCTCGGTAACGTCGAGGGCGTCGATGGCATCAAGACCGGCTACACCCGCGCCTCCGGTTTCAACCTCGTGACCTCGATGCGCCGCGGCAACCGCCATCTGGTCGGCGTGGTGCTCGGAGGCCGCAGCGGCGGTTCGCGCGATGCCACCATGCGCAACCTGCTTGCGGAAAATCTCGCAAGCGGCGCCACCAAGCGCACCGTTGCCGCGATCACCGAGCGCGGCGTTTCGGAAGCCAATGCGGACGTCGCCGAAGCCGCAGCCGCTTCGCGGCCGACGCAGACGGTTCAGGCCCAGGGCGCCATTCAAGTCGCCTCCGCAGCACCGGAGCCGGCGCCGACGACGCGTTCGATCGCATCAAAGCCATCCGTGCCCGCCGCCGCCACCGCGGCAGTACCCCCGCCGCAGGCCAGGATCGCACCTGTGCCGCCGCAGGCCAGGACCGAGCCGGCCCCGCTGACATCAGGCGTCATTCAAACCCAGCAACTCGTCGCGATCCCTGGCTCGTCCGAACCGATGAAGCCGGTCCGGGTGAAGACGGTTCAGGTCAAGGCCGGGCAGATCAAGCTGGCCTCGGCCGGTCAGGACCAGCCGGCCACGCCGATCACCCACGCCATCGCGCCGCCGCGCGAAGTGCCGGAGACATCCGGCGCCGTGGTGGCCAAAGCTGAAGCCAACAAGGCTGAAAGCAACGTCGCCAAAACCCAAGCCCCCAAGAACCAGATCTTCCGAACCGAAATGCCGCCGCAGCCCGCCAATCATGGCACCGGCAACGGAATCCTCGGCGTATTGCCGGCCTCGGGCGCCCCGCCCGCCCCAGCCTCACAGGCCATGGCCTATGCGGAGCCGGCGCCCCGGGCACCGCCGCAGACGGTTCAGCAGAACGGCGCCATCAAGCCCGTTAGCGCCCACACCGGCTGGATCATTCAGGTCGGCGCGCTCGAAAGCGAAAGCGAAGCGCGGGCACGCATCGAGGCCGCGCGCGGCCAGGCCAAGGGCCTGCTTGCCAGGGCCGAGCCGTTCACCGAGCCGGTGGTCGCGAAGGGCGAGCGAAAGCTGTACCGGGCCCGCTTCGCCGGCCTCGACCGCGAGCAGGCCGAGGCGGTGTGCAAGACGCTGAAGCGTTCCGACATCTCCTGCATCACCGTCCGGAACTGACCCCCAGGGGCTTACGAGCGGTCACAACGTCGATTTGAAGTCACAATGCCGGCGCCACGCGCCGGCATTGTTGTATTTGAGCGGATCGCGGACAAATCCTTCCCCTGAAAACTTCTCGTCAAGAATTTGCAGTTAATACTGTGTGATGAAGGATCGACCACGCCGGGCAACGGCGGGCGGCCACGGGCGTTAAACAGAGAACAACGGAAGCAACTGCGGTTTGTAGCGTTTGGTGGCGTTGCCGGAGTTAGCTTAAATGCGCGCGAAGCAAAGTATCCTTGGCCTGGTTCACGCGGGCGGCGAGGTACGTAGACCCCCCCTGGTCGGGATGCAGTTTCTTCATGAGCGCGCGGTGCGCGCGCCCGATCTCGTCGCTGCTCGCCCCCGGCTGCAGGCCAAGGATCTGATAGGCCTCCTCGTCCGTCATTTTTCCGCTCGACGCCGCGCGGCTCTCCCCCCTTGCCGCGTCTCCCTGCGCGTCCTGACGCCAGGCGGGAAACCTGCGGTCCAGATAGCTTTCAAATAGCGCCACGCTTTCAGCGTCGAAGCCGGATAACATCGCCGTCAGTTGGGCCAGGTCGAATTCGCCGAGATCATGACCGGCGTAGGGCCCGGCGACGATCTGGCCCGAGAGTTCGCCGCTGTCGTGATCCAGCGTCATGTCGAGAAACTGCGAGCGGACCTTGGAGGTCTGTCCCGCGGAGCGCTTGGCGCCTGCGCCGAACATCCCGCCGATATTGCTGAAGCCCGATGTTCCGAACGGCGACCAGCCGAGCAGCCCCGCACCGAAGATGCCGAGCGGGATGGCCACCGCCAATTCCCCCCTGAGCCCGGTAAAGGCCGCGACCGCAAGCAGCACGACGCCGCCGCCCATCTTGATGACGCGGGCCAGAATGACGGGATTGGCCGCGCGAAACATCTGCAGCAGCGAATAAAGGACGATAACGGCGACGACGCCGGCGATCAGGGTTGCCATGATTTCAATATAGTGAGGTCAGGGACAAAAAGCATGCGGTCACCCGCCCTTCCCCTGGAAAGCGGAGAAGCGTGCTCACTTCATCTGGCCGAGCAATTTGGCGGCACCGCTACCGGTTTTCGACAGCCGCAGCAGCGCCTCGCGCCCGCCTGCGGCATAAGCCGCCGCCGCGCGCAACAGCTCGCGCAGCTGCGCCGCCGCACCCGGATCGAACCGGCACCATGCGCCGCCGGTCAGGCGCGCGATCTCGCGAAACCCGTGCTCGGCGACGTCGTCGTGCCCTTCCTGGAACATGAAGACCGGCACCTTGAGCAAGCCGAGCTCGCCGGCCTTGACGCACAGATCGTCGATCGCCTCTTCCATGGCGTCGCCGACGAATACCACCGCGCGCACACCCGCGGCCACCGCCTCCCGCCGCGCCTCCGACAGCACCTTGCCGATCTGGGTATTGCCGCCCCGGCAATCGATCTTGCCCATCAGCGTGGCCAGTTGCGTGCTGTCGGAGATCCATCCCGAGGCCCGGCATTCATTGAGGCCGCGATAATAGACGAGGCGGATGTCGAGACTGCCGAGGGCTGCCGCCTCGCGAAACATGTCGGCCTGCAGCGCACAGGCCATGTCCCAGGTCGGCTGCCGGCTCATGGTGGCGTCGAGCGCGAACACCATCCGGCCGCGGGCTCCAGCCGCATGCGGAGACATGGCGCGGGCTTTGGCGACGAAGGCGGCAATCTCGTCCGAAGCGGACGGCCGCGCTTCCGGCAGCGGTTTGCCGGACGCAGCCTTTTGCGATGTGGATACATCGCCTGCGGATCGGGGTTTGGTGGGCTCGCCTGACATCAGCACTCGCAAATTGCAGCGAGCCCTATGTGGGCCGGGATCGGCATGCGGTCAATGCCGCAGCCCGCCCGTTCGCGACCGGCGACGGCGGACTACGCCGTCTCTGTTCCGGCAACGATCAATTCGTCACGGCGCGCGGCGATTTTTGCGCCGGACTCAGTGCCGAGACCGAGCCCTTCGTCGAGCCTTTGTCGATGATCTTCGGCGCTTTGGTATCGACCGGCGCCAGCGCGCTATCGGTATCTTTCAGGAATTTGTCGAGCATGTTCTGGATCGAGGCCTTCGCCTGGTCCGGACCGGTATCGCGCATGTCGTTGTGCTGGAAGCCGGTATCCACGACCGTGATATCCGATTTCTCGCACTGATCGGCATCGGGAACCACGCCGGGGTCGGGCTTGAACTGGGCATCCTTCGACCGGAATGACAGGATCTTGAACTTGCCGTCGGTCATGAACGGCACGCGCAAATTGTCGAGCGTCACGACCTTCTTGATCTGCTCGGGGTACTCCTTGGCGAAATACATCGAGATATCGCCGCCCATCGAATGGCCGACCATGGTCAGCTTGTCGTAGTTTGCGTGCGGCTGAACCTTCTTCATCTCGTCGACCGCGAAATGGATGTTGGCGACGCCGCGCTCGATCTGCGGAAGGCGGCCGACATAGATTTCACCGGGCTTGGTTACCATCGGCGGATCGGTCGGCAAATCATGCTGAGGGCTGAGCGACAGGTAGCCGCGCGCCGCGAATACATTGGCGAGGAACGAATACTCGCTGTGCTTGACGGTGTTGCCGTGATTGAGAACCGCGACCGGCAGCGTGATCATCCCGGCATTGGCCTGCATCTCCTTGTCGCGTCGCACGGCGATCGCGACCGCGACCGGACGGTTGCCGCGCGCGGGATCGATGAACGTCACCGTCTCATGACGGATCGCCCATTTGCTTGCGGTGAAGTAACCGACCGCAACCAGAACACTCAGCGAAAGCAGAACGAGAATTCCACGTTTCATGTTCGTCCTCGGCGCACCCTCTAGGGCCGTATTCCATTGTTCGGGACTCTGCGTTCCCTTGTCCATGATATATGTCACGGCGAGTTGACAGGAAGACCAAAAGTTGTGAATTCGCCGCCTGTTCGTTGTGCGCTGCAACGTCTTTTTGTGCATCTGCACAGTCGGGAACCCACAGCGCGTTCTCACACTGTCGGACGTCGCAACTCAACGTCAGGTTCATTTCTACGGTAAAGGCTCAGTAAAAACGGACCAGGGGGCGTTAGGTTCCGCACAGGCAAACCTCCAGGCTGGGCCTGCGAATCAAGCCACTGAAGACACCGGTAACTGCCCACCACTGGGCTCAGGCACCGAGGATGTCGTGGACCTCGAGCGGCTTGTCGACCTGGGTGAACCATTCGGCCCGGTTGGCGGCGCGGCGGCGGCCGCGCTCGTCCAGCGGCAGCTTCAATTGCCGCAGCAGGCTCGTCACCTCCTCGCGAGCCGTCACATGGCCGAGACTGGGGCGGGTGCCGAGTGTCGCCTCGTCGAGGTCGTCGAGCGCGGTCAGCCCGCGCGGGAAGAACTCGCGGTACACCACGCGTTCGGCAAAGCCATCGATCGAGCGGAAGCCAAGCCGGAAGGACAACTCCTTGAGACCGTCGGCGACGAGTTGCTTGTTGCGCGATCCCAGCATCGATAGCCGGTTGCGAACGACGATCCAGTCGGTGGTGGCGCCGTCGAGCTGGCGGCGCTTGCGCCTGGTATCCCGCACCATCTCCGCATAATGGCTCTCGCCGGTCACGGAATAGGTGGCGGGGTCGACGGTCCCCAGCACGTCGAAGTCGAGGAAGCTGTCGTTGATCGGCGTGACCAGCGTGTCGGCCATCGAGTGCGCGAGGCGCATCAGGTAGCTGTCCGATCCCGGAGTATCGATCACGATGAAATCGAAGGTGCGCTCGACCGCGCTGACGGCGTCCATGAATTGCTGGAACTCGGACGTCTCATTGTCGGCGATCTGCATGGTCTCGCCGAGCTTGATGCAGCGATGCATCGGGATCTCGAGACCGAGCCCGGTGCGACGCGCCCATGCGCTGCGGTTCCCGATGTAGCGGGTGAAGCTTTGCTGGCGGCAATCCAGATCGATGGTGGCGACGCGCTGGCCGGCTTTCATCAGAGCGACAGCGATGTGCAGGGCGGTGGTGGATTTTCCCGATCCGCCCTTCTCGTTGCCCAGCACGACTACATGCGCCGAGCCCGACTGCCCCTGACTGGTCTGCACCAACATACTTCAGCCCCTGTGGATATCTTCAAATTCCGTGCGACCGCGGTCAAGTGAAATGCGTGATAACACCCCGAAATCGCTGGCGGCCTGCCTTAATCATGAATCGCATGCCGGGATCGATGGCGTCTGTGATCGAGCGCACGTTTGGTGGATAACTTTTGGGCAGCCCCACCTCATCCGGCGGCGAAGCGCTTGGCGACGAAGCCCCCGCCTTGATATGATCGGCCTCCCGCCGCCGCGTCGGAAGCTGCGGCCTCCCCGACCCCGACAGATCGAGCCCAGATGTCGCGAAGTCCCATGATCGTCCGCACGGTCCCTGCATTGCGACGCACCCTCGACGGCCTTCGTGCCAGAAAAGCCACCATCGCGCTGGTGCCGACCATGGGAGCGCTCCATGACGGCCATGTGTCGCTGGTCCGGCTGGCGAAACGGCGCGCCAGGAAGGTCATCGTCTCGATTTTCGTGAACCCCGCGCAATTCGCACCGACGGAGGATTTCGGATCGTACCCGCGTACCTGGAAGGCCGATGTCAGCAAGCTCGCCGCTGAAGATGTCGACCTGATCTGGAACCCGGACGTCAAGGTCATGTACCCCGAAGGCTTCGCCACCCGGATCGTGCCGGAGGGTCCGGCCATTGCGGGACTGGAAGACCGCTTCCGGCCGCATTTCTTCGGCGGCGTCGCCACGGTCGTCGGCAAATTGTTCACGCAAGTCAGGCCGGATTTCGCGATCTTTGGCGAAAAGGATTTCCAGCAGTTGCGGGTGGTGGCGCAAATGGCCGGCGATCTCGACCTCGGTGTCAAGGTGATGGGATCGCGGACGGTGCGGGAGCGCGACGGCCTCGCGATGTCCTCGCGCAACGTCTACCTCACGTCTGCGGAACGCCAGGTGGCGCCGGTGCTGTACCGTGCCATGAAGGAAAGCGCCCAGCGCCTGCGCGCCGGCGACGATGTCGAGACCGCGATGGCCGGCGGCGCCGAACTGATCGCGAACGCCGGTCTTGTGCTGGATTATTTCGAGGCCCGGCATGCCGAAACGCTGGCGCCGATCGCTGCGGCGAAGGATGGCCCGGTGCGCATTCTGGTGGCGGCCAGGCTCGGCAAGACCCGGCTGATCGATAACATCGGGGTTTAGGCGCCTGTCATCGACGGCCGAGCACCGGCGAGAAAGACCAGGTTTCCGGCTTGCGACGCGCAACTTCAAATGACGCCGATCGAGACGGTGAGTGGACGTTCTCCACAAACCGGGGGGCCCGAACTGAATTTAGAGCAGCCCGAGATCGCGCAACTCGCGGCGCAGCGGCTCCGGCATCGCGGCAACGCTGGCGGCGGCCTTGCCGAGATCGGGCGGCGCCGAATCCGGCGTGAAATAGCGCCAGCCCTGGAACGGCCGCATCGGTCGCGGCGACACCGCGATCACTTTCGGCTGCATCACCAGCCGGCATCGTCCGATGCCGTCCTTGTCGCGGAACGGTTCGATCGCGATGATTTTTTCCCGCGCCGCGATTTCGCCGCGGATCACCCAGTAGAGCGAGCCGCCCGCGACAATTTCGTCGCCACGTTTCGGCATCATCCGGGTGACGTGAATATGATGAAGCGGCAGGCCCTTTTTCCTGGCCGTCGCCATGCGCTCGGCGACCCAGCCCTTGAGTTCCCTAACGGATTCGCAGCCGACACAAAGCTTGATGAGATGAAGTGGCATGCCGTGACGTTTAGCGCCCGGCGACGGATTTTGGAAGCATCACTCGTCTTCGGCGGCGGGCGCAAGTTGAACCGGACCAGCGCGTGAGGACTTCGGTGCAGGCTGCTTCTTGGCCGCGGTTTGTGCTGCCGGTGGTGCGGGCGCGGTCGCCGTAGTCGTTGTGGTGGCTGCCGGACGCGGAGACGGCAGCGGTGCATTGGCCAGGGCCGGCGCGCGCGGCGCCGCCGGCGCCGCGGTGGTCCCCGGCTCGGGCGTCATGATATTGACCGGCGGGGTCGAGGCCGCCGATGGAAAATCGGCAGTGGTGGGCTTCCCGGTGGGCATCGTCGGCGCGAGCGCCGCCACCGGCGCGGCTGCCGCCATCGGCGCCGGTGCGTTCCATGACGCGGAGTAACGCATCACCAGGCCGTCATAGACTCGCTCATCCATGTTCGACACCAGTTGCTGGCGATTGGTCACCGACCGGAACGCGGCGCAATCCGACTGCGTGCAACGATCGCGCGCCAGCAGCACATAGGCCATCAAGCCATAGCGGTCGCGCTCGACGGCACGGCGCAGCGCCTGCAACTCGGGTGTCAGCTTGGCGGACGCGGCGTCGCCGAAACTCGTCAGCCGCGTGATTTGAGCCGATGCATAGGACAGCGCCGCGGCGGTGGCTTCGGCGGAACCGAACAACGCCTTCTCGCAAGCCGTCAGCACGGCTTCGCCGGCCAGATCGTCGATGCAGGACAAGGCCGGGAGTGCGGCGTTGACGGCCGACGAGGACCTGGTTTCGCCGGATGCATCGCGGCTGTCCGGACCGAACCCGCGAAGCGTCGCTGCGCCAGTGACGCCGATCGCCAGCGCCGTGATGACGGCCAGCATGGCGTTGGCGACCGATTTCTCGGCGCGCAACACCATGATGAGCACGATGATCCCGAAGAATCCGGCTGTGGCCATTGTCAGCCACATCGGAAAGGCCGGCGAGTGCCAGAATTGCTCCAGCGACGAAGCCCAGTCCCAGTTCATGCGAGGTGTCCCTCAACGCAGCAGCAGTCGCACACAGCGAAAGCTGAATGCTGATCCTGACGCATTCAACTTGCGCAGACTATTTCCGCGAACGGGGCGTTTTGACGGCGAGCGGAGCAGAACTGCCGAACCCGGCCGCGACGCACGAGAATTGCTCAGGAGAGGTCGAGCTGGCTTTCCTTGGCCACCCGTTCGAAAGCCTCCGTCGAACTCTTGATCCGATACTGGCAGTCATCGCCATCGGTCGGCAGCAGCCGGATCACCTCATAGGTGCCACTGGCGGCCGGACGGGCAACGTTGCTGGCAGTAAAATAGACAGTCTCTCCAACGGTGAATTTGTGCTTCAACGCCCTCTCCATCACGCAAAACGTCGGCCAAGCCCACGGTCCCTCTGGCTTCGGCCTACTGAAATCCCTGTGGTAAGATAGCACAGGGCTGGCCGAATTGGCGAGTCGCGTCAGCGCATGGCAAACGCGCACATTTTGCAGGTTTTTCAGAAGGATAGTTGTCATTTTGCCGGTACCTGAATAACATCACCGATTGCCATTTGGAACCGGCGATGGGGCCTTTCCACGCACGGAACGTGTCATCCCGACGGGCCCCGCCGGTTCGTAATTCCCCGCCTCACATCGTCTCGAACTTCTCGATCACACGGGTTTCGGCGAGGCCGGCGCGGGTCCATTCCGCGAAGGCGGGCAATGCCATCATCGTCTCCATGTAGCTCGCCGCCTGCGGCGCCACAGCGATCGCATAGGTGCGAAACCGGTGCACGACAGGTGCAAACATGGCATCCGCGGCGCAGAATGCGCCGAACAGGAACGGGCCCGACGTTCCCCAGCGTTCGCGGCATTCGGTCCAGATGTCCTCAATGCGCGCGACATCGGCGCGGGCGTCGGCCGACAGCTCGATGGCGCCGACCGGACGATGCAGGTTCATGCCGCATTCGTTGCGCAGCGCCATGAAGCCGGAATGCATCTCCGCCGAAATCGAGCGCGCATGCGCGCGGCGCGCGCGATCTTCCGGCCACAGCCCGGCTTCCGGAAACTGCTCGGCCAGATATTCGATGATGGCCAGCGAATCCCAGATCGTGATGTCGCCGTCGATCAGGGCCGGTACCTTGCCCGCACGCGAGAAACTCAGGATCCGGTTCTTGTCGGCGGCATTGTCGGTATAGAGCGGAATGAAAATCTCTTCGAAAGGGATATTGCTGGCACGCAGCGCCAGCCACGGCCGCATCGACCATGACGAATAGTTCTTGTTGCCGATTACCAGTTTCAAGGCCATTTCGAAGCAATCCTGTTGTTGGCCGCTCACCTTGCCATTGCGCTCGGCGACGGTTCAACCGGCCGATCCGCCATCGCGCCGGTTGCCGCGATGGATCATGCGTGGCAGCCTTCTTTGGCCCCAGAGGATGAAACATGGCTGCATATTGGGTCGACATTCTGGCGATCGGCTTCTTCGTCCTGGAATGGACGGTGTATGCCATCACCCTGGAGCATACCGCCTACGGGCGCGACAGCCTGTCGGCGCGCATGAACGTCTACCGCGAGGTCTGGGTCCGGCGCATGCTCGACCGCGAGGCCCGCATGGTCGACATGCAGATCATGGGCGCGCTGCAGAACGGCACGGCATTTTTCGCCTCCACCAGCCTGATCGCGGTCGGCGGCGCGCTGGCGCTGCTGCGGGCGACCAACGAGGCGCTGGCCGTACTGGGAGCCCTGCCGATCGACCTCACGCCGTCCCCGGCGCTGTGGGAAATCAAATGCGTCGGGCTGATCCTGATTTTCGTCTACGCATTCTTCAAATTCGCCTGGTCGTACCGGCTGTTCAACTACGTCTCGATTCTGCTCGGTGCGATGCCGCCGGTCGAGCAACGCGACACCCCGGAAGCGGAAGTCCATGTGATCCGCACCACGAGACTGTTCGAAGCCGCGGGCCGGCATTTCAACCGCGGCCAGCGCGCGTTCTTCTTTGCGCTCGGCTATCTCGGCTGGTTCGTCAGCCCCTGGGTGCTGTTCGTCACCACGGCAGCGGTGGTGATCGTCACCTGGCGCCGGCAGTTCGCCTCCAACGCCTGGCGGGCGATGGGGAGCTAGCTAGCCCCGAAATCCTGCGGCGTGAAGCCGAGATCGAGCACTTTCCATTCGCCGTACCGGTCCGACGGCAACATCGCGTAAGGCTGACAGCCCTGCAGCGCGCCGATCGCTGCCTGCATCAGGGCCGGCCCTTTTGGCGACGCGCTGGCCTCGATCAGAACGGGCTCCGCCGCGAGCCTGGCCTCGATCGTCATGAAAACCCGCAACTTGATCTTGAGCCTGTCCGACGGCTTGATCGATGGCGGCAGTTTTAGACATGTCCTGAGATGCCGCCGGAATTCCGCGACGAGGCTGGACGCGATGTCCGCCTGCGTCGATGCGGGAGCATCGAAGGGCTCGCCGGCCCGCTCGCCTGATCCCGCCGGCGGCAGATCCGGAGACAGATTCGGCGGCAGTCCGAGCATCACATTGTACTTGATGGACAGATCAGGCTGGGGGGCAGCATAGGCAGGCGGCGGCGGGTTTGACGGCGGCTGCGCTGCCGCCTTCTGGGCGGCGGGCGCTGGCGGTGACGGGGGCGCCGCCTTTTGTGCTGCCGCCTGCGGTGTGGAGGCTGGCGCCGCGGCTGACGAGATCAAAGGGGCGGACTGCGTGAGAAGGTCGAAGGCAGGCTTGGTCTCGGGCGCCGGGACGGGCTCCGGTTTCTTCTCCGCGAGTTCTTCCGATGTCACGATATCGACCGCGACCGGATCGGCGGTCGCCGAACCGAACGGATTCACCTCGCTGAACAACAGCACCAGTGTCAGGACCGACAGATGAGCAATCGCTGATGCTGCAATACCTGAGCGTATGGCTTGAGCTGGTTCCACCTGACTGGATCAACCTGTCGATTAGCCCAAGGCATTATAGCGCGCGCCTGTTCCCCCGCAAAACTGACCGCTCTTCCCGGGGGAATATCGGTCCGGCGCAATCGCTTCAATCCCATTTCGGCGCGAAAGCGTAATCGGTCAGCCGGCCCTTGGCATTGGCCATCGCGGAAATTTGGCCCATTTCGTCATCGGATAGCACGAAGTCGAAGATCTCGATATTTTCCGACAGCCGCTCGATTCTCGAGGTTCGCGGGATCGCGGCGACATTCTGCTGCACCAGCCAGCGCAGGCAAATCTGCGCGGCGGTCTTGCCATGCGCCTGCCCGATCCTGGTCAGGGTCTCGTCGCCCCTGATGCGGCCCTTCGCGACCGGACTATAGGCGACGACGGCCATGCCGTGACGCGCGCAGGCGTCCTTCACCTTGGCCTGATCGAGATAAGGATGGTATTCGACCTGATCGCATACTAGCGGCTCCGGGCAAGCGGCGACGGCCTCGTCGATCAGGGCGACGGTGAAGTTCGAGACGCCGATATGCCTGGCCAGGCCGAGTTTCTTGACATGCGCCAGCGCGCCCATCGTCTCCGACAGCGGCACCTGCGGATTGGGCCAGTGCAGCAGCAACAGGTCGACTTCGAACAGCCGCAGCTTGGTCAGGCTTTCCCGGGTAGACCGTTCCAGATCGTTCGGCGCGAAATGCGTGGTCCAGACCTTGGTGGTCACGAACACATCCTCGCGCCGGACCCGCGACGCGCGCAGGCCCTCGCCGACCTCACGCTCGTTCTCATAGACCTGCGCGGTGTCGATATGGCGATAGCCGAGCCGGAGCGCCTGCTCGACCAGGCGCGCGCAGGTTCGCCCCCGCAGTTCCCAGGTGCCTAGCCCGATCGCGGGGATGCTGGCGCCGTTGGCTTCGATTAAATGCATCGCGCTTACTCAAGCCGATCAAAGCCCATTATGTTCCTTGGCGAGCGCGCTGCCAACATCGCCGTGGCAGGTTCCGGTTCGGATCGGCGCTCGAACCAGATCTCGATTAGACCTTGGCGAGGGCGGCAAACACGGTGTCCGGCGCGTGGGCGATGACGGCGAGAAGCGCCCTCGCCGGTCCGCGCGGCATCCGTTTGCCCTGCTCCCAATTTCGGATGGTCTCGACCGGCACCCCTAACCGGGCGGCGAATTCAAGCTGCGT
>NZ_JAUYAN010000234.1 GCF_030693485.1 Bradyrhizobium sp. | reverse complement strand
CGACGTCGCCGGCGTCTATGGCGCGGCCGGCGCCGGCCTCGCCGTCGGCAGCGGCGCCCGCGCCATCGTGCTGACCAACCAGAAGGGCGCGGTGCTGGAACTGTCGGGCCGCCAGACCGGGCTGATGGCGAATGTGGATCTCAGCGGACTTGCGATCACGCTGAAGTAGGGGGCGGCGTTGTCTCGCTGCGCCATGCTCCCTCCGCGTCGTCCCTGCGAAAGCAGGGACCCATAGCCACCGGCGTGAGTTGGGCGAAGGCTGCGTCACCCATCTCATTCGAACGGGAGCACAACGCGGTATGGGTCCAGGATCGGCGTTCGCTGGCGCTCACTTGTCCGGGACGACGTGTGGCGTGAGTTTCAGATTCGACTGTCAAACAGCGTGAGGACACAGCTCCGCATTGTCGCGGCGCGACCCAGCGCACGATACGAAGCCGTTCGCTGCGCCGTCGTTTGAAGTCTTAACCCGTCGCAGCATCCGTGCCGCCGTCACGGTGCCGGGTTTCCACGATAGCCGGTCCGTCGTCCGGGCGCGCCATGGGACGAGGGCGCCGGCCGCTGACGCGAAACAGCGTGTGCACCGTGTTGCCGACCGTGGCGCAGCCGCCGCGCATGTTGGGAAGAATAAGGACCGCTTCGCTCATGCCGTGCTCCATCCGTTTGTTGCCGGGACAATGTGCGGACACCTGTTCGGTTCGGGCTCACGTCCCGTTATGGTTGAGAATGTGTGAAGGGCCAGTGGGTCGAGCGCGAAAGCGAAACCATAGGGGCAATCGCTGCGAATGCTCTCTCGGCGTCGTCCCTGCGAAAGCAGGGACCCATAGCCACCGGAGAGAGTTGGGCGAAGTGTGCATCATCCGTCTTGCTCGAACGAGAGCACAACGCGTTATGGGTCCCTGCTTTCGCAGGGACGACGTCCGAGTTTCGTAGTGTGAGCTTCGCAGCCCGGAAGTAGCCGGCGAGCGGCGCGTCAGCGCTGCGCCGGTACGGATTGAAGCTTGCCTCACCAGATGTCAGCGGCGAATCCAGATCTTCTCACCGGTCAGCGGATTGATTCCGTAAGTTGGCCCATCCTCTTCGTCGATGTCGTCGGGATCGGGATATTGCGGAGGCGCATCGCCGCGTGTCGCGACCACGCGTGGGTACCGGACCTTCGCCAGCTTCGTGCCCTTCGCTTTCAGGCTCACGCGAAAGTACCAGTCGTCGCCGTAGTCGAACAGAAACATCATGGTGTGTCCGATCTCCGGAAACGCCTGTGCGACCCTGGTCTTCTTGACGCCGGCGACGCCCGGCCGGGCATCGCCCATATCGGCGAACAGTTCGTATTGCGGCAGCGTGCGCATCATCGTGGCGGGCTTGAGCCCGCTGTAAAACCCGAAGGCATGATCGAAGTCGAAACCGAATGCCGTCACGATGGCCTCGGCAAACCGGTAGAGCGATTTTGACGGCTCGATTTCGATGTCGCGGTAAACCGACATCTTGCCGGCAAGCCCGGCGCGCAGGATGAAGGTGTCATTCGTCGCCATGTCGGACCTCAACCGTGGATGACATCCATAGCGGTGAGGATAATTGCGGCGAGGCGGGTTGTCGAGACGCCTGCCCTGGCGCGGCCGGTGCCGGAGAATCTCCAACTGCGTCCGGCGGCATCGCGAATGCGATGGCGCGCCACCGGCAGCAGGAGCTTCACCATGGCCCTCGACAAGGACAGGATCGACGACGCGGCGCGTCCGCGTCCGCCGAACTTCAAGCCGTCGAAGGGGGAAGCGAAACCCGTTAAGGGCAATCGTCACATGCGATGGGTTCCGCAACGGCTCAACCCATACGGCTCCCTAACCCATTCCGCCAGTTCCCGCCATGGCTGCACCGACCAGGTGCGCGTCGCCGCGCCGGATGGCGAGGCCAGCACGAACACGACAGGAAAATCGCCCTCGGCCTGCTGCCGCCCCGGCGCCACCGCCTTCGTCGGCCTACAATAGAACAGGCTCGCGGCTTTCTTGCTGGTGAAGGCGATGGTGTCAGGCCGGTAGCGCAGCATCTTGTCGCGGAAAGCCGGGATATCGACGGGAAATTTGAGTGCCTGATGGTCCATTCCCGCGCCGAGCTTGCAGACGTCGGTGAAGCCGATGCCGAGTTTCAGCAGCGAGGGAAATTCATGCGGCGCGTAGCGGCGCGGCGTGATGCCGACCTCGTGGATGGTGCGCCAGAAGCGATTGCCGGGACCAGCGTAGTAGTGGCCCGTCTCGGCGGAACGCTGGCCGGCGGCGGTGCCGACGAAGACGAGTCGCAGGTGGGGCTGGAGTTGGTCGGGGAGTTTTTCCAAACCGAGTGTATCCTTTTTCTATCCCGACGATAGCGGCTTCCGATGGGAAAGGCTCAACCCATCTGCGATGATCCCCATGGGCTGCGGCGCAATTGCGTTATCTATTCGATTGTCGTACAACCTGTAAGTGAATTGATCGCATCCCTAGAATATCTTGCCTAGACACGTGTTTCTTTGGAGATGGTCGTTGTCAACGCTTGCCGATTTTCTGAAGAGAAACTCAGCGGTGAAGGGTAAGCCCCTCCCGCTTCTGCATACCTGTCAGTCTTACAATTTAGAAGGAATCATGGCGGCATCGGCAATATCGACGAGGTTTTGCGATGTCTTCCAAGAGCAGCTAAATTATTTTTTCGTAGGACGGCCAGCCTACAAGAAGGAGCTATCTGCGGAGGCAGCCGAATGGGAGTTGCCGATTTGCTTTGTTTTCTCTTATGACGTTGCCAACGCAAAAAGGATCTTTCCATTTGATAGCGGTGGGTTCGAGAAGAAGCTATTCCCGTCCTTCATTCAAATGATGAATCGTGATAGTTTTGACGTGGTCTCGACTCCAGATGCTCCTGCTCGCGTTATAGGTACGTTCTTTGGCAGTCCGGCGAATTATTTTCGGCTAAAGACACCTGACGAGGATGCATTCGCCGGAAAATATTCATTAGGCGTTTTTGATACGGAAGTTCGCGCGCTGCATCGGCTGATAATAAAAACGGGCAAACCGCCGGATGCGTCGACCGAGTACAAGAAGATTGATGATCGTCGATTTACGATTGAAGTTCAATTTACAGCAGACAAAATGCTAAAAAAGAAAGATTTACTCGCGGTAGTGTTGCCCGAGCCATATTTCTTAGATGCAAAGGTCACGAAATATTTTAGAGATTTGGGAGCTCAACTGATTTCCTATCAAGTTCATCCGTTAAACCCGAATCTATATTATGGGATAATTTACGAAAAGCTCTACGATTTCTTCCGCAGGAAGAAATTCTTTTAGAGGGATTCATGTACACATTGGTTGGCGCCTATTTTCTTACAGAAGCTGATCAGGATGTCGGTTTTCCGGCGTTCAAAGCGGATCGCTCGAACATGCTCTTCACTGTCGCCGTCGATAAGGAACTGTCTATAATTCAATTTTTCCCCGTTATAATCGATAGATTTCATTTTCGTCGATGCGAGGATCATTTTGGTTCGTATTCGCTAGGCGACGTTTTTCCATTTCTGTTCTTTTGGCTCGACGAGCAACTAGTGTCTGTCGATGTAGGTAGCGAAGCGGAAGTCAACGCGGCCTTCAAAGAATTTGAAGCCAAGCCTTTTGCTGACTTGCAACTTGCACGATTTTTCGCGAATCGGGACCGGCCGAGAGCGGTTCGGGCGATATCTGAAGCGGCAAAGGTTCTTGAGATAGATAAGGCGTCCAGACTCTCCTTTATATCTACTGAGACCTCGCTGGTTTCTTTGGTCGACGGCATTTGGCAGGCGGCGAAACCGGAAGTGTCGCCTGCCGTTACGGCTGATGAAATATTTCGCGAGTTCGAGTCGATCGGTAAACGCAGGGCGCATGAGCTTCTGCGAGATGCCGGTTTCAAGGACAGCGACCGCTGGCCGTATCTGTTTATTATATACGAGAGTAAGTTTGGCTATGACGAGTTTATTTATATTTTGGGAAAGGAGTTTATCAGGAAGCTTACGATTTACGAGCGGGCGCCGTCTCCCATAAGTGGCAGGCTCGTTAGTCTTATTTTAGATAAGTATCTGAAGAGCGAATTTGATAGAGAACTGGAAGAAACAGTAGAAGAGCTGATGGAAACGAACGTTTTCGACGTTCTTTG
Organism: Bradyrhizobium sp.; assembly: GCF_030693485.1. Classification (GTDB taxonomy): domain Bacteria; phylum Pseudomonadota; class Alphaproteobacteria; order Rhizobiales; family Xanthobacteraceae; genus Bradyrhizobium. The sequence continues at coordinate 8,441 of NZ_JAUYAN010000234.1, read as the reverse complement.
TACGTGGGATCCTCATCTTTTCATGAAGGCGTTTGATTCAACGCATAGATTCGCGCCAAATTTGGAGATAGCTCAAGAGATCGTGGACTTTTTGCTTGAGAATGAAGACGACGATTTTGCGGTGCCATTTAAGCAAGAGTTGTTTGCGCGCTTATACAAATCGTTTAAGGATCTGTCAGATAGCGATCTTATTGATTTTGGGTGGAGTCTTCTCGATCCCGACGACGACGGAGCACGTGACCAGTTCCGTTTGCTAATGTCGGATAGGAGTCGGCTGTCTTTATCCATTCAAGCAAGACTCCGTCACCTGACTGGGTATCGTGCCGTCAAGGCGGTTTAGACATCCAGTCTTATCTGTAATACTCCAGCAGCTTAGATTGGCATGGTCTGATACTGGCAATCGCTGGTTGCGCTGTCGATTCCAGATTGAATGCCCGGGTCAAGCCCGGGCACGACGTGGAGAGAGCATTCCCCCTCACAACACCCGATTACTCTCCTTCACCTTCTCCGCATCCAGATAAACCTGCCCGCCCATCTCCTTGAATTTTGCGGACATCGTCGCCATGCCGTCCTCGATCACGCCCGACATCGTCATCCCCACACTTCCGCCCGCCACCGCGCGCTTGTCGGGGTCGTTCAGCGTCGCGGCGTAGTCCCGCACGTCCTGGGTGATCTTCATCGAGCAGAATTTCGGGCCGCACATCGAGCAGAAATGGGCGACCTTGTGGGCGTCCTTGGGCAGCGTCTCGTCGTGGTAGCTGCGCGCGGTTTCGGGGTCGAGGCCGAGGTTGAGCTGGTCTTCCCAGCGGAAGTCGAAGCGGGCGCGGGACAGGGCGTCGTCGCGCAGCTGGGCGGCGGGGTGGCCCTTGCCTAGATCGGAGGCGTGCGCGGCGATCTTGTAGGTGATGACGCCGACCTTGACGTCGTCGCGGTTGGGGAGACCCAGATGCTCCTTCGGCGTGACGTAGCACAGCATGGCGCAGCCGAACCAGCCGATCATGGCAGCACCGATGCCTGACGTGATGTGGTCGTAGCCCGGGGCGATGTCGGTGGTCAGCGGGCCCAGGGTGTAGAACGGCGCTTCGCCGCACTCCTTGAGCTGCTTGTCCATGTTGATCTTGATCTTGTGCAGCGGCACGTGGCCGGGGCCCTCGATCATGACCTGGCAGCCCTTCTTCCAGGCGATCTGCGTGAGCTCGCCGAGCGTCTCCAGTTCGGCGAATTGCGCGCGGTCGTTGGCATCCGCAATCGAGCCGGGGCGCAGGCCGTCGCCGAGCGAGAACGACACGTCGTATTTGCGCATCAGGTCGCAGATTTCCTCGAAGTTTGTGTAGAGGAAGCTTTCCTTGTGATGCGCCAGGCACCACTTCGCCATGATCGAGCCGCCGCGCGACACGATGCCGGTGACGCGGTTGGCGGTGAGGTGGATGTAGGGCAGCCGCACGCCGGCGTGGATGGTGAAGTAGTCGACGCCCTGTTCGCACTGCTCGATCAGCGTGTCCTTGTAGAGCTCCCAGGTCAGCTTGACCGGATCGCCGTCGCATTTCTCCAGCGCCTGGTAGATCGGGACGGTGCCGATCGGAATCGGCGCATTGCGCAGGATCCATTCGCGCGTGGTGTGGATGTTGCGGCCCGTCGATAGGTCCATCACGGTGTCGGCGCCCCAGCGGATCGCCCACACCATCTTGTCGACCTCTTCCTCGACCGATGAGGTGACCGCGGAGTTGCCGATATTGGCGTTGATCTTGGTGAGGAAGTTGCGGCCGATGATCATCGGCTCGAGTTCGCCGTGGTTGATGTTGCAGGGGATGATGGCGCGGCCGCGCGCGATCTCGCTGCGGACGAATTCCGGGGTGACGAAGGCCGGCACCGCGGCGCCAAAGCTCTCGCCATCGGCGATCGCGGCCTCGGCGCGTTCGAGCTGCACCTTGCGGCCGAGATTTTCGCGGGTGGCGACGTAGATCATCTCCTTGGTGATGATTCCGGCGCGGGCGAACTCCAGCTGCGTGATCATGTGATCACCGACGCCACGCAGCGGCTTGTGATGCGCGGTGAACGATTTCGCCGCATGCGAGGCGCCGACATTGCCATTGTCTTCCGGCTTGATGTCGCGGCCCTGATACTCCTCGACGCCGCCGCGCTCCTTGACCCAGGCGATGCGGCCGCGGGCGAGGCCGGCGTTGACGTCGATGGTGACGGCTGGATCGGTGTAGGGGCCGGAGGTGTCATAGACCGGCAGGTCCGGCTCGCCGGCGCCCTTGCTGAGAATGATTTCGCGGATGGGCACGCGCAGGTCCGGCGCCTCGTCGGGCGTGACGAAGATTTTTCGCGACGACGGCAGCGGGCCGGTGGTGACGGCGGGCAACGTGGTGTCGGGGTTGGAGCGGATGTTCATGGCCTATCCTCCTGTGGAGTTTCTGATTTGTAATTTCGTGGTGTGCGAAGCGGGCCCCCACCCGTCGCGCGCTGACGCGTGCGCCACCCTCCCCCGCAAGCGGGAGAGGGAAGAAGGGATCCGCCGTGCGTTGTCTCGTAAGCGCGAGATGGGGGAAACCCGCACACTGCGCTCCCTCTCCCGCTTGCGGGGGAGGGCAGGGGTGGGGGTCTCTCGGCAAACTCTCATCACGCCGCCTCCACGTGCAGCCCCAGCCACGCGCGCACCCGCGCGTCGGGGTCGGGATTTTGCGTGACGTCGCTGACGACGGCGATGCTGTCGGCACCGGCGGCGTAAATCGCCGCGGCCTGTTCCAGCTTGATGCCGCCGATCGCCACCAGCGGGATGGCGCCGATGCGTTTCTTCCATTCGGTGATTTTTGGAATGCCCTGCGGCGCGAAACGCATCGATTTCAGCGTGGTCGGGAAGATCGGGCCGAGCGCGATGTAATCCGGTTCGGCGCGGAGCGCAGTTGCAAGCTCTTCGTCGTCATGGGTCGAAATCCCCAGCGTCAGCCCGGCCTCGCGGATCGCCGCGAGGTCGGCATCGACCAGATCTTCCTGGCCGAGATGCAGATGTTTTGCGCCGGCCACGATCGCGGCGCGCCAGTAGTCGTTGACCACGAGTTTTGCCTGCGTGCCCTTGATGACTTCGAGCGCGTCGGTGACCATCTGCAGCGCCTCGGAATCGTTCAGATCCTTGGCGCGCAGCTGAATGGTGCCGGCGCCGAGCAGCGCCAGCCGCGCCACCCAGGCGACGGTGTCGACGACGGGATAGAATTTATCAGGATACGGCATGCCAGAACGGTGTCCCAACGACAGGGGTTGAAGGGGAGGCGAAGTCGCGGGCTTCCATCAGGCCCGCTTCGTAAGCGGTTCGCCCAGCCTCGACGCCTGATCGAAATGCGTTGGCCATCCCTACGGGGTCGGCGGCCTTGGCGATGGCGGTGTTGAGCAGCACGGCGTCGTAGCCGAGCTCCAGCGCCTGCGCGGCGTGTGACGGCGCGCCGAGGCCGGCATCGACCACCAGCGTGATGTCGGGCAGCCGGTCGCGCAGCAGTTTCAGCGCGTCGCGGTTGGTAATGCCCCTGGCGCTGCCGATCGGCGCGGCCCATGGCATCACCACCTTGCAGCCGGCATCGACCAGCCGCATCGCGACGGAAAGATCCTCGGTGCAATAGGGGAACACTTCAAAGCCGTCCTTGATCAGGATGCCGGCGGCCTCGACCAGCCCGACCACGTCGGGCTGCAGCGTGTCGTTGTCGGCGATCACTTCGAGCTTGATCCAGGGTGTGCCGAACAATTCGCGCGCCAGCTTTGCCGTCGTCACCGCCTCGCGCACGCTGCGGCAGCCCGCGGTGTTCGGCAATACCGTGACATCGAGTTCGCGGATCAGCGACCAGAACGCATCGCCGGTCTTGCCGCCCGCAGCCTCGCGCCGCAACGCCACCGTGACGATGCCGGCGCCCGAAGCCCGGATCGCGTTCTGCATGATCGCCGGCGACGGATACAGCGCGCTGCCGATCAGCAGGCGGGAGGTGAAGGTCTTGCCGTAGAAGTTCAGCATGGCGTTAGTGCCCTATCTTCGCAGGGACGACGTGGAGAGAGAGTTTGCCATTATCTCACCCTCCCTGCCGCGGCGTGATGATCTCGATCTCGTCGCCGGCCTGAAGCGCCGTCTCCGCCCATTTACTCTTCGGCAGCACGTCGTAATTCAGCGCGATGGCGAAATGGTTTCCCTCATACTCCAGCTCGCTCAGCAGCGCGTCGACGCGACTGGCAAGAATCTCCCGCGGCTCGCCGTTGACGGTCACGCGCATCGCATCACCTCATTGTCGATCTGGCCGCGCTCGACATAGGCCAGCGTCAGTTCCGCCAGCGCCGGCGCGATCAGGAAACCGTGGCGATAGAGTCCGTTGACCGCGATGCGCTGCGCATCGACCGCGATGCGCGGCAGGTTGTCGGGGAATGCGGGACGCAGCCCGGAGCCGAATTCGAGGATCCGCGCTTCCGCGAAGGCTGGATGCACCGCATAGGCGGCGCCCAACAGCTCCAGCGCGGAGCGGACGCTGACGCCGGTGTCCTCGGCCTCGATCGAGGTGGCGCCCAGCATGAACCTGTTATCCTCGCGCGGGATCACATAGAGCGGCCAGCGCGGATGGATCAGCCGCACCGGGCGCGCCAGTTGAACCTCGTCGGTTTCGATCAGGATCAACTCGCCCTTGACGCCGCGCAGTTCCGGCTGGGTGTCGCGCGCGGCGAGGCCGCGGCAATCGATCACGATGCCGTCGAGTTCGTCGGGCGCCGGTTCGCTGTTGAATTTTATGGTGCCGCCGGCGGCGATGATCCGCTGATGCAGTTGCGGCAGCACGCGGCGCGGCTCGACATGGCCCTCGTCGGCAAAGAACAGCGCGTCGCGAAAACGGCCTTCCAGCGAGGGTTCGAGCTCGGCCAGCGCTTTGGCGTCGAGCCGCTGATGGCCGGCCGTGAGTCGGGCAAAACGCTCGTAATCGTTGCGGTCGCGGCTGTGCGCCACCACCAGCGAGCCGTTGAACGGGGTGTCCGGCAATTCCCGCCGCCACAGTTCGAGCGATTTCAGGCCGAGCCGGCTGATGATAGGTTCGGCGACCTCGCTCTCGCACCAGGGCGCCAGCATGCCGCCGGCCCAGTGGCTGGTGGAGAGCATCATCGCTTGGTCGCTGCGCTCATGCAGCGTGACGGCGTGGCCGGCCTGCGCGAACAGCAACGCCTGCCACGCGCCGGCAATGCCGGCGCCGATGACGGATACGGGGGAATCCCCCCTGGTCGCAACGGGCAATGGCCCGCGCTGTGGCTTCGAACTCTGGTACATCCCTGTCCCTTCGCCGGCATGACCCGGATCAGGTTCAAAGGGTCACCGCGGTCTTTCCCCTGCACATCAGGTTCGAGCGTGCGGTATCTCAGCTCCTCATCGGAGCTCCCCTCGGAACAGGTCTAATGTAAGCCGATAACGTTGGGTGTCAACGCGCGCGTTGGCGCTTTGCACGGACTTGCGGCATCGGAACCTGTTCCGCGCGGGTGTCCCGGAAGCCGTCGACCGCCTGGGCATGCTGGTGCCGGCTCCCTGCCAGCCGCTGCCGCTTCGCCGCGTAGTAATAGCCGCCGGCGTAGTAGCCGACGGCGCGATCGGCGTCGCCATTGGCGGCGCGATACGCGCCGGCAAGGTATTTTACCGCGTAGGTCAGGTTGGTGTTGGGGTCGCGCAACCCCTCGGCGTCGCCGCTGTAACCCATGCCGCGCGCGGTCGCGAGCTTGATCTGCATCAGGCCGATGGTGCCGCCGCGCCCGACCACATCCGCCCGGTATTTGCTTTCCCGCACGATCACGCGATGCACCAGCGCTTCCGGCACTCCGTTCGCGCTGGCGTGGGTGGCGACCATGGCTTCATAGTCGGCGCGCTGCGCCTGGGCGGATTGCGAAAATGGCAGGGCGGCCATGGCGGCGAGCCATGCGAGCGACAACAGACGTTTCATGCGGGGAAGGGCCTCGGACGGGCGGGATTGCAGGGTTGAACGTTTAAGAGCCCGGAATGTTGCAACCGCCGGGCGGCGATGTGGCAAAAACCCGGCTTTGTCAGGGGTTTGTTCCCGCCTCGGGGACGCGGATTTACCAAGAATTATGCCCTGGCGTGCTTCGATCGGGCGGTAAAGCCCTCAAAATCGGCCGCGTCCATGACCTTGTCCGTTAGCCATGCCACCGAGCAGGCGAGCCCGCTGCGCGGGCTGCTGCCGCTGTGGGTCGGCGCCGGCATCTATGTGCTGTTTCTGCTGGCCGGAAACCGTCTGCTGATCGATCCGGATACGCTGTGGCAGATCACTGTCGGGCAATGGATCATCGACAACCGCGCGGTGCCGGAAATCGACGTCTATTCCTTCACCATGCGCGGCCAGCCGTGGATCTCGACGCAGTGGCTGGCGCAGGTGCTCTACGCCAAGGCCTATGCCGCCTTCGGCTGGAGCGGTCCGGTGGTGCTGGCGGCCGGCGCGATATCGGCCACCTTCGCGCTGCTGGCGAAATTCCTGAGTCGGCGTCTCAGCGAAAGCACGACGCTGGTGTTCATCGCCGCGGCGCTGGCGCTGACGGTGCCGCATCTGTTGGCGCGGCCGCATGTGCTGGCGCTGCCGGTCATGGTGGCGTGGGTCGGCGGCATGATCGCGGCGGCGGACCGGCGCCGCGCGCCGTCGTTGTGGCTGCTGCCGCTGATGGCGCTGTGGGCCAACCTGCATGGCGGGTTTGTGTTCGGCCTGGTGCTGATCGCCCCGATCGCGCTCGATGCGGTGGTGAGCGCGGAGGCGCGGCTGCGCCGAACGCTGCTGCTGCGCTGGCTGGCGTTCGGCGTCGCGGCGCTGCTGGTGAGCTGGTGCACGCCCTACGGCTGGAACGCACTGCTGGCATCGCAAAAGATTCTCGGCCTCGGCGCCGCACTGCCGCTGATCATGGAATGGCGGCCGGCCGATTTCGGCAGCCTCGGCGCGCTCGAGGTCTGCCTGCTGCTCGGCATCGGGCTGGCGCTGTATCGCGGCATCCGGCTGCCGCCGCTGCGCATCGTGCTGCTGCTTGGACTGGTGCACATGGCGCTGGCGCAAGCGCGCGCCGGCGAAATCCTGGCGCTGCTCGGTCCGCTGGTTCTCGCCGCTCCGCTGGCGCGGCAGATCGGCGGCGCCGAGCCGGCGGGTGCAAACACCGCGCCGCGCGGCGTGCTGTTCGCGGGCGTCGGCATCGTGCTGCTGGCGGGAACCATGGCCTATGCGTCGGCGCATCGCTTCGAGCCGCACACCCGCGGCTCGCCGGTCGCGGCGGTGACCGCGCTGAAGCAGTTGAATCTGTCGCGCGTGTTCAACGATTACGATTTCGGGGGCTATTTGATCGCCAACGGCGTCGCCACCTTCATCGACGGCCGCACCGAATTGTACGGCGAGAAATTCTTCGTCGACCACAACGCGGCGTCAGGCTTGATGAAGCCGGAAAACCTGTTCCGCCTGCTGGAGGAATACAGGATCGAGGCGACGCTGATGCGCACGCAAAGTGCGGCAACCAGGCTGCTCGATCACATCGATGGCTGGCAAAAGATCTACAGCGATGACATCGCCACGATACATCTGCGTAAGCCCGGCGCCGTGCATACGGCCGGGCCGGCGGTCGATCCCAGGGCGAAGTGAGATGCTTCCTACCCACCATGAGCCCTCCAGGGGGAGGGGTGAAATCATCGTGATTAGCCTTCACCTGCACAAACAATTATAATCAACACAGCGTTCGTATCCGACAGCAATCCTGTCCAATTTGCGTGCGACACCCAAACAATCCAGAGGACGACCACAAGGGAGACGCGCATGGCCCGAAGAGATTTCGGCTATCTGCCCCGTGAGAATCCCTGCGCCCAGTGCGGCGCGCCGATTGCGGCACCCGACTGGACCGAGAACGGTCCGCGTCGCATCTCTTATCTCTGGCACTGCAAGGCCTGCGACTACAAGTTCGAGGCGGTGGCCTTCTACGATGCCTCGCATTCGGACCAGCAAGCCCTCGCGGCCTGACGGAGCGGCCTCAGGGAGCGGCCTGAGAGGGGAACACCTGGGCGGGCATCGCGTTAATTCCCTTCATCAACCCAGGGAGGGATGATGATGACCGACGTCATGACCAAACCGCACCAGCTGATCGCGAGCGACCGGGTCGAGGGCACTGCGGTGCGACGGCCGAACGGCGACAAGATCGGCCACATCGAGAGGCTGATGATCGACAAGATCAGCGGCAAGGTGTCCTACGCCATCCTCGGTTTCGGCGGGTTCCTCGGCATGGGAACCAACCTGCTGCCGCTGCCGTGGGCGCGTCTCGCGTACAATACCAGGTTCGAAGCCTACGAACTCGACATCGACGACGAGGAACTGCGGCGCGCGCCGTCGTTCCGCGCCGACAAGGATTTCGACTGGGGCGATCGCTCGCAGGAAACCGAACTGCATCGCTATTACAGAACA
>NZ_JAUYAN010000232.1 GCF_030693485.1 Bradyrhizobium sp. | reverse complement strand
CCGCGCGGGGCGGCTCGCACGCAGCTGGCGCGACCGCGCAGCAATCCTCTCGACGCGCAGGCGGCGGATACCCGAATTCAGGCCTGGCCGTGCAAGTCCGGCGGCATCTGCAGCTGGAAGTGACGAAACGGGAAGTAATCGGGCTCAGCCGCGATCAGGGCGCCACGAACAGATAGCCGGCCAGCACAAGCAGCACGGACAGCGCCGTAATCACGCCGAGTACCCCGGCGGCGATCGCAAGCAGGCCATGGGAATCCAGCCATCGTTGTAGCGCATTACCCATTCTCATTGCTGTGCAACCCGATCCCGATTTGCAGTTTGGCTGGCGGGCAGGCTATCAAACAGCGGGCCCGATGTCCTTGTTTATCCCCCAGCCCATTTCTCCTCAACCGCCCCCATTGAAAAGGCATCGCCGCAGGAGCCATCCATGGAACATCTGCAAACTCAGCGCATCAGCCTGCCGCGGCTTGGGCTCGGCACCTTTCGCCTGCAGGGCGATGCCTGCCGCACGGCGGTCGAAAACGCGCTCGGCCTCGGCTACCGGCATATCGACACCGCCGAGATGTACGGCAACGAAGAACCCATTGGCGATGCCATCGCCGCATCCGGTGTGGCCCGCAAGGACCTGCATGTCACGACAAAAGTCTGGAACGAAAACCTTGCGCCGGCCGCGATCCGACGGGCGTTCGATGCCAGCCTGAAGAAACTCGGGCTCGACCATGTCGATCTCTACCTGGTGCACTGGCCCGCGAAGAACATGAACCTTCCGGCGATGTTCGAAACCTTGACGATGCTGAAACAGGAAGGTTTCACCCGCGCCATCGGTGTCGCCAATTTCAACATCGCGCTGCTCAAGACCGTGGTCGAGGACATCAAGGCGCCGATCGCCTGCAACCAGGTCGAATATCATGTGATGCTCGACCAGACGCCGCTGCGCCGATATCTCGCCGCCAGGGCGATCCCGCTGGTGGCCTATTGCCCGCTGGCGCAGGGCCGCGCGGCGTCGGATCCGACGCTGATGGCGATCGGCCGCAAGCATGGCGCCAGCGCGGCCCAGGTGGCGCTGAAATGGTTGCTCGACCAGGACGGCGTCGCCGCGATCCCGAAGGCGTCGCGGGTGGAAAGCCAGCAGGCCAATCTCGATGCGCAGCACATCGGGCTTGATGACGAGGATATGAAGGCCATTGCCGCGTTGCCGAAAGACAGACGATGCGTCAATCCCGGCTTTGCGCCGGCGTGGGATTGAGCAAAGACTCCTCATCCCGAGGAGCATCGCGACGCGGTGCGCCAGGATATGGTTAGATTGCGCTTGGCTAAACGAAAAATGGCCCCTTGCGGGGCCATTCAGACTGCTGACAAACCTCCCGGTGCTGCCGGGAGAGGGCAAATTCACGGAACGTCTCGGATTCAAGTCGCGAACAAAGCAGAATCAAAACTCCTCATTTTTCGGCGCTTCCGAAAAACGAGGGGTTTGTAATCAATCTGAATGGCCCCTTGCGGGGCCATTGTCCTGTCGTCTCAATAGCTGCGATAGCGCTGCTTCTTGATCACGATGACCTTGCTGCCATGGCCCCGGCCGCGGTGATAGCCGCGATGGTGATGGCGGTGCATATGGGCGCGCGCGCCGTGCCTGTGACTGGCGCCGTGATGATGGCCGCCGCGCTTGATAACGACGGTCTGGGCATCGGCGTTCGACGACGGCGCCGCGATGAAGATCGTGGCGAGCGCCGCGATCATTAGTGCAAACTTCTTCATGCTGTTCTCCGGGTTGAGCGGGGATGTAACAGCACATGCGGAGCAATGTTCCGGCGGAACCGAACGGGAATTCTGAACGACCATTCACAGGCGCCAACTAGCGGATTCGTGCATGGTCCGCTCGTGTGGTGAGGACGAACGAGCGTTGTACGTGGGCCAATGCCCATCATCGACGCGGCTTGCGCAACGCCTGTGTCCGGCGCATCATCCCGCGATAAAAAGACAACCTCAGGGGGAGCTTCGCCATGTCCGCATTGTCACGCCGGAATTTCCTTGCGCTTACGGGGGCGGCCGCCGCGGCGCTGTCCCCGCGTTTCACCACAACGGCCAGTGCCGCGATGGGTCCGAGCGACAAGTTCGACCTCGTCATCAAGGGCGGCGACGTGCTCGATCCCAGCCAGTCGCTGCGGGGAAAGCGCGACATCGGCATTCGCTGGGGCATGATCGAGGCGATCGAACCGGAAATTCCGGCCGCGCGCGCATCCAGGACCCTGGACGCATCGGGCAAACTGGTCACGCCCGGCCTGATCGACCTGCACAGCCACGTTTATCCCTACGGCTCATCGATCGGGATTCCCGCCGACGAACTGGCGCAGTTTCAGTGCACGACCACGATGGTTTCGGCCGGCGATGCCGGCGTCAACAACCTCGCGGCACTGCGTCGCTACATCGTGGCGCAGTCGCGGACGCGGATCTATGCGTTCGTCCACATTGCCAATCACGGCCTGGCGGGATTCCCGGTCGCCGAACTCTACAACATCGATCACGCCCAGATGGAAGCCTGCGCCATGGCGCTGGCGGAAAACCAGGATTTCCTGCTCGGGGTGAAGGTGCGGATGTCGGAGAACGTGATCGCCAAGCACGGTCTGGAGCCGTTGAAGCGCGCGATCCGGGCCTGCGAGATGTGCGGCTGGCCGGCCAAGATGATGGTGCATATCGGCGGCGTCGAGAGCAAGGAGCTGATGTCCGGGATACTCGATCTGCTGCGGCCCGGCGACGTGCTGACCCACGCCTATTCCGGCGCGCCGAACATCGGCGGCGTCTTCACCAATATCGTGCAGGACGGCAAGCTGCTGCCGGCAGCACTCGCGGCCAAGCAGCGCGGCGTGATGTTCGATGTCGGCCATGGCGGCGGCAGTTTCGATTTTACGGTCGCCGAAGTGGCGATTCCCGGCGGCGCCGGGCCGGACGTCATCTCCTCGGACATCCACGTCTATTCCGCCAATTCGCCTGGCATGCCCTACCTTCCGAACGTCATGAGCAAGTTCATGGCGCTGGGATTTTCGCTGGAACAGGTGGTGACGATGGCGACGTCGACGCCGGCAAAAATCATCAACCGCGCCCCGAAGCTCGGCACGCTGCAGATCGGCGCGCCCGCCGACATCGCGGTCATGGAGCTGGTGGAGGGTCCGGCCTCGTTCGTCGATACCCGCAACAACAAGCGCGACGGCAAGGCGCTGCTGAAGCCGGTGCAGACCGTGATCAACGGCGTGCCGTTCGGCAGGCCTTATCAGGCGCCGTTCGCGGTGCGGTGAGGGTCTTCCCGACATTGCAAGGATGGATTGCTTCGTCGCTTCGCTCATCGCAATGACGAGGAGGCATCCGTCACTGCGAGCCAAGCGAAGAAATCCATCCAGGCAGCATGCCTGATCGGTTGCATTCAGCTTTTCCGGCGAGCTTCCACATTCGCAATCCTCGCCGGCACGCCAAATTCCTTCCGGCACACCTCGGCCAGCACGGCGACGCCCTCGCGGATCTCCTCGTGCGAGGGGCTGGCAAAACACAGCCGCAGCCGGCTGCCGGCATAGGCCTTGTCGGTGGACCATTCAGGCCCCGGATTGATGGCGACGCCGGCCGCAAGCGCGGCCTGGTAGAGTTTCATCGTATCGACATTGTCAGGCAGTTTCACCCACAGGAAGATGCCGCCCTTGGGATCCTCGAATTCCGCCGAGGTGCCGAATTGTTCGTTCAGCGCCTCCATCAGCGTGTCGAGCTTGGCGCGCAGGCCGCGGTTGAGTTTTGGCACATGGCTGGCAAAATGCGGCGCGCAATATTCCGCCAGCACCATCTGCTCCAGCGCGCCGGAGCCGGCGTCGGTCTTCAGCGCCAGCATCCGCGACAGCATCGCCCAGGGCGCCACGATGTAGCCGACCCGCAGTGCCGGTGCGATCGATTTGGAGAACGAGCCGATGTGGATGACGCCGGCGGTCTTGTCCATGGCGTAGATCGCAGGCGGGCGCTTGCCGTCCCAGATCAGGTCGGCGTAGCAGTCGTCCTCGAAGATGGGCACGCCATATTGCTGCGACAGTTTCAGAAGCTCGGTGCGGCGCGCCTCCGGCATGATGGTGCCGGTCGGGTTCTGCACGGTCGGGATGGTGTAGATGTATTTAGGCGTGATCCCCTTGGCCTTGAGACCGGCCAGCGCCGCCGCCAGCGCGTCCATCCGCATGCCGTGCTCGTCGAGCGGGATGCCGACCATATTGACGCCAAGTCTCGTCAGCCGGTTCAGCGCGCCCTGATAGGTGTCCTGCTCGGTGATGATGGTGTCGCCGCGCGCCAGCAGCGTGGCGTTGACGAGATCGAGCGCCTGCAGCGAACCGGAGACAATCAGGATGTCGTCGGCGACGCAGTCGATGCCGGCGTCGCGCTTCAGCTTGGTGGTCAGGAATTCGCGCAGCGGGCGATAACCCTGCGGGCCGCTGGCCAGCCCGTAGGTGGCGAGCGTCCTGCCCTCGCGCCGCAGCACGGCATTGACGGCATCGGCCAGCGCATCGACCGGGACCTGGTCCGGATCGTTGTTGCCGCCGACGAAACTGTACTTGGCCAGTCCCGTCCACCTTACGGCCGGCGCCGGCAATCCCGCCGGAAGCAAGGGTGCGAAGTCGAATTGCGCTGAGGTCATGGACGTCATCCCCGTTTGATTTTCTTGTTTGAGGGAGCCGGAGGCACCCGGGTTTCGCTTAAGGCTGGTCCTTGGGCTGGTTCTTGCCGGTCACCTTCACAGGCCCGGGCTGGGCCGTAAAGGCCCTGCACGTCCGAAGTTTCCGTGGGCATCGCGGTCAGGAATCTGGCAAGAGCTGTCAAGATGGCGGCCGGCCGGGCTTGTGCCGCGGGGCCGGGAGGTGATCGACAGGCCCGCCAGAATCGCGGGAAAGAGCCGACCGGTCCGGATGCGACACATTACTTGTTTGACGTTGACGCCCCGGCCTTTAGGTTGCGGCGAGGGGAAGGCCGGATTCATGCACGAGCTTATTCGCGATATCACTTTTTGCATCCTGTTCGCCTGGGGCATCGGCCTTCTGGCCCATTTTTTCCGCCAGCCGCTGATCCTCGCCTACCTTATCGCCGGGTTCGTCATTGGTCCATTCGGCATGGGCTGGGTCAAGTCGCAGGAATCGATCAGCGTCATTTCCGAACTCGGCCTGATCTTCATGCTGTTCATGATCGGGCTGGAAATCGACCTGAAGAAGATCGTGCGGGCCGGCCGGGTGATCCTGTTTGCCGCCGGCTCCCAGCTGCTCGGCGCCTGCCTGTTCGGCATCCTGTTCTTCCTGGGTATGGGCCTCGGCGGCTTCGATGCCGTGTATCTCACCATCGCCTGCTCGCTCTCCTCGACCGTCATCATCGTCAAGGTGTTGTACGAAAAGCGCGAGCTCGACACGCTGCCCGGCCGCATCACGCTCGGCGTGCTGGTGCTGCAGGACATCTTCGCCATCCTGTTCCTGGCGGTGCAGCCGAGCCTCGCCAATCTCGAGGTCAGCGTGATCCTGCTCTCGGTCGGCCGGGTCGGCGTGCTGGTGGCGACCGCGCTGGTGCTGAGCCGCTACGTCCTGCCCAAACTGTTCCACCAGATCGCGCGCCGTCCCGAGCTGATCCTGCTCGGCGCGCTGGCGTGGTGCTTCCTGATCGGCGAGATCGCCGAGCGGCTGCATCTGTCGCGCGAAATGGGATCGCTGGTGGCCGGGGTGTCGCTGTCGACCTTTCCCTATGCGCTCGATGTCACCGCCAAGGTCACGACGCTGCGCGATTTCTTCATCACGCTGTTCTTTGTCGCGCTCGGCATGACGATCCCGATTCCCAGCATGGGGGTGATCTGGCTCGCGCTGGTGATCGCGGCCTTCACGGTGATCAGCCGCGCCTTGACCACGTTCACGCCGCTGTACCTGATGAAGCAGGGCCTGCGCGCCAGCCTGCTGCCGGCGATCAATCTGGCGCAGATCAGCGAATTCTCACTGGTCGTGATCCAGACCGGCGTCGTCGCCGGGCATATCCAGACCCAGACCGCCAGCGCGGTGTCATTCGCCTTCGTGATCCTGGCGGTACTGAGCACGTTCGCGATCATGCGCAGCGACGAGATCACGCGGGCATCGATCGGTCCCTTGAAGCGGATCGGGATCCGCGATCTCGATCACGGCCATGCCCACGATGCCGGCCACGAGGGCGGCCACGGCGAGGCGCGGCGGGTCGTGATCCTCGGCTTCTTCCGCGCCGCCAGCGCCTTGCTGAGCGAGATCGAGCGGCGCAATCCGGTGTTTCTCGATCAGCTCACCGTGATCGATTTCAATCCGAACGTATTCCGCACCCTGGCGGATCGCGGCCTGCACGTGATCTACGGCGATATCAGCAATGTCGACACCCTGGTGCATGCCGGCGTCGGCAAGGCCGAACTCATTATTCTCAGCATCCCCGACGCGCTGCTGAAGGGCGCCAACAACGAAAAGCTGGTCCGCCATGTGCGAACCCTCAACCCCACCGCCAAGATCGTCGCCACCGCCGACCTGCTGGCCGACGTCGCCGATCTCTACGCCGCCGGCGCGGACTACGTCACCGTGACCCGGATCAGCGATGCGCAGGAACTCTACACCGTGATCGAAGCCGCCGCCGCCGGCCTCTTGGACGACAAGCGCGCGGAAATGGACGCGCAGCTTGCCGAACGCAAGGAAGTGCTGCCATAGGAATTTCGGCGGCGCCGAAGCCAATACCGCTGTGCGGAAATTCACCGCTGCGGACCGGAGCGGCACCGCCCGGCCGGCGCCGTTCTGCCCTGCGTAATGATACTGGCGCGGGGTCCCAAGTCCCGCTAATCAAGTCCCGCTAATCAAGTCCGGCTAATGCCGCCCGGCACCAAAGCGAGACGCATAAAAATGGCCGATCCGATCCAGGAAGTTCTGCAGGCGTTTGCCAATGGAGAACTCGTCGTCGTCACCGATGACGACGACCGCGAAGGCGAGGGCGATCTGATCGTCGCGGCATCGCTGTGCACCTCCGAGAAGATGGCGTTCATTATCCGCCACACTTCCGGCATCGTCTGCGCGCCGATCACCACCGAAGACGCCCGCCGGCTGCGGCTCGATCCGATGGTGGCGCACAACGAGTCCAACCACACCACCGCCTTCACGGTGTCGATCGATTACAAGCCGGACAACGGCACCGGAATTTCGGCCGAGGAGCGCGCTTCCTGCTGCCGCGCGCTGGCCAATCCCAACGCCGGCGCCAATGACTTCGCCCGGCCCGGCCATATTTTCCCGCTGATCGCGCGCGACGGCGGCGTGCTGCTGCGCTCCGGCCATACCGAGGCCGCGGTCGATCTCTGCAAGCTCTCGGGCCTGCCGCCAGTCGGCGTCATCTCGGAACTGATGAACGACGACGGCACGGTCATGAAGGGCGAGCAGGTGGCCAGATTCGCCGCCGTCCACAAGCTCAAGCATGTCACCATCGCCGACATGATCGCCTGGCGCCAGGCCCGCGAAAAGCTGATCGAGCGGGTTTCGACCTTCACCACCGAGAGCCCCATTGGCCTGCTGCAGGGCTACGCCTACCGATCGCCGTTCGATTCCATCGCGCATGTCGCCTTCGTCTACAACGGCATCGGCGACGGCAGGAACGTGCTGACGCGCTTTCACAAGCCCAATATCGTCAAGGACATTTTTACGGGCCCGAAGCGCATGCAGGCGGTGCTGGAGCATTTCAGGAAGAACGGCAGCGGCGTGCTGATTTACCTGCGCGACGGCGCCGCCGGCGTTCCGGTAGCACCCTTGCCGGAAGACAAATCCGCCGAAGCCGATCGCAACAAGCAATGGCGCGAGGTCGGTGTCGGCGCGCAGATCCTCAGGGATCTCGGCGTCAGCTCGATCCGCCATCTGACGTCGTCGGTGCACGACTACAAGGGACTGTCCGGTTTCGGCATCGAGATTCTTTCCAACGAACAGCTTGAGGGATAGATACGACCACCGTCATTCCGGAGCGATGCGAAGCATAGAGCCCGGAATCTCGATGTAATAAGCGCGCGAGATTCCGGGTTCGCGCTGACGCGCGCCCCGGAATGACACGCCCCATTTCAATTGCGCTTGGCCCCATTGCACTCTATTTTGTCCACCAAATGCGTAAGGACCGAAAGGAATTCTCATGAGCGTGCGCCCTCAGACCAAGGACAAGCCGGCTTCGGTCGAGTTCCAGTGGGACGATCCGTTCATGCTCGACGAGCAGCTTACCGAAGATGAGCGCATGATCCGCGATACCGCGCGCGCCTATGCGCAGGACAAGCTGCTGCCGCGCATCACCAAGGCCTATCTCGACGAGAAGACCGATCGCGAGATCTTCAACGAGATGGGTGAACTCGGCCTGATCGGCATCACGCTGCCGGAGGAATATGGCTGCGCCAATGCGAGCTATGTCGCCTATGGGCTGGTGGCGCGCGAGATCGAGCGCGTCGATTCCGGCTACCGCTCGATGAACTCGGTGCAGTCCTCGCTGGTGATGCATCCGATCTATGCCTATGGCGACGAGAACCAGCGCAAGAAATACCTGCCCAAGCTCGCCACCGGCGAATGGGTCGGCTGTTTCGGCCTGACCGAGCCGGATGCCGGCTCCGATCCCGGCGGCATGAAGACCCGCGCCGAGAAGACCTCGGACGGTTACCGGCTCACCGGTACCAAGATGTGGATTTCCAACGCGCCGATCGCCGACGTGTTCGTGGTGTGGGCCAAATCCGCCGAGCACAACAACCAGATCCGCGGCTTTATTCTCGAGAAGGGCATGAAGGGCCTGTCGGCGCCCAAGATCGGCGGCAAGCTAAGCTTGCGCGCCTCCGTCACCGGCGAGATCGTGATGGAAGGCGTCGAGGTGCCGGAGAGTGCATTGCTGCCCAACGTATCCGGCCTGAAGGGGCCGTTCGGCTGCCTCAACCGCGCCCGCTACGGCATTTCCTGGGGCGCGATGGGGGCTGCGGAAGATTGCATGGCGCGTGCGCGGCAATACACGCTCGACCGCAAGCAGTTCAACCGCCCGCTGGCGGCGACGCAACTGGTGCAGAAGAAGCTCGCGGACATGCAGACCGACATCGCGCTCGGCCTGCAGGCTTCGTTGCGGGTGGGACGCCTGATGGACGAAGGCAAGATGGCGCCCGAGATGATCTCGATCGTCAAGCGCAACAATTGCGGCAAGGCGCTCGACATCGCGCGGATGGCCCGCGACATGCACGGCGGCAACGGCATCCAGATCGAGTATCACGTGATGCGCCATGCCGCGAATCTGGAAACCGTCAACACCTACGAAGGCACCCACGACGTCCACGCCCTGATCCTGGGCCGCGCCATCACCGGCATTCAGGCGTTTTCGTAAATTAGCACCGTCCTTCCGGTGCGCGTCGTAGGCGCGAACCCGGAATCTCGCGCGTATTCGGGCGCATCCCGGAATGACGCCGGAGTAAAACGTCCCCATGGCCGACAACGACGACATCCCGTTCAACCGCGACTTTCCCCTGAAACCCGGTGTGGTCGAGCAGGTCCGCCCCGGCGTGCGGCGCCTGCTCTGCAACAATCCGAGCCCGTTCACCTTCACCGGCACGGTCAGCTACATCGTGGGCACCGGCAAGGTCGCGGTCATCGATCCCGGTCCGGACGACGCGGCCCATGCGGCGGCGCTGCTCGACGCGGTGCGCAATGAGACCGTGACGCATATCCTGGTCACCCACACCCACCGCGATCACTCGCCGAACACCACCAGAATCAAGTCCGCTACCGGTGCCACCGTGTATGCCGAGGGTCCGCACCGCGCCTCGCGGCCGCGCTACGAGAGCGAGAAGCACAATCCGGAATCCGGCGCCGACCGCGACTTCAGGCCGGATACCGAAGTGAAACATGGCGACACCGTCGAAGGCGCCGGCTGGGCGCTGGAAGCGGTGGCGACGCCGGGCCACACCGCCAATCACCTGGCGTTCGCCTGGCCCGAGCGAAAGATCAATTTTGTCGGCGATCACGTGATGGGGTGGTCGACCTCGATCGTGGCGCCGCCGGACGGATCGATGGTCGACTACATGGCGTCGCTGGAAACGCTGGCGGCGCGCGACGAGGATTTGTATTTTTCCGGTCATGGTCCGGAAATCCCCGATGCCCGGCGCTATGTGCGTTTCCTGACCAGGCATCGCCAGGCGCGCGAAGCCTCGATCCTGCATCGGCTCGCCAAGGGCGAAACCGATATCCCGACCATCGTCCGCGTCGTCTATATCGGCATCGACCCGCGGCTGACGAATGCGGCCGGCTATTCCGTGCTGGCGCATCTGGAGGACCTGGTCGCGCGCGGCGTGGTGGCGACCGATGGCGATCCCGTGATCGGCGGAAATTATCGGCTGGTGTGATTCTAACCTCTCCCCGTTCTGCACTGGGAGAGGTCGCCGCGCTTGCGCGGCGGGTGAGGGGCGGGAGCACAATGCCCGACACCGACCCTCAACACCGCAGTCTCTGATAGAGGCCCCTCACCCCAACCCTCTCCCCGCAAGCGCGGGGCGAGGGGGCGCACTTCCGTTGCCGCTGTCCGCTATTCCTTTTTCTTCACCGTTTTCGCCTGCGCCTTGGCAGGCGTCTGCGGCTTCTTCACCGCCGGCTTCACCTGGTCGGCGGCCGTGTTGATGTCCTCGATCAGTTTGGCCACTCGCGCGGCGTTGCTGCCGAGATCGCTTTCGAAATAGCGCGACGAGGAGCGGATATCGACGCGCGAGCCTTCGCCGTCGGGCTTGATGCGGATCGTCACGTCTTCGCGAAATCCCATGATCAGCGTTTGCGCGATCGCCTCGATGCGGCCGTCGCGGCGCGGCTGCGGCGGGCGTTCGTCGACCACGCGCCATTTGCGCTTGTTGACCAGCGCGAGCGTGACGTCATAGGCCCGCTGAGCCGGCACCTCGAGTTCGACGGTCTCGACATCGGGATAGGCCAGCCGCTGCTGCTCGGCCGAATAGAGCCCGGCATAGACCGCGGGGTTGGCGCCGTCGCCGCCGCGCAAGCGCGCCAGCGCCTCGAAGCGCGGCGGATCGATCGGGTCGGTGGTGATGTCGTGGATCTTCGGCAGCTTGCGGTATTGCAGCCCGAGATAGGCGGGATAGGCCAGCACGACCGCGCTGATCATGAACGCCAGCAGGATGCGACCCATGCCCCGCGATCCGTTCTGCCAGATCGCGACGAAGGCGGCCAATCCGGTCAGGATCGAAAGCCCGGCGCAGGCCAGCGCGCCGAGAAACGTCGCCATCGCCGGTTTGACTTCGAGGAACCCGAAGCGGACGATAACGATTGAAACCAGTACCGCGACCAGCGAAAATACCGCGAGATTGCGCGCCCAGGTCGCGAGGCTGGACACGGGCTCCGACTGATAGGGAGCGGAAAACCTGCGTGCCATCCTTAAATTTCCATCATGGATTGGGGCGCCGGACCCTTGTTCGGGCAGCTAGCCCCCGCTGGTGACTAGCGCATTTTTGGGCCGGGTGGGAAGAGTTCCGTCCCCGAAAAACAGTCGAAACGGCCGTGGACAAACCTGTCATGGCGCATGGTCGAACTGTGCGGCCACGAAGTCGACAAAGGCCTTGATGCGCGGCGCGCGGTGGCGGCCCGGGACCGTCAGCGCATGGATCGGAAACGATTCCGGCATGCTGCTTTCCAGCAGCAGCGGAACCAGAGCGCCCTCCCGCATGGGGCGCGCGACCATGAAATCCGCCAGGCGCGCGATGCCAAGCCCGGCGATCGCCATGTCGAGCAGCAGGTCGGCATTGTCGCTGGTGAATGTGCCGGAGACAACGAGCCGGTTGATGCCTTCATGGGTGTGGAAGGGCCATTGCGACCATGCCGGTCCCGGCAGCGTCAGGCAATTATGCCGCAGCAGATCGGCGGGCACGCGCGGCGATCCGTGCTTCTCCAGATAGAGCGGACTGACGCAGATAAGACGTTTCGCTTCGGTGATCTTGCGCGCCACCAGGGTGGAGTCACCGAGCGCGCCGGAGCGGATCGCCACGTCCACCTGTTCGGCAACCAGATCGACCTGGTGGTCAGACACATGCAGTTCGACGGTGATATCAGGATAACGGCACAGAAAAGCCGGAAGTGCCGGACACAGTATTTGCTTGGCGAGCGCCGTTCCGATGCTGATTTTGAGGTGACCGCGCGGCAGCCGGCTTGCTGCCGTGACCTCGGCTTCCGCGGCCTCGATCGAGGCGAGGATGTCCCTGCTCCGGGCGACAAAAACTTCGCCTTCCGCGGTCAGCGCCAGCCGGCGCGTCGTCCGCGTCAGCAGGCTGACGCCCAGCCGGTCTTCGATGCGGGTCACCAGCTTGGACAGCGCGGAGGGCGTGATCCCGAGATCGTCGGCCGCGGCGGCAAAGCTGCCACGCTCGATCACGCGCACAAAGGCGTTCATTTCGGCCGAGGCGGAGTTGACACTCATGAATTCAATTCACGTATGAATGTTATTTTTAGCTAATTATAATGTTCAGGATACATAATATGATCCTTTTTTGCAATCAAGGAGGTTCGATATGTCCCGGGAAATGTATCCAAACAGCCAGGCGCCCGAGGCGCAGGACATCGAAGGCGTACGGCGCCGTCCGGACGGCAGCTTCGATATCGCCGCTTACGCGAAGCTGGCGCACCGCGAACGCGCGGCGGCCATTGCTTCATCTGCCGGAGAAGCCATGCGCATGGCCCGCGAGATGGTGTTGGGCGTGCGGGCCAGCCTCGCGCCGTTCGCAAGATCCGGACCGGCTTCGAGAAAGCATCACGCGACTGCTGGAAGATAGTCCCTAGCCAAATGACACTGGCGCTCACTTCCCTTCCCCCGCGACGGGAGAAGGGAAGAAGTGCCGGTTCCTACGCGGCGGCGTTGGGGAAACTGTAGCTCTTGAACTGGTCGCGCAGCGCGGTTTTCAGGATCTTGCCCGTCGCGGTGTGCGGAATGCCGTCGACAAAGGCGACATCATCGGGCATCCACCACTTTGCGATCTTGCCGTCCATGAACTTCAGGATGTCCTCGCGCGTCGCGCTCTGGCCGGCCTTGAGCTGGATGATCAGCAGCGGACGCTCGTCCCATTTCGGATGATAGACGCCGATCACGGCGGCCTCTGCCACTGCGGGGTGTCCGACCGCGAGATTTTCCAGATCGATAGAAGAAATCCACTCGCCGCCGGATTTGATTACGTCCTTGGAGCGGTCGGTGATCCGCATGTAGCCATTGGCGTCGATGGTGGCGACGTCGCCGGTGTCGAAATAGCCGGCGTCGTCGAGAATCTCGGCATCGACGCGGAAATAGGCCTTCGACACCGCGGGCCCGCTGACCTTCAGCCGCCCGAAGGTCTTGCCGTCCCACGGCAGGTCCTTGCCGGCATCGTCGGTGATCTTCATCTGCACGCCGAATGGCGGATAGCCCTGGGTCTGCAGGATATCGAGCCGCGCCTCGCCCTTGAGTTCGGCGAACGGCGGCTTCAGCGCGGCCAGCGTGCCGATCGGGCTCATTTCGGTCATGCCCCAGGCGTGACGAACGTTCACGCCGAGATCGAGGAACGACTGGATCATCGAGCGCGGCATCGCCGAGCCGCCGCACACCACCATGCGCAAATGAGGCAGCTTCAGGCTGCCGGCGGCCATGTGGTTGAGCAGCATCAGCCACACCGTCGGCACCCCGGCGGTATGCGTCACCTTCTCGGTGTCGAGCAGCTCATAGACCGAAGCGCCGTCGAGTTTGGCGCCGGGGAATACCAGCTTGGTGCCCATCGAGGGCGCCGAGAACGCGATGCCCCAGCTGTTGGCGTGGAACAATGGAACCACGGGAAGCATTGTATCCGAAGCGTTGGCGCCGAGGGAATCGCCTGAATTGGCCATCAGCGCGTGCAACACGTTGGAGCGATGCGAATACAACACGCCTTTGGGATCGCCCGTGGTACCGGAGGTGTAGCACATCGCGGCCGCGGTATTCTCGTCGAAGGACTTCCACTTGAAGTCGCCGTCGGCTTCCGCGATCCAGTCTTCATAGGCGATCGCGTTCTTCAGCGTAGTCTGCGGCATGTGCGCCTTGTCGGTGAAGACGATGTAGCGTTCAACGCTGGGAAGCTTGTCGGCGATCTTCTCCAGGATCGGAATAAAGGTGAGGTCGGTCATCACCACGCGGTCTTCGGCATGATTGATGATCCAGGCGATCTGGTCCGGGAACAGCCTGGGATTGACAGTATGGCAGATCGCGCCGATGCCCATGATGCCGTACCAGGCTTCGAGATGGCGCCAGGTGTTCCAGGCGATGGTGGCGACGCGGTCGCCGAGCTTGATGCCGTCGCGGTCGAGGCGCTGCGAGACTTTCAGCGCGCGGTCGCGGATTTGCCGATAATTGGTGCGGTGGATGGGGCCTTCGACCGATCGTGTTACGACCTCCTGGGTGCCATGGACTTCCGCGGCGTGCTCGATAATCCGGTGACAAAGCAAGGGCCAGTCTTGCATCAATCCAAGCATACGGTCGTTCCTCCAGAATGTGTTGTCGCTTGCCGCTCTTATTCGGAATTGCCATGAACTTTAGCGCGGGGAAAGCAAGCCGGAAATGGCCTTGTGGGAGCTTTCGCCACGCCCGGTCGGCAATGGTTACCGCCGCGGCGGTGCTTTGGCTTTGCGCCCAATCAATACCCGCTGGCGCGGCGACCAGGGCGGGCGCCTGGCCTCCGGGACCTTGGGGCGGATTGTTCGGGGAGAGCCGGCCGAAGAAGCCGCATCGGGCGGTGCTGGCGGTGCCGCTGCCTAAGCCGCGCCCGGCCGAGGCGCCGAAAGCGGCTCAGTCGAAAGCTACCAAGTCGAGGGCGATTGAGCCCGCCAAGACGGAGTCGAAGCCTGAACCCACTAAAGTGGAATCAGACAAGCCCGGGTCCGAAAAGCCGGACGCGGCCGGAACCGACAAGGCCGCCGAGCAGGCTCCTCCGGCGCCACCGCCGCCTTCGGCGTGCCGGCTGGCGCTGACGGAAGCGGTCGCGATCGCCCCCAGCATCCCCGACATCGAGGGTGTCGGCGGCTGCGGCGGCGAGGATCTGGTGCGGCTGGAGGCCGTGGTGCTGCCGGACAAACGGCGGGTGACGGTGAAGCCGGCCGCCGTCCTGCGCTGCGCCATGGCCAGCGCGGTTGCCGACTGGATCCGCACCGACATGGCGCCGCTGGCCGAGAGCCTCGGCAGCACCATTAGCGACCTCGACAATTTCGACTCGTTCCAGTGCCGCGGCCGCAATCGCGTGGTCGGCGCCAGGCTGTCGGAGCACGGACGCGCCAACGCGCTCGATATTCGCGCCATCAAGCTCGCCAACGGCCGCTCGATCTCGTTCACCGACCGTAACGTGCCGCGCGAGACCCGCGAGAGCGTGCTGCATTCGATGTGCGCGCGGTTTCCGACGGTGCTCGGGCCGGGTTCGGACTGGTATCACGAGGACCACGTCCATATCGATCTGATGGAGCGGCGAAACAACTACAAGATCTGCCAGTGGAACGTGTGGGACCCGCTGCCGCCGATCGCCCCGCTGCTGCCGGCCGAGCGGCCGGAGGAGGCTCCGCCGCGCGAAGTCGCCGCCAAAGCCGAGCAGGCCAAACCCGAGCAGTCCGGGCAGGGCAAGCCTGAGTCGTCAAAATCGGCGGCCGAACCGGCCGCCGACAAAGCAACCAAACCGGAAGCGGCCGCGACCGTACCGACAACGAAAAAGCGCCGGGAAGACCGGCGCTTTTGATCGGAATGACTGATGATACGAGCCGGTCTGGCCGGTTATTGCATCATCGCGTGGCCGCCGCCCTGCAGCGCCATCTTGGAATTGAACGGCGAGTCGCCCTGCTTGGGATCGAGCACGACCACGACCGTGCCCTGCTTGACGCGGCTGTAGAGGTCGATGACGTCCTCGTTGGTCATGCGGATGCAGCCCGAGGAAATCGACGCGCCGATATGTTCCGGCTGGTTGGTGCCGTGGATCCGGAACAGGGTGTCGCGGTTGCCCTGGTAAAGATACAGCGCGCGGGCGCCGAGCGGATTGTCGACGCCGCCGGGTACCGAGGCGGGCAAGCCTTCGATGCGCTTGTGGATGTCGGCGGTCGGCGTCCATTTCGGCCATTCCGCCATGTTGCCGACGCGCGCGATGCCGGAGAACGCCAATGCTTCCTCGCCGACGGTGATGCCGTAGCGGATCGCCTTGCCGCCGTCCTGCACCAGATAGAGATAGTGGTTGTCGGAATCGACCACGATGGAGCCGGGCATCTCCTTGCGGTGATAATCGACGATGGCGCGGCGGAACGGCTCGGGCGGAGCGACCTTGGCGTAGCGCGCCTTGGCGAGCTGGGCCTTGTCTGCCGGCTTGAGCGAGGCTTCCGGCGCCGCTTGATAGGTCGTGGCCTGCATGCAGCCCGACAGCATCAGCCCGGCGGCCAGCATTCCCAAAATTGCCTTCAGCGACGACATGATCCAGTTCCAATCGAAAGTCTTCACGGCCGCGCACCAAACCTGCGCCCGAAACGCCACGATTCCAATAAACGCATTATCGTCGAAATCGCCCATAATTCCAGAGCTTAGATGCACGTCCCGCGTCGCAACACTCTGGCTGTGTCATTTTTGCCGCAAGTTTTGCGGTTTCCGGCTGATTTTTGGGCTGAGGCGCGGACGCCGTCGAATCGTCGCCACGGTGCTGCCACCCCGTCGCCGCAAATATGGATCGGAGGTTAATACGCCGTCATCAAGCGCTTGCCAGAATCGAGCTAAGTCCTGTTGGGTGAGTTAGCTGACCTGTCCGGAGTTGCCCATGCTGTCGGTGTATGTCCCTGCCGAGTTCTCCCTGAAGAAGATCGATGCCGCCGATCTCGCGGCGCTGCCGGAGAACGCGGTTTGGCTCGATCTCGTCAAGCCGAGCGGGGGCGAGGACAAGGCCGTGGAGCGGCTGGCCGGGGTCGCGGTTCCGACCCGGGAGGACATGCAGGAAATCGAGATTTCCAGCCGGCTCTATATCGAGAACGGCGCCCGCTTCATGACGGCGACGCTGATGTGCGCCTCCGACACCGAGAATCCGCGCACCACGGCGGTGACCTTCATCCTCGCCGGCCACCGGCTGGTGACCGTGCGCTACGACGAGCCCAGGCCGTTCCTGCTGGTGGAGAACAAGCTGGCGCGCGGCTGCGCGCCGGGGATCACCGGCGAAATGGTGCTGATGGAATTGCTGGATGCGGTGATCGACCGCAATGCCGACATTCTGGAGCGCGCCGGTGCCGACATGGAGACCATCAGCCACGACATTTTCGAGCCCGCCGGGAAGGCGCGCACCGGCCACGCCAAGCGCTATTCCGACATCCTGATCGCGATCGGGCGCAAGGGCGATCTCAACTCCAAGGTGCGGGAAAGCCTGGTCTCGATCGGCCGTGTCGTGACCTTCGTCGCCGCCGGCACCGAGGGCGTCAAATGGTCCAAGGACATGCGCGAGCAACTCAAGACCATGCAGCGCGACGTTACCTCGCTGACCGACCACGCCAGCTACCTCGCCAACAAGATCACCTTCGTGCTCGACGCCATGCTCGGCGTCGTCAATCTCGAACAGAACAACATCATCAAGCTGTTCTCGGTCATGGCGGTGGTGTTGATGCCCCCAACCCTGATCGCCTCGGTCTATGGCATGAATTTCAGGTTGATGCCGGAGCTGGCATGGGAGCACGGCTACCCCATGGCGCTGATCATGATGCTGATCGCAGCGGCGGGGCCGTACTTCTTTTTCAGATGGAAGAAGTGGCTGTAGTCACCGAGGTGTTAAAGCATACACCTGTCCTGCGGGGCTTTCATACACCTGCGAAAAACCAGGGAACCCGCCTCATTTGTACGGATAAAATTTGAGCGTTGCGTACAACGTTTGCGCGACGGCTTTCTGCGATAACGCTGTCACAACCCGCGAGGACAGCCATGGTTGAGAAACTCATAACGTCACCCCGCAACGTCGTCGATTTCGCGCGCTATCAACGGGATCGCAACGCCGCGGGCAGGGCGATGGCGATGTCGGCGCGGGTCTGCCGGCATTGCGGCGCGGCGTTACAGGAAGGCGAGCGCGAGGACGAATGCTCCAGCACCTTCAACGTCGAGGCCGACAGCCTGCGCTGGCAGGCCGCGCAGATTCTGCGCGGACTGGTTTGAGCGGGGTCGCGCTGTCTTCACCCTCCCCCTCCTTGGGAGGGTAAGAAGCACGATGCTTCGTCTCGCCTACACGTGCTGCCCGCCATTGATGTGAATCTCCGCGCCGTTCACGTAGGACGACGTCTCCGTGCACAGCACATAGATGATCTTGGCGACTTCATCCGGGGTGCCGAGCCGGCGCAGCGGGATCTGCTGATCGACGATCTTTTCGGTGCCCGGCGACAGGATCGATGTGTCGATTTCGCCGGGCGCGATCGAATTGACGCGGACGCCGATGCGGCCGAAATCGGACGCCATCTCGCGGGTCAGGGAGGCCAGCGCCGCCTTCGAGGTGGCGTAGGCCGCGCCCGCGAACGGATGCACGCGCGAGCCCGCGATCGAGGTGACGTTCACCACCGAGCCCTTGGCGGCCTTCAATTCCTCGATCAGTCCGCGCGCCATCATGATCGGCGCGAAGAAATTGACCCGGAATACATGGCTCCAGGTCTCGATGTCGGTATCGATCGATCCCAGCCGCGCGCCGCCTTCGGCCTTGGGCGAAATCGCGGCGTTGTTGACCAGCGCGTGCAGTTCGCCGCCTTCCAGCCGCTCGCGGATTTCCGAAATCGCCCGCGTGGTGTCGGCGTGGTCGGCGAGATCGACCTGGATGTGGTCCTCGGGTCCGGCGCCCCACGGGCACTCCTCGGGAAAGGGATGCCGCGAACAGGTCAGGACGCGCCAGCCCGCCGAGGAAAAGCGGATCACGGTGGCGTGCCCGATGCCGCGG
>NZ_JAUYAN010000228.1 GCF_030693485.1 Bradyrhizobium sp. | reverse complement strand
AAGCGTAATCCGCCATTATCGATAGCGTGAATGATGCCCAACTACCGTCGCGCATTCGTACCCGGAGGTTGCTGGTTCTTCACGGTCAATCTTCTTGAGCGTCGGAAAACCCTGCTCGTCGATCACGTGGACGCTCTCCGCGTTGCCTTCGAGGACACGCGCAAGCGGTACCCGTTTGTCATTGATGCCGTCGTTGTCCTGCCGGATCATATCCATGCAGTATGGACCCTGCCGCCTGGCGATGCCGACTTTTCCGTGCGCTGGCGATTGATCAAGTCGCGATTCGCGCGAGCGCTGCCGAGGGGAGAACGCCTGAGCGAAGCGCGCAGGGCTCGTGGCGAGGACCGATGGCGGCGGATTACGCTTCGCTAATCCGCCCTACGGACTGCCGCCTCCGATAAGTGCGCAGTGCTCGCTTCTTGTCGGTGTCGCTCACGGTGATGCTTCCGAATACATCAGGAAGTGTATCGGGATTTTCGTTCAGTCGCGAGTTGAGTATCGCGCAGCCGCAAGCTGCGTCCCAAAACAAAATGGAGGCCGTGAGGCCTCCATTTCCATTCACATCTGCAATTCGCAGCCTTACCCCAGCCGTCCCGCCGCATGGGCGAGCAGGGTGTAGACCAGCCCGGTCTCCGAGGTGAGGTGGCTGCGCAGCATCGCCGGGCCGCGTTCGTCGCGCGCGACCTCGTCGAGCAAGCGCTCGAACTCGGTGATGTAGCGGTCCACCGTCTGCTTGAAGCCGCGGTCGGCGCGATATTTGCGGGCGACCTCGTCGAAGGCCTTCTGGCCGGCCGGCGTGTAGAGCCGCTTGGTGAAGGCCTTGCTCTCGCCGCGCTGATAGCGATCCCACATTTCGGCGGCGAGATTGCGGTCCATCAGGCGGCCGATGTCGAGCGACAGCGACGCCAGCGGATTGTCGCTCGCGGCCGCCGGCTGCGGCGCGCGGGGGCGCGGAGCCTGCTGGCCGGTGCCGGCGGCATCGGTGCGGTTCAACAGGTCGGACAGCCAGCCGTCGCGGCCCTGGTCGGAACTGGCGGGGCTGACCGGCGGCGCTTCGGTGCGGCGCGGGGCGGGCCCACCGAGGTCCGGCGGCGGCAGGGTCGATGCGGCGCTGCCGCCCATGCGCTGGGCGGGGCGCGACTGGCCGCCGGCGGCGACCAGCATCGGCTCTTCCTCGCGCTGCACGCTGGCGCGGCCGGTGGCGACCACGTCGAGGCCGCGGCCGTGATGGGCGACGATCCGGTTCAACTCGGCCAGGGCCTCGATCTGGTCGACGATCACCTTGCGCATCTGCGCGGTGCTTTCGGCGGCCTCCTGCGGCATTTCCAGCACGCCACGGCGCAGTTCGTTGCGGGTGGCTTCGAGTTCGTGGTGCATTTCCGACGCCATCTGCTTCATGCTCGCCACCATGTGGGCGAACTTGTCCGCGGACTGCTTGAACATCGCGTCGGCTTCCTGCGTGCCCTGCTGATAGAGCTCGCTCATGGTTGCCGCCGTCAGCCTGCGCTCTTCCTCGGCCGTGGCCCTGACGGCCTCGAACTGATGAGTGATGGCGGCCGAACCCGCGCCGGCGGTTTCCGCAACCACGCGGGCGATATCGCGGGCGCGCTCTTCGGCGGCCGCCAGCGATTCATCCAGCAGGCTGGTGAAGCGCGACAGCCGCTGATCGAGATCGGCGGTGCGCAGGTCGATGGTGGTGACCAGCGATTCGAGCGCCGATTTGCGCTCGGCGACGGAGACGGAGGTGCTGCGGTTGCTCTGCTCGACCACCGCCGCGGCCTCGACCAGCGCCTGGCCGTGGTGCTCGAACTGGCTCGACAGCGAACCGAGGTCTTCCAGCGCCTTCGAGGTCTTGGCGTTGAAGACGCTGAGCTGGTCTTCCAGCGTTTGCGTCGCGACGCCGTTGCGCGAGGTGACGTCGTTCATGGCGGACACGAAGTCGGCCACGCGGGTCACCAGGGCGCGCTCCAGCGAGTTGAGGTTGTCATGCGCGCCGGTCAGCACTTCCTGCAGCAGGATGTTGCCTTCACGCAGCCGCTCGAACAGGGCGACGGTGTCGGTGCGCAGGATCTTGCTGGTCTCCTGCATTTCGGTGACGGCCGCGATCGATACCTGACGCGACTGGTCGATCGCCGCGCGCGAGGACTGCTCGAGCTCCTTCAGCGACTTGGCGACGGCGCCGGTGGCGAGTTCGCCGGCGGACGTGATGGTCCGCGCGACGTCGGAGCCGTTGGTCATCATCGTCTGCGAGAACGCCTGGCCCCTCGTCTCGATCGCCTTCAGGGCGTCGGAGGTGACGCGGTCGATGTCGGTCTGGAGCTGGTTGGTCTTCGCGCCGATCGCCTCGACCAGCGTTCCGCGCTTGCCGTCGATCATCTGCGACAGCCGGTCGGTCTGCTGCTGCACATAGGTGACGATTTCGTCGGTCTTGCCGGTCATGGTGGAGCCGAACGAGCCGCTGGCGGCGAGCACGGTGCGCTCGACTTCGGCCGAGGTCGACTTGACCTTGGCGGAGACTTCATTCGACGCGGCCACCAGTGCGCTCTGCGCGTTGAGCGCGCTGGTCTGGATATTGTCGGTGGTGTTGGCGGTGACCGTGCCGAGCGAACGCTCGATGTCGGTTGCGATCGCCTTGATCTGGCTGGCTGCGTCGGCGGAGGTCGCCGTCAGCGAGCTTTGCGCCTCGCGTGCGCTGGCCAGGATCGAAGCGGCGGTGTCGGCGCCGACCGCCGTCAATGTGCGTTCCACATCGATCGCGAGCGACTTGACGTGGTTGGCGGCATCCGACGATGCGGCGACCAGCGCGGTCTGCGCCTCGCGCGCGCCCGCCGTGAGCGCTTCGGAAGTGGAAGAGCCGGCGAGCGACAGCGAACGCTGGATATCCGCTGCCAGCGACTTGACCTGGCTGGCCGCATCCGCGGACGCATTGACCAGCGTGTTCTGGGCTTCGCGCGCCCCCGAGGTGATCGCCTCGGCGGTCGAGGCGCCGGCCATGGTCAGCGTCTCGGCGGTGGAGGCGCCGGCCATCGACAGCGAACGCTGGACGTCGGCCGCCAGCGATTTGACCTGGCTGGCCGCATCGGCGGACGCATTGATCAGCGTGGTCTGGGCTTCGCGCGCGCCGGCGGTGACGGCCTCGGCGGTGGAGGTGCCGGCGATCGACAGCGAACGCTCGACATCGGCGGCCAGCGACCTGACCTGGTTGGTGGCGTCCATCGAAGCGGTGACCAGCGTGCTCTGTGCTTCGCGCGCGCCGGCGGTGATGGCTTCGGCCGTGGACGTTCCGACCATCGAGAGCGTGCGCTCGACGTCGGCGGCCAGCGACTTGACCTGGCTTGCCGCATCCGCGGAAGCGGTGACCAGCGTGCTCTGTGCTTCGCGCGCGCTGGCAGTGATGGCTTCGGCGGTGGACGTTCCGGCCATCGAAAGCGAACGCTCGACGTCGGCTGCGAGCGACTTGACCTGGCTTGCCGCATCCGCGGAAGCGGTGACGAGCGTGGTCTGCGCCTCGCGGGCGCCGGCGACGATCGAACTTGCGGTGGCCGTGCCCGCGGCGGAGAGCGTGCGCTCCACGTCGGCGGACAGCGACTTGATCTGGCTGGCGGCCTCGGTGGAAGCCGACACCAGGGTGGACTGCGCATCGCGGGCGCTGATCAGGATCGAGTTTGCCGCGCCGGTGCCGACAGCGGTGAGGGCGCGCTCGACTTCTCCCGAGGTCAGCTTGAGCTGCGCGCCGACGTCGCTCGATACGGTCAGCAGCGATTGCTGCGCGGCGCGGGCGCCGGTCTGAATGGTCTCGCTGGTGTTGACCACGAGGTTGGTCAGCGAGCGTTCCGCGTCCTCGACGTGGGACCTGATCCCGGACGACAATTCCTCGGCGCGGGCCATCAGGCCCTCGCTGGCCTGCCGGCCGCTGCTCTCGATGCGGCCTGCCACGGCCTCGATGCGCGAACCCAGCAGGTCCTCGAACTGGGCGACGCGCATATCGATGTCGGAGGCAACCGCGCCGACGCGGGTTTCGATGCCCTGATGGATCTCCTGGAAGCGCGCGGTGATGGTGTCGGTCAGGTGCGCACTGCGGCCATCGATGGTCTGCGTCGCAGTGGTGATGCGCTGTTCGACGGCGTCGACCGCCTGGGCCGCGCCCGTCGTCAGCGATGTCGTGAGATAGGTCAGGCGCGTGTCGATCGAATGGATCGCCTGCGCGGTGCCGTCGGTCAGCGACGTGGTGAGGTGGGTCAGGCGCGAGTCGAGCATGTTGACCGCCTGCGAGGCGCCGTCGGTCAGCGACGAGGCCAGCGTGCCGAGGCGGTTGTCGATGGTCTCCGTGACCGACTTCGCGCGGGTGTCGAAATTCTGTTCGAGCGATTTGAGGCGGCCGTCGATCGATTCGTCGAACATCCTGATCCTGCCTTCGATCGAGGTGTCGAAGGATGCGATCTTGCTGTCGAGCGAGGTGTCGAGATGGGCGACGCGGCTGCCCAGCGTGGTCTCGAACCGCACCAGACGCTGGTCCAGCGAAGCGGTGATCTCGCCGCCGTTGCTGCTCAGACGGGTATCGAAGGTGTCGACATAGGTCTTCAGGGTGTCCGAGATGTCCTGGGTGCGCTGACCCATGCGGTCGACGATTTCGCCGCCGAAGGTTTTGACGGTGCGGTCGAATTCCGAGATGTGGCGGGTGATCAGTGCGCCCAGCGTGCCCGAGTCGCGCGCGAATTTCTCCGCCAGTTCTCCGCCCTGGTTGCGCACCAGTTCGTCGAACGCGCTCATCTGCAGGGAGAGGGTGTCGTGCGCGGTTTCGGTCTGGCTGACGACCTTGGCCACCAGCGAGTTCACGGTGACGTCGAGCGCGTCGCTGGCCTTGTCGCCGGAGGTGAGGATCTGCGACGCCAGCCGGTTGCCGGCCTCGTCGATCTTGTTGACGAGATCGCCGCTGCGCAGTTCGAGCTCCAGCAGCAGGGAGTCGCTGGAATTCTTCAGCGAGTCGTGAACCTGCTCGGTGCGGTCGGAAATGCCGTCGACGATGGTGGAGGATCGCTGCTCGAATTCGCTGGTGATGCGGTCGATCCGCTCGTTCAGCATCTCGTGGACGCGGTCGGCGAGATCGACGAATTCGTCGTGCACGTGGCCGGTCTTGAAATTGAGGCTGGTGGTGAGGCGCTCGGAGGCGTCGAGCACGGCGCGCGTGGTTTCGGCGCTGGCTTCCTCGAGACGGTCGAGCAGGTCGCCGCCGCGCTCGCCGAGCGCGAGGATCATGTTGTCGCCGGCATGGCTGAGCGCGCCGGTGATGTGCGCGCCGCGTTCTTCCAGCGCGCCGGTGATGCTCTTGGCGACTTCATCGACGCGGGATGCGATCGCATCCGAAATCAGCGCGATATCGTGGCGCAGGTCGATCTGCACGCCGGAGATGGCGCTGCGAACCTGCTCGGCCTGTCCGACCAGGTTGTCGCGCTGGTGGGCGATATCCTGCAGCAGCGCGCGGATGCGCACTTCGTTGTCGCTGTAGGCGCGCTCCAGCGCCGAGACTTCGTTGGCGACGAGGGTTTCGAGTTCGCCGGCGCGCGCGATCGCGCGCTCGACGCCGTCGCCCATCGCGGCGACTTCGCGGCGGATCGCCTGGCCGACGGTGACCATGGAGTCGGAGGCAGCACCTTCGGGCTCCGAAAAGCGGATCGCGACCTGCGCCATCGACTGCGCGATCATGCGCAATTCCTGGCCGCGCCAGGCAAGGCTTGCCAGGAAATAGAACAGCAGCACCGGTGCAAAGAACAGGGCCGCGAGGCCCGCCAGCACCAGCGTACCGCCGGGACCCTGGCCGATCGACGCCTGCAGCGCGGGCAGGAAGCTGAAGGTCAAAAGGGCGCAGCCGATGATCCAGACGCCGGCAAACAGCGTGGCGAGGGTATAGACGTTGCGGGCGGGGCGGCCCTTCTGGATCGCCTGCAGAATCTGGCCGATGGTTTCGCGGTCGTCATTGGCGGCACGGCGGGCCGAGCGCGGCTCCTCGATGGGCTCGAAGATCTGGCGGTCGGTACTCCTGGTGTCGAAATTGTCATCGTAGGACGGCGCCGAATGCGCATTGGACGCCGCATCGCTGCGGACCGAACCGCGCGTGTTGTCGGCCGGGGGCGCGTCACTGATGTTGAGGGCTTCCTGAATGGCAGAAAGCGCGACTTCGGTGGGGTCTTTGACCTTTTTGGGATTGTTCGCCATGTTCAGTCTGAGCCCTCGTTTTACTTTTTACGCGTCCGATCGAGGCTTGCTGGAAACCCGCTCGCAAGCCCGAAACCGGTGTCGTTTCCCGTGCGGAGCCAAGGCGCGCCCACTGCTCGCCTTCTCCGCCACCATCCGGAAACATCCTATTGGCTGAGCCGCGCGAATGAAATGGCCGCGATTAATACAATCTTAATCATCGTTAACAGCAGGGGCGCGTAACGCCTTACGGGTGCACAAAATTCCCGGACCGGGCGGTCGATTGGGGCGACTGTTCGCCGAAAACAAGGCGAACTTGCGGCAATTGCGCCAAACGTTCCATTAACCAATTTCGTGTTTGGCTGGCGGGAATGTCGCTGCCCGGGTCCGATTTCGCCGGGAGATTTGGGCTCTCGCCATGCCGCTTCATCTGGAACAGGTTGACTGGATGCCATCGCCGCCGCTTGCTCCCGATGACGGTCCGATCGATCTCGAACATCTCCGGCGCATGACACTCGGCGATGCCGGCCTCGAACGCGAGGTGCTGGCGATGTTCGCGGCCCAGACCGTCAGCCTGATCGGCACGCTCGCCACCTTGCCCCCGGAAGCCGGCGCGCTGGCGCATACGCTGAAGGGCTCGGCGCGCGCGATCGGCGCCTTCGCCGTTGCCGACGCCGCGCAACGGCTGGAAGCCGCCCTTCAGAAGAACAGCGATCCCTTGCCGTCGCTTGCCGGACTGAAGGATGCCGTGAACGAGGCGCGCGCCGCCATCGATGCGATCCTGCGCCGATCCTGATACTGCCGCCGTCCGAAGGCGCTGCGCCAACCGCGCGGCAGGTTTTCGCCCCGGCCGCTGGCGCAGAGCGGATCGACCCGTTATAGGACTGCCCGGACCTCTCTTCATCCCGGCAGTAACGAGCAATCATGGCCAAGATTCACTTTGTCGACCATAACGGCGAAACCCGCATCATTGACGTCGAAAACGGCGCGACCGTGATGGAAGCGGCGATCCGCAACGCCATCCCGGGCATCGAGGCCGAGTGCGGCGGGGCCTGCGCCTGCGCGACCTGCCATATCTATGTCGATGAAGCCTGGCGCGAGAAGGTCGGCGCGCCGACCCCGATGGAAGAGGACATGCTGGATTTCGGTTTCGACGTGCGGCCGAATTCGCGGCTGTCGTGCCAGATCAAGGTCAGCGACGAACTCGACGGCCTGATCGTGTCGACCCCGGAGCGGCAGGCCTGAACCTTCATTAGTTATCTGCCCTGGCCGGCAAGTTCATCGCCGGTCGCATACAACGCGCAGTCCGGCGCGTGTTTCGCGCATTCGGCCAGCGCCGCTTCCTCGGCCCGGGCTGGCGTTCGCAACCCCGCGCGGAAGGCGTAGTGGCCGCTCGGCGACACCGCGAAGGCCTTGTGCGGGCCGCTGGCGAGGTAGGCGGCAAAACCGGCGCGTCCTCTTTCCCCCAACTGGCGTGGCGGCGGCAGCGCCGCAGCGGCCGGCGCGGCGATCAGGTCGCGGGTGCCGAGATTCATCTCGCGCAGGAATCCATCGACCATCGGCGTCCAGATCGAGGCTCCGCCCGCGGAGAACAGCGAATGGCCGTCGCGGCCGAAGGCGGGCGCCTCGATCAACCGGGCGCGTCCGCCGGCGGCGGTGAAGCCGGCATGCATCCGGCGCGCCAGCTGCGGTCCGAAGAACTTGTCGTTGCCGGCATAGACCCACAGCGTCGGAATCCGCGATGTCTTGCCCAGGGTTGCGAAGGCGCGAACCAGCGCGTCCTCGTCGCACACATCATCGTCGCCGCGCGAGCCGCGGCCGCCGGCGAAATTGATCACGGCGGCGAGGCCCGGTGGCGGATCGGCCGACAGCGCGATGCTGGCAAACCCGCCGGCGGAAATACCGGCTGCGATCATCCCTTGCGTGGTGACATCGGCGCGACGGCCCAGCGCATCGACGGCGGCGCGCAGGTCGGCGGCCGAAGCGCTCGCCGAGGCGAGATAGTTGCGGCGATCGCAGGGGCCGTTGCTCTCGGCATAGCGGCCATCGGAATCGCCGTAGCCGCGGCGCATCACCACGACGGCGGCAAAGCCGCGGCGGGCGAATTCCGTGGCCTGCGCGTAGAGGCCGTTGGGCGTTATGCCTTCCCGCGCCGAGGTATCGCGCGGCGCGCCGTGGCTGAGCAGCGCCAGCGGATAGCGCTTCGTGCCGGAAGGCCGGATCATCATGGCTTCCAGCCCGCGGGGGCCGGCCGCCGCCATCGCGATCCGCAGATCCTCGCGGTGGAAGCCATCCGCCGCCGCGGCGGGCGCCGCCGCGAGCATTGCCATGATGGCCGCCAGCGCGATGCGCATCGTTATTTTCCGTCGAAGCCGCGGTGCAGCCAGGGCTGGAAACTCCGCATGATATCGTCCGTCAGCGGCGTCGGCTTGCGCGTGATTTCGTCCAGCAACACCGATACCGATCGCGCCGAGGCGACGCAGACGCCTGCGGAAAACACCACCTGATCGAACGTCACGGAGGTGCGGCCGAATTTCACCACGCCGAGCCCCATCTCGATGGTGCCCGGCCAGCGCAGTTCGGCGCGGAAATGCATGTCGAGCCGGACCATGATCCAGGTGACGCCTGATGGCATCAGCCCGTAGCTGCGGTCCTTCATCAGCGTGACGCGGCCGGTTTCGAAATAGGTCGCATACACTGCGTTGTTGACGTGCTGGTTGGGATCGAGGTCGGCGAACCGCACATTGTCCGTGAGCCGGTACGGAAAATCCTCCAGGCGAGGCGTGGAATCGAGGCGGGCAGGTGCGTTCACGGCGGCCATCTCCTGACATTCCGTGCCGTTACAGCCCAGTTATGCAGTCCCGGCAAGGGGTTGCCGGGCAGGCCAGAAGTCCATTTATGGCTTTCCTCTGCTCCCGGCGTTGGCTAGACAGGCGCAGCCCAAAGGCACCCCCGGCCGGCCGGCGACGGTTCAACTGAAAAGAAGCTGACATGAGCGAAGCGATCAAAACCGATGTGCTGATTATTGGCGCGGGTCCCTGTGGACTGTTTGCCGTGTTCGAACTGGGCCTGCTCGACATGAAGACGCATCTCGTCGACATCCTCGACAAGATCGGCGGCCAGTGCGCCGAGCTCTATCCGGAAAAGCCGATCTACGACATTCCAGGCATTCCCTTCGTCACCGGCCAGGGCCTGACCGACGCGCTGATGGAGCAGATCAAGCCGTTCAACCCGACCTTCCATCTCAACGAGATGGTGGAGACGATCGAGAAGA
>NZ_JAUYAN010000226.1 GCF_030693485.1 Bradyrhizobium sp. | reverse complement strand
GAAGAGGCCAGGGAGAAGACTCCAGGCGCGTACCCGGACATCACCCCGCAGCTTTCGGGCAAATACGCGAAGTGACCGCTGCCTGCAGCCTTTGCAAAGGTGCGCAAGGCCCGACCGGACCGCGGGTGCAGCGCGCATCCGGCATTCCCTGCTCCCTCATTAGAGGGAGAACGATATGCAAACCTCGGGCAAATCATGCCGCGAGAAGGCGGACGTGAATCTGCTGTTTGAAAATTTTCTGAAAAATGCATTCTGTCGTCCCGGACAAGCGAGCACAGCGAGCGCTGATCCGGGACCCACGCCGCGGCGGCCGCAATTTAGCACGCTGTTGGACGGCCTTCGCTTGACAACTGCGGCCGGTGGTTATGGGTCCCGGCTCGGAGGCCGGGACGACGAGTGGAGAGGGCTTCGTTCGCAATGACACTGATGCGCCCGTCCCTGTGCACCTCACAATGCACTGCATCCAAATTTTCCCGCTTGCCAAAATCGCGGGACGGGCGGACCATCCAGTTGCCGACCCAATCACGGGCCGAGCTCCCACCAAGGAGGCGGCGATGGGACAAGACGTCAGAAGTCCCCCAGGCACTAAAAAATCGGGTCCCCGGTGCATTGCGCTGGTGGGCCCTTTCCAGAGCGGTAAAACCACACTTCTCGAAGCCATCATGGCGCGCACCGGCGCCATCCCCCGCGCCGGCAGCGTCGACCAGGGAACCTCGGTCGGGGACGCCAGCCCCGAGGCCCGCCATCACAAGATGGGCACCGGCCTCACCGCCGCCACCACGACTTTCATGGGCGACAGCTACACCTTCATCGATTGTCCCGGCTCGATCGAGTTCGCGCATGACATGCGCGCCGCGCTCCCGGCGGTCGATGCCGCCGTCGTGGTCTGCGAGGCGGACGAGAAAAAGCTGCCGCAGCTCCAGATCATCCTGCGCGAGCTCGAGGATCTCGGCATTCCGCGCTTTTTGTTTCTCAACAAGATCGACCGCGCGTCGAAACGCATCCGCGAGACGCTGGCGACGCTGCAGCCGGCATCGCGGATCCCGCTGGTGCTGCGGCAGATCCCGATCTGGAACGGCGATTTGATCGCGGGTTTCGTCGATCTCGCGCTGGAGCGCGCCTTCGTCTACCGCGAGCACAAGGCCTCCGAAGTGGTGGCGCTGGAAGGCGGCGATCTCGACCGCGAGAAGGAAGCCCGCTTCTCGATGCTGGAAAAGCTCGCCGATCACGACGACGCGCTGATGGAGCAGTTGCTGGAGGATATCGCGCCGCCGCGCGATGCGGTGTTCGACGATCTCGCCCGCGAACTGCGCGAAGGCCTGATCTCTCCGGTGCTGCTGGGATCGGCGATCCGCGAGAACGGCGTGCTGCGGTTGATGAAGGCGCTGCGGCACGAAGCGCCCGACGTGACCGCGACCGCCAAACGGCTCGGCGCCTCGTCGCCAAAGGACGCGCTGGCCTATGTGTTCAAGACCCTGCACCTGCAGCACGGCGGCAAGCTGTCGCTGACGCGGCTGCTGGCCGGCCACCTCGACGACGGCGCCACGCTGCAGTCGTCATCGGGCGAGCACGCCAGGGTGTCCGGGATTCTTTCGGTGAGCGGCGGCCATGACAGCAAGCGTCCCGCCGCCGAAGCCGGCGAGACGGTCGCCCTCGGCAAGCTCGACACCGTCAAGACCGGCGACACCGTGTCGAGCGGCAAGACCGCGCCGAAAGCGCTGGTCGGCGTCGAGCCGACGCCGCCGGTGCTGGCGCTGTCGCTGTCGGCCACCGACCGCAAGGACGACGTCAAGCTCGGCCAGGCCCTGCTGCGGCTCAACGAGGAGGATCCCTCGCTGACCATGATCCACAACCCGCGCACCCACGACATCGTGCTGTGGGGGCAGGGCGAGATGCATCTGCGCGTGGCGCTGGAGCGGCTCAAGGACCGCTTCGGCGTCAACGTCAAATCGCAAGCGCCCTCGATCGGCTATCTCGAAACCATCCGCAAATCGATCACCCAGCGCGGCCGGCACAAGAAGCAGTCCGGCGGCCATGGCCAGTTCGGCGACGTGGTGCTGGAGGTCAAACCGATGCCGCGCGGCGGCGGCTTCGAGTTCCGGGAAAAGGTGGTCGGCGGCGCGGTGCCGAAAAACTACATCGGGGCGGTGGAAGAGGGCGTGGTCGACGGCTTGCTGAAAGGGCCGCTCGGCTTTCCCGTGATCGACGTCCAGGTGACGTTGACCGACGGCTCCTATCACAGCGTCGACTCCTCCGATCTCGCCTTCCGCACCGCGGCGCGGATCGGGGTCGCCGAGGCGCTGCCGCAGTGCGCGCCGGTGCTGCTGGAGCCGATCCATGTGGTCGACATCGTCTGCCCGACCGAGGCCACCGCGAAGATCAACGCCATCCTGTCGGGGCGGCGCGGCCAGATTCTCGGCTTCGACACCCGCGAGGGCTGGCCCGGCTGGGACCGCGTCCGCGCCATGATGCCGGAAGCCGAGATCGGCGAACTGATCGTGGAGCTGCGCTCGGCCACGGCCGGCGCCGGCAGTTTTACGCGGGCTTTCGACCGCATGGCCGAAGTCACCGGCCGCGCCGCCGACCAGATCATCGCCGCGCACAGCGTGGCGGCGTGATCCTAGCCCGTGAGCTTGCGCGCGGCCTTTCGCAGATCGGCATTGATGCGCGTCTGCCATCCCGTGCCGGTCTTGCGATAGGCCGCGAGAACGTCATGGTCGAGTCGCAGTTTCACCGCCTCCTTCGGATGTTGCAGAGGCGGGCGGCCGCGCTTGATAATCCTGTCGCCGTCGCGAATTTCCGCGCGATCCAGCATCGCCTTCGTCAATTCGGGCGCCTTATCGTATTCAGCCCTGGTGATGCGGTGCGCATCAACCCTGGTCAAATCGCTCTTGATAGATCGCTTTCTCGCGGTCATTGCATTTTCTCATTGAAATAACATGCCGGGCCTCGTCACGCGGCGTCCAGACAACCATCATCATTCGATCTGCG
Source organism: Bradyrhizobium sp. (assembly GCF_030693485.1). GTDB lineage: Bacteria > Pseudomonadota > Alphaproteobacteria > Rhizobiales > Xanthobacteraceae > Bradyrhizobium. The sequence goes on along the minus strand of NZ_JAUYAN010000226.1, from coordinate 21,298 downwards.
AGGAATCCGACCGTCTGGAACCGCGCTTCGCCATAGTCTCGCCGCGTGTCCTCTACGGTAATCGTCAGACCGGCAAAGATGCGTCGGCGAATTCCAGGCCGCGCCTGTCAAGCGCAGTCTGCCGCTTTACCGGATCGAACGTGATTTTCACGCTGTTAAACGTACCCCCATTTAATGATGGTGTCAAAGGCTCGATGCGACGGCAATAGCGAAGCCTGCTGGGAGCGCCAGGCGCCGGCGTCGTTCGCCGGGCATCTGGCGCTGTTCGAAGATTTTCAGGGAGCCAAGACTGGATTCGAGGGGCGGTCGGACGTCGAGGTATTTTTCGAACAGTTGAAGCGATGTCCACGAGCGGAGCCGGTTTGACCGGCCAGCCAAGCGCGCCCGCCATGACCTCGCTCAATTTCCCGCCGCGCACTCCATGGCATGATAAGGTTCCAATCGGGCAACGGGGGTCGATGACGTATTGCGGCATATCAAAAAGCCGAGCTTTGCCGAGTTGTATGCGCCGAAGCTGCTGACGGTGCTGCGCGAGGGCTATGGCGCGAACGATTTTCGCGCCGACCTGATCGCCGGCCTGACGGTGGCGATCGTGGCGCTGCCGCTGTCGATGGCGATCGCCATCGCCTCCGGCGTCGGCCCGGAGCGCGGACTGTACACCGCCGTGGTCGGCGGCTTCATCGTCTCGCTGCTCGGCGGCAGCCGGTTTCAGGTCGGCGGGCCGGCGGGCGCGTTCATCGTGCTGGTGGCGTTGACCGTCGAACGCCACGGTCTCGACGGCGTCATCCTCGCCACCCTGATGGCCGGCGCCTTGCTGATCGCCGCGGGCTTCCTGCGGCTCGGCACCTACATCAAATTCATTCCCTATCCGGTGACCGTGGGATTCACCGCCGGCATCGCCGTCATCATCTTCGCCAGCCAGCTCCGGGATCTGTTCGGCATTTCGCTGGCGGCGAAGGAGCCGGGCGAACTGATTCCGAAACTGGACGTACTGGCGCGTTCGCTGCACACCGCCAATGCGGCGGCCATCGCGATCTCGATTGTTTGCATCGCCATCATCGTCGGCGTCCGAAAGCTGCGGCCGGAATGGCCGGGCATCCTGATCGCCGTCGTCATCGCCGCGCTCGCGACCTTCGCGCTGTCGCTGCCGGTGGAGACCATCGGCACGAAGTTCGGCGGCATTCCCGCGCAGATGCCGTGGCCGTCATGGCCGCTGGTCTCGCTGGAGAAGGCGCGGATGGTGTTGCCCGACGCCATCGCCTTCGCGCTGCTCGGCGCCATCGAGTCGCTGCTCTCGGCCGTGGTGGCCGACGGCATGACCGGCCGTCGCCATCGCTCCAATTGCGAGCTGGTGGCGCAGGGCTTTGCCAATATCGGCTCGGCGCTGTTCGGCGGCATCTGCGTCACGGGCACCATCGCGCGCACCGCGACCAACATCCGCGCCGGCGCGCGCGGTCCGGTCGCCGGCATGCTGCATTCGCTGTTCCTGCTGGGGTTCATGCTGATCGCCGCCCCGCTGGCGAGTTACATTCCGCTCGCGGCGCTGGCGTCCGTGCTGGCGGTGGTCGCCTGGAACATGGCGGAGAAGTACGAATTCGCGACCCTGGTCCGTTCCTCCTGGGGGGATGCGACCGTGCTGCTCGCCACCTTCCTGCTGACGATCTTTCGCGATCTCACCGAAGGCATCCTGGTCGGCTTTGCCCTCGGCGCCGTGCTGTTCATCCATCGCATGGCGGAAATGACCGGCGTCGAGGCGGCAGCGCCGCTGGCGGGCGATGACCGCGCCGACGATTCCGACGGCGACCGCGTGCCCTACGATCCCAGCCTTGCCGCCGATCCGGACGTGCGGGTGTACCGTATCACCGGCGCCTTCTTCTTCGGTGCGGCCTCCAGCGTCGGCACGGTGCTCGACAGCATCGCCGACCGCCGCAATGCCTTCGTGGTCGATTTCGCCGCGGTGCCGTTCCTGGATTCCACCGCGGCCAATGCCATGAGCCGGGTCGCGGCCAGGGCGAAGCGCCAGGGCATCAAGTTATTTATCACCGGCGCCTCGCCGGTCGTGCGCCGCGCGCTGCTGACCCACGGGGTGCGGCCGCCGAATGCCCGTTACCGCGAAACCATCGCGCGGGCGGTCGCCGACATCAAAGGCTCGATTGAAATTCCTGACGCCGCGCCGGATCCGCCTCGCATCGCCGCCGGCGAGGGCCCATGAACCAAATCGAGCTGTCGTTGAAGCGCGGCTGCGCCGGCGACGTAGCGGCATCCCGCAATCAACTCGGCGAGACGCTGTGGCCAGAATTTGCAGCGGGTCGGCTTCCGGGAAGTCCATGAAAAAGAGGTCTGCGAATGGAACGGCTGACGCGCCTGGTCCAGCCCGATCAGTGGGCATTGACAGCGCCGCCGGCTTGCCCGATTTGAGCAGCGGCGATGCGCTTCAAGCTGCCGCAGCAGGATCGACGATGACTTCAGTGAAAAAACCCCCCGCCGCGTGCCTGATCGGATGGCCGGCGGCGCATTCGCGCTCGCCGCTGATCCATCATTACTGGCTGCGCACCCTCGGCATCGCGGGCGGCTATGTCATCGAGGCGGTGCCGCCCGACGAGTTCAAGGATTTTGTGTTCCGGCTGTCGCTGCGCGGCTTCGTCGGCGCCAACGTCACGCTGCCGCACAAGGAGCAGGCGCTGGCGCTGTCGAAGCCGGACGCCCGCGCCCGCGCGGTCGGCGCCGCCAATACGCTGTGGTACGAGGGCGGCGAACTGCGCTCGACCAACACCGACATCGAGGGCTTCATCAACAATCTCGACGCCTGCGCGCCCGGATGGGACCGCGCCGAAGACGCCCTGGTGCTTGGGGCCGGCGGCGCGTCCCGCGCGGTGGTGTTCGGACTGATCGAGCGCGGCATCAAGCGCGTCCATCTGGCCAACCGCACCCTCGATCGCGCGCGCGCGCTGGCCGATCAATTCGGCGCGTCTGTACATCCGGTCGCGTGGGATGCGGTCGCCGACGTGCTGCCGCGCGCGGGCCTGCTGGTGAATACCACGTCGCTCGGCATGCATGGCCAGCCGGCACTCAAGATCGACCTCGCTTTGCTGCCGCCGCACGCCGTGGTCGCCGATCTCGTCTATGTGCCGCTGGAAACGCCGTTGCTGGCCGCCGCGCGCGGGCGCGGACTACAAGTCGCCGACGGCCTCGGCATGCTGCTGCACCAGGCGGTGCGCGGCTTCGAATTGTGGTTCGGCCAGCGCCCGCAGGTCACACCGGAGCTTCGGGCGCTGGTCGAGGCTGATCTTAAAAAGGTGTAAGGGCAGCTCTCTCAACGGGTCGTTCCTGCGAACGCAGGGACCCCTAACCACAAATGTCATTGTTGCATGCGATGCCGCAACAGCTCTTCGCTACGTTAACATCGGCGGCTATGGGTCCCGGCTCGGCGCTCGCTTTGCTCGCTTGGCCGGGACGACGATGGAGTTTGGGTCCCGTCTAGATCGCCAGCACGTGGTCGTCGATCTCGGCGATGGTGTTCACGCCGCACAGGCCCATGGTGACGCTGAGTTCGTTGCGCAGGATGTCGAGCGCCTTGTCGACGCCGGGGCCGCCGAAGGCGCCGAGGCCGTGAATATAGGCGCGGCCGATCATGCAGGATTTGGCGCCGAGCGCCAGCGCGCGCATCACGTCCTGGCCGGAACGGATGCCGCCGTCGAACATGATTTCCATCTGCGCGCCGATCGCGTCGACGATCTCGGGCAAGGCTTCGATCGACGACGGCGCGCCGTCGAGCTGGCGGCCGCCATGGTTGGAGACCACCAGTGCCTCGGCGCCGGTCCTGGCCGCTTCCTCGGCGTCCTCGACGTCGAGAATGCCCTTCAGGATCAGCTGGCCGGGCCAGATGCTGCGGATCCACGCGATGTCGTTCCAGTTCAGCGAGGTGTCGAACTGGGTCGCGATCCAGGTGCCCAGCGCCGTGATGTCGTCGGTGCCCTTGAGATGGCCGACCAGATTGCCGAAGGTGCGGCGCTTGCCGCGCAGCACGCCGGCGACCCAGGCCGGCTTGCTGGCGAAATCCACCAGTTTCGACAGCGACCATTCCGGCGGCACCGTCATGCCGTTCTTGATGTCGGCATGGCGCTGTCCGATCACCTGCAGATCGACGGTCAGCACCAGTGCGCTGCATTTCGCCGCGATAGCGCGCTCGATCAGGGCCTTGATGAAGCCGCGGTCCTTCATGACGTAGAGCTGAAACCAGAACGGCTTGTCGACATTGGCGGCGACGTCCTCGATCGAGCAGCACGACATCGTGCTGAGGGTGTAGGGAATCCCCGCGGCCTGCGCGGCGCGGCAGGCGTGGATTTCGCCGTCGCCATACTGCATGCCGGTCAGCCCGACCGGCGCCAGGATCAGCGGCATCGCGGCGGGCTCGCCGAGGATGGTGGTTGAAAGGTCGCGTTTCGAGACGTCGACCAGGACGCGCTGGCGGAATTTGATGGCCTGCAGGTCGTCGACATTGGCGCGCAGCGTGTCCTCGGAATAGGAACCGCGATCGGCGTAGTCGAAGAACGCCTTCGGCACTTTGCGCTTGTGGACCTGACGCAGATCCTCGATGCAGGTGATGTGTTTCATAAGCGTTCCCGGCCCCTCGTCGCTTTGTGCTTTGACGGATCATCTAGCACGGGGGCCCGGCAAAATCGCCTCTCGGGAAGCCATCGGGAGGCCTCCATGACCGGCCTTTTCCGGCATAGGATTCGGTCCGCGTGACCCAGCCGCCGCCCTCGAAAGCCGACCATCCCGTCAAACGCCGCGAATCTCCGGCCTGCCGACGCGGTTCCCGCCCGGAAGTAATTCCTTTTATAACAACACGTTAGGCTCGGCACGGCGGTTCGGCCGCCAGTAATGATTCATCATATTTTTTGAAGCCATTTTAGCTCCCGAAGCACTATAACCCCCTTGCACGCCATGGTAGGCGGGCGTTCGCGGTTTCTCGCCGGGTGGTTGGAGAAGTCGCGGAGATGCTGGGGGTACCATGAGCCGCAAATATTTCGGGACGGACGGGATTCGGGGCCGCGCCAATGGTCTGATCACGCCGGAGCTGGCGCTCAAGGTCGGGCAGGCCGCGGGGCTGATATTTCAGCGCGGCGAGCATCGCCACCGCGTCGTGATCGGCAAGGATACGCGGCTGTCGGGCTACATGATCGAATACGCCATGGTGGCCGGCTTCACCTCGGTCGGTATGGACGTGCTGCTGCTCGGCCCGATGCCGACGCCGGCGGTGGCGATGCTGACGAAGTCGATGCGCGCTGATCTCGGCGTGATGATCTCGGCCTCGCACAACCTGTTCGAGGACAACGGCATCAAGCTGTTCGGCCCGCAGGGTTTCAAGCTTTCCGACGACGTCGAGAAGCAGATCGAGCAGTTGCTCGACGAATCACTGGACAAGAAGCTGGCGCAGAGCGCCAGCCTCGGACGCGCCCGCCGCATCGACGGCGTCCATGACCGCTACATCGAATTCGCCAAACGCACGCTGCCGCGCGATCTCAGCCTCGACGGCCTGCGCGTGGTGATCGATTGCGCCAATGGCGCGGCCTACAAGGTGGTGCCGGAAGCGCTGTGGGAGCTCGGCGCCGACGTCATTTCCATCGGCGTCGAACCCGACGGCTTCAACATCAACAAGGAATGCGGCTCCACTTCGCCGGAAGCGCTGAGCCGCAAGGTGCGCGAGATGCGCGCGGACATCGGCATCGCGCTCGACGGCGACGCCGACCGGGTCATCCTGGTCGACGAGCGCGGACACATCGTCGATGGCGACCAGCTGCTGGCGGTGATCGCCCAGAGCTGGAAGGAAGACGGCCGGCTCGCCAAGCCCGGCATCGTCGCCACCGTGATGTCGAACCTCGGGCTGGAGCGTTTCCTCGACGGGCAGGGCATCGAACTGATCCGGACGCCGGTCGGCGACCGCTATGTGCTCGAACAGATGCTCGGCCGCGGCTACAATGTCGGCGGCGAGCCTTCCGGCCACATCATCCTGTCGGACTACGCCACCACCGGCGACGGTTTCGTCGCCGCATTGCAGGTGCTGGCGGTGGTGCAAAAGCTTCGCCGCCCGGTGTCGGAGGTCTGCCATCGCTTCGATCCGCTGCCGCAGATCCTGAAGAACGTGCGCTACCGCAGCGGCAAGCCGCTCGACGACGCCGACGTCAAATCCGCCATCGTGGACGGCGAAAAGCGCCTCAACGGCCATGGCCGGCTGCTGGTACGCTCCTCCGGCACCGAGCCCGTGATCCGGGTGATGGGCGAGGGCGACGATCGCAATCTGGTCGAGGAAGTGGTCGATCATATCGTCTCCGCGCTCGGGCAAGCCGCGGCCGCGTAAGCGCCCGACCGCGCATCGCAGCTATTATCTATTGGCGCTGGTCGGCACGGCGCCGCCGTCGTAGGAGGAGTGATGGCTCTTCCGAATCCGGGATTTTGGCCGTTGAACAAGCCCGTTATCGTCAGTGAAGAGGCGCTGGTCGCGCCGGTGCTGGTGCCGGACCTCACCACGCCCGCCGCCGCGAAGGCCGCGGCCGCGACCGGGCCGGCCTATGTCGTGCTGGTGGGCATCAGCCTGTCGCATTTCCTCAACGACACCATGCAGTCGCTGATCGCGTCGGTGTATCCGATCCTGAAGGACAATTACGCGCTGGACTTCGCGCAGATCGGCATGATCACGCTGGCGTTCCAGTTCACCGCCTCGCTGCTGCAGCCCGTGATCGGGCATTTCACCGACAGGAAGGCGCAGCCGTTCTCGCTCGCCATCGGCATGGGATTCACGTTTTTCGGCCTGCTGCTGCTCAGCGTCGCGCAGCAATACCCGGTGATCCTGATCGCGGCGGCACTGGTCGGGCTGGGCTCGGCGGTGTTCCATCCGGAGTCGGCGCGGATCGCCCGGCTGGCCTCCGGCGGACGCTACGGTTTCGCGCAATCGGTATTCCAGCTCGGCGGCAGCTTCGGGACTTCGATGGGGCCGCTGCTGGCCGCGCTGATCGTGGTGCCGTTCGGCCAGCCCAGCATCGCATGGTTTTCCTCGATCGCGTTTCTGGCCATCATCATCCTGTGGCGGATCGGGCTCTGGTACCGGCCGCAGATCACGACGAAGAAGACGTTGCCGCCGTCGCATCCGGACGCGCCGAACTCGCGCCGGGTCAAGGTCGCGCTGGTGGTGCTGGTTGCGCTGCTGTTCTCGAAGCAGCTCTATGTCTCGAGCCTGTCGAGCTATTACATCTTCTATTTGATCGAGAAGTTCCAGGTATCGACCCAGGCGGCGCAGCTTTATCTCTTCCTGTTTCTCGCCGCCAACGCCGCCGGCGCCTTCTTCGGCGGATCGCTCGGCGACCGCTTCGGCCGCAAATACGTGTTGTGGTTCTCCATTCTCGGGGCGCTGCCGTTCACGCTGGCGCTGCCTTATGCCGGGCTGTTCGCCAGCGCGGTGCTGACGGTGATCATCGGCCTGATCATTTCCTCGGCGACGTCGTCGATCATCGTGTTCGCGCAGGAATTGGTGCCGCACCGGTTCGGGATGATCTCGGGGGTGTTCTTCGGATTTGCATTCGGCATCGGCGGTGTCGGCGCTGCCGTGCTCGGCAGGGTCGCCGACCATACCGGCCTTGAATTCGTCTATCAGGTCTGCGCGTTCCTGCCGGCGATCGGGTTGCTCGCGGTGTTCCTGCCGAAGATGCCGAAAGCGGCGCGCTGACGCCGGCGGCTTGCGCGGGGCGCGCGGGATTTCCGTCAATACATTGTTAGCGATTGTGACGGTTCCGCCATTTTTCGCGCGGCCGATTTCGTCGCCACGAAAAATTTCAGAGCGCGTCAGAAAAATGAAATCCATTTCTTGCCGCGCGTGATGGCTCGGAAATTATTGAAATGCCGCGTGATCTCGCCGCGGTCCGCATAGGCGGGGCAGGTCGTGCGCAACGGATTATCAACCTTAATAATTAGGGTTAAGTGCCGCTTAAGTATTTTGAGGCATCTTCCGACCGTGAGTTTTTGATGTGAGGCCTCCGTTGTCTGCCTCACCGGACAAAAGGACGAAGCCAATGCGTAGCGTTAAGTTTCTCGTTGCCGCCGGAGCGGCATCCATGCTGTCGTCGGTCGCGTTCGCAGCCGACATGGCCATCATGCCGCCGCCGGCATATGCGCCGGCTCCCATCGTCGAGGACTTCGGCGGCTGGTATCTGCGTGGCGATATCGGTTTCAGCAATCAGCGGGTCGAGCGCCTGAACAACGTGCTCGATACCGTCGGTTCCCCCACGTCGGTGCAGCGCAACAGCTTCGGAACCGCGGGCATTTTCGGGCTCGGCGTCGGCTACAAGGTCAACAACTGGTTCCGCGCCGACGTCACCGGTGAGTATCGCGGCAATTCGCAGTTCTTTGGAACGGATAACCTTACTTATGCAGGCCCTTCGTACGGCGTTAACACCTATAACGCCAGCAAGAACGAGTGGGTGGTGCTTGGCAACGCCTACGTCGATCTCGGCACCTGGTGGTGCATGACCCCGTTCATCGGCGCCGGCGTCGGCGGCGCACGGGTTGCCATCAACAACTTCACTGACACCAATACGCCCGCTGGCGGCGTCGCCTTCGGTGACAGCGTCGCGAAGTGGAATCTGGCCTGGGCGGTGCACGCCGGTGTCGCCTACAAGGTCACGCCGAATTTCACCGTCGAACTCGCCTATCGCTATCTCGACATGGGCGATGGCCTGACCGGCGACCTGCGCACCTTCGACGGCATCAACAACGTCAACAACCCGACGACGTTCAAGAGCATCACCTCGCATGACCTCAAGCTCGGCGTGCGCTGGGATCTGAGCAGCCCGCCGGTCTATGCGCCGCCGCTGATGCGCAAGGGCTGATCGAATCCTCGATCGCTTTAACATTTCCTAACGGCGCGGGAACTTCCCGCGCCGTTTTGCTGTTCGCGGCTACCGGACTTCGCAGTCGGCCCTCCGGGAAATCGCAGCTTTTCACAAGGGAACATGCCGATTGACGCACCCGCGACAACCATTGGTTAAGGTTAACAGGGGATGATCAGCGCCAGATCAGAGTATGTTCGATGGAGCGTTGCAATGCGTAGGGTCTTGCTGGCGGCAATCATGTTCGGGGCGGCGTCCGGTGCGCAGGCGGCGGACCTGCCGTTCCTTCGCGGCTCCTTCACCGAGGGGCTGACGACCCGACCCGTCTACTGGCAAGGCGCCTACATCGGCGGCCAGGGGAGTTTTGGCACGTCCGACATGAACTTCACCGGTTCGACGAGAACGGTTGCGGCTGCTTTGCTTGCCAATACGGCGATGGAAGCTGCGGGAGGGGTATCGAGCTGGCCGGTCGGTGGCGGCAAGGTGTCGGTCCATGGCCACGGCTATGGCGCCTTCGCCGGTTACAACTCGCAATGGGACGATGTTGTTCTCGGCGTCGAGGCCAATTACGTGCATGGCAAGTTCGGCGGGTCGGCGACCGGCACCATGAGTCGCTCCTTCGTCGATTCCCTCGGTTATACCAACGATGTCACCTATGACAGCAGGAGTACGATCGCGATTTCCGATATGGCGACGCTGCGCCTTCGCGCCGGTTACGCCGTTGGCTCCTTTCTGCCTTATCTGTTCGGTGGCGTTGCGCTCGGGCAGGCCAACATCACCAAGACGGCCCATATTCACGGGGTCGCGGTCAATGTGGGCGCGGCTCCCGGCTTTCAAATTATCCCGTTCAATTTTAGCGCCACCGACGGCGTCTACAGTCACCTGATTTATGGCTATTCCGGCGGGCTCGGCGTTGACGTGATGCTGACGGCAGGTCTGTTTCTGCGGGCAGAGTGGGAATACGTCCGCTTCGCATCATCGGTCGATACGCAGATCAATACCGTCCGCGCTGGCCTCGGCTACAAGTTCTGACTGAACAGGCTGCAACCCTGCGCTTCGTCCGAACCTGTTGACAGGACGGATTTCGGCTGCTGGTCTAGCGTTCTCCTGAGAATGGTGGCCAGCCATGAAAATCTACGGCGATACCAATTCCGGCAATTGCCTGAAGGTAAAATGGGTCTGCGACAGGCTCGCGCTGCCCTATACGTGGATCAGCGTCGACACGCTCAAGGGCGAGACGCGGACCACGGAATTTCTCAGGCTCAACGGCGCGGGCCAGGTTCCGACGGTCGTGTTCGATGACGGCCGCGTGCTGGCCCAGTCCAACGCCATCATCCGCTATCTCGCGCGCGGCAGCGATCTCATCCCCGCGGACGACTTTGCCGCGGCGAAGATGGACGAGTGGCTGTTCTGGGAACAATACAGCCACGAGCCTTATGTGGCGGTGTGCCGCTTCCAGATGGTGTATCTCGGCAAGGCGGCGTCCGACCTCGATCCCGACAAGATCAAGCGCGGTTATTTCGCGCTGGCGCGAATGGAGCATCAGCTCGCCCTGACGCCGTTCATGGTTGGCAACGCGGTGACGCTCGCCGACGTCGCGCTGCTGGCCTATACGCGCCTGGCGCATCAGGGCGGCTTCCACCTCGACGGCTATGCCTCGATCCGGCGCTGGATCACCGAGGCCGAACGGGCTCTCGGGCTAGCGCCGGTACGCTAGGGCGCCTTGGTTCCGGCATCCGGATTCGCAAGCCGCTCCGTCGATCGTGGCGGTGTACCAGTCATGACTCACCTGTGAATCCCGGAATTCATGGCTGATACCAGGGTGATACCGGCCCGGCCCGAAACTTCCTTGACGATTCCAGGCGTTTCCCTTATGCACCGCGGCGGGACACCTCCCCCCAACGGGAGGCTAGCTATCTGGAAGGATAGAACATGACTGCTGCGAAGCCCGCATTGCGGCCGAATGTGCCGCATTTCTCCTCCGGCCCCTGTGCCAAGCGCCCCGGCTGGACCGCCCAAAATCTCAAGGACGCCGCCCTCGGCCGTTCGCATCGCGCGAAAATCGGCAAGGCCAAGCTCAAGCTCGCGATCGAACTGACGCGCGAAGTGCTTGAAGTGCCGGCCGGTTACAGGATCGGCATCGTGCCGGCGTCCGATACCGGCGCGGTCGAGATGGCGCTGTGGTCGCTGCTCGGCGCGCGGCCGGTCACCACGATCGCCTGGGAATCCTTTGGCGAGGGCTGGGTCAGCGACATCGTCAAGGAATTGAAGCTCAAGGACGTCACCAGGCTGCATGCCGGCTATGGCGAAATCCCCGATCTTTCCAGGGCCGATCCCGCTACCGACATCGTCTTCACCTGGAACGGCACCACGTCAGGCGTGCGCGTTCCCAATGCCGACTGGATCAGCGCCGACCGCGAAGGCCTGACCATCTGCGACGCCACCTCGGCGGCGTTCGCGCAGAAGCTCGACTGGGCCAAGCTCGATGTCGTGACCTTCTCCTGGCAGAAGGCGCTGGGCGGCGAAGCCGCGCACGGCATGCTGGTGCTGTCACCGCGCGCGGTGGCGCGGCTCGAGAGCTACACCCCGGCCTGGCCGCTGCCGAAAATCTTCCGCATGACCAAGGGCGGCAAGCTCAACGAGGGCATCTTTGAAGGCGAGACCATCAACACCCCGTCGATGCTGTGCGTGGAAGATTATCTCGACGCACTGAACTGGGCGAAGTCTGTCGGCGGCCTCAAGGGCCTGATGGCGCGTGCCGATGCGAACACCAAAGTGCTGGCCGACTGGAAGGCGAAGACGCCGTGGATCGATTTCCTGGCGAAAGATCCGGCGATCCGTTCCAACACCTCGGTGTGCATGAAGGTGGTCGATCCCGCCATCACGTCGCTGAGCGCGGATGCGCAGGCCGATTTCTCCAAGAAGCTGGTGGCTTTGGTGGAGAAGGAAGGCGCCGGCTACGATTTTGCGCATTATCGCGATGCGCCCGCGGGCCTGCGGATCTGGTGCGGCGCCACGGTGGAAGCCGGCGACGTCGCGCTGCTGACGCAGTGGATCGACTGGGCGTTCGCGGAAATGAAGGCCGCGCTTCCGAAGGCGGCGTAGATCACTTCACCCTCCCCTGAAGGGGGAGGGTCGACGCACCTTAAGGTGCGGCGGGGTGGGGTGATCTTTCTCTCAACTCGACGCACACCGAATTTCACATCGACAGTTTCACCCCACCCCGGCGCTCCGCGCCGACCCTCCCCCTCCAGGGGAGGGTGAAGGATCACATTCCATGACAAAGCCCAAAGTTCTGATTTCCGACGCGCTGTCGCCTGCTGCCGTGCAGATCTTCAGGGATCGCGGCATCGACGTCGATTTCCAGCCCAACCTCGGCAAGGACAAGGAAAAGCTCGCCGAAATCATCGGCAATTATGACGGGCTGGCGATTCGCTCGGCCACCAAGGCCACCGCCAAGATCATCGAGAAGGCGACACGGCTGAAGGTGATCGGCCGCGCCGGGATCGGCGTCGACAATGTCGAGATCCCCGCCGCCACGGCCAAGGGCATCATCGTGATGAACACGCCGTTCGGCAATTCGATCACGACCGCCGAACATGCGATCACGCTGATGCTGGCGCTGGCGCGCGAAATTCCGCAGGCCGACGCCTCGACCCAGGCCGGCAAGTGGGAAAAGAACCGCTTCATGGGAGTCGAGATCACCGGCAAGACGCTGGGCGTGATCGGCTGCGGCAATATCGGCGCGATCGTCGCCGACCGGGCGCTGGGCCTGCGCATGAAGGTGATCGCGTTCGATCCGTTCCTGTCGCCGGAGCGCGCCAGGGATATCGGCGTCGAGAAGGTCGAGCTCGAAGGTTTGTTCAAGCGCGCCGATTTCATCACGCTGCATACGCCGCTGACCGAGAAGACCAGGAACATCATCGACGCGGCGGCGCTGGCGAAAATGAAGAAGGGCGTGCGCATCATCAATTGCGCGCGCGGCGGGCTGGTCGACGAGCAGGCACTGGTCGATGCCCTGAACTCCAGGCATGTCGCGGGCGCCGCGTTCGACGTATTCGTCGAGGAGCCGGCCACCGCGAACGTGCTGTTCGGCCATCCCAACGTGATCTGCACGCCGCATCTTGGCGCTGCCACCACCGAGGCGCAGGAGAACGTCGCACTTCAGGTCGCCGAGCAGATGTCGGATTATCTGTTGAGCGGCGCGATCTCCAACGCAGTCAACTTCCCGTCGATCACGGCGGAAGAGGCGCCGAAGCTGAAGCCGTTCATCGAACTCGCCGAAAAGCTCGGCTCGTTCGCCGGCCAACTGACCGAGAGCGGCATCCTCAAGGTGCAGATCACCTATGAGGGCCACGTCGCCGAGATGAAGATCAAGGCGCTGACTTCGGCGGCATTGTCGGGCCTGCTGCGGCCGATGCTCGGCGACGTCAACGTGGTCTCGGCGCCGGTGGTGGCCAAGGAGCGCGGCATGGTGGTCGACGAGATCGTGCGCGCGGCGCAGAGCGATTACGAGAGTCTGATCACGGTCACCGTCACCACCGAGCGGCAGGAGCGCTCGGTGTCGGGCACCGTCTATGCCGACGGCAAGCCGCGGCTGGTCGACATCAAGGGCATCCGGGTCGACGCCGAGTTCGGCAAGTCGATGATCTACATCACCAACGAGGACAAGCCCGGCTTCATCGGCAAGTTCGCCAGCCTGCTCGGCGACGCCAGGCTCAACATCGCCACCTTCCATCTCGGCCGCAACGCGCCGGGCGGCGACGCCATCGCGCTGGTCGAGGTCGACGGCGCGGTGCCGGCGGACGTGCTCGCCAAGGTGCAGGCGCTGCCGCAGGTCAAGCAGGCCAAGGCGCTGGTATTTTAAGGCGCGCGATTTCACCTTCTCCTGAAGGGATCCCTTCAGGGGAAGGTGCGATACTTTCCAGCTGCCGATTGCTCCCCGGCCGCCGCCGCGCCGCCTTGGCCGCGCCTTACGGTTACCTCAATCGAACCGGTTCCATGATCGCAGCGTCTCATCACAGGTGGTGATGCGACTTTTGCCAGTCCCGCACCGCTGGACCGGCCAGGGCCTCGCGCTGCGCGGATATTTGAGGGAGGAAATTCATGCGAACGATTGCCAGCATTCTTGTCACGACCGGCCTGGTCGCGCTTGTCGCCATCCCGGCGCAAGCGGCCGAACTCGCGGCCACCTCGGCCGTCGATGCCGTCACGGTCTATCCCGATGGCGCCAGCGTGACGCGCCTGATCACGCTCGACCTGCCGTCCGGCGACAGCACCCTGGTAGCGAAGGATTTTCCGCTGACGCTGGATCCGTCCTCGCTGCGGGTCGAGGGCGAGGCAGGAGCGAAATTCACCATCGGCGCCATCGACACCAGGCCGCCGCGTGCCGCGCCGCCGGCCAACCTGCCGGAACTCGACAAGCGCATCGAGGTGCTGAAGGACGAGCGCGCCAATCTCACCGGTGCGATCCATGCCGCCGCCGCGCGCCGAAAATTCGCCGAGCGCTTTGCCGAATCTGCTCCCGCAGGGCTCGGCGAGAAGGGCGAGGCGCGTCCGCTGTCCGAGTGGCGCGCGGCCTTTGCCGCGGTCGCCGAGGAAGTTGCCAGCGCTGACACAGCGATCCGCGACGCCGAACGCAAGCAGCGCGACCTCGACCGCGAGATCGCGCGGCTCGAATCCGACCGGGCGACCAGGCCGCCGAGCAAGCTCGAGGTCCGGATCGATCTCGCCGCCGCCAGCGCTGCGAAGGCGACGCTGCGGGTGACCTATGCCGTGCGCCAGGCGCGCTGGGCGCCGCTGTACGACGCCCGGCTCGACACCGGAACCAAGGACCGCAAGCCCGCGCTCGAACTGGTGCGCCGCGCCGAGATCACGCAGACCACGGGCGAGGACTGGTCGAATGTGGCGCTGGCGGTCTCGACCGTCCGGACCGCGCGCGGCGGCAGTGCTCCCGAACTGAATTCCCTGATCGTGCAATATCCGCAACCGCCGCGTCCGCTGGCCGCGTCCGCCGTCTCGGATGCCGCCAAGCCACGTTCGATGCCGGCCCCGCCGATGGCGGCGGAAGCTGTTGCCAGGCGCGCCGACGAGCAGGAAGCGGCGGTCGAAGTCGGCGGTTTCCAGGTCACATTCCGGATTCCCGGCCGGGTCAGCCTCGGCGCCAGCGAAGGCGCCAAGAGCCTGCGCGTGTCCACCGCGACCATCGCGCCCGATCTGGCGGTGCGCTCCGTACCGGTCAGGGATCTCACGGCGTTTCTGGAAGCCCGTTTCGTGCAAAGCGAGGACGCGCCATTGCTGCCGGGCCGGGTCTCGATCTATCGCGACGGCGTGTTTGTCGGCCGCGGCCAGATGGCGAGCGCGGCCAGGGGCGAGCCGGTGCGGCTCGGCTTCGGGGCCGACGACAAGGTCAAGATCGAGCGCACCGTGGTCAAACGCAACGAGGGATCGGCGGGCCTGATCGTGACGACCTCGAAGACCGACGAACGCAGCTTCAAGACCACCGTGCGCAACGGCCATGACTTCCCGATCCGGATTGCGATCGAGGACCAGTTGCCGGTCAGCGAGAACGAGGAAATCCAGGTCGAGATGCTGCCCTCGACCACCCCGCCGACCGCGACCAATCTGCGCGAGCGCCGCGGCGTGCTGGAATGGGCGTTCGAGGCCAGGCCCGGCGAGGTCAAGGACATCGCGTTCGCCTGGCGCGTGCGCTGGCCCAAGGACAAGGGCGTCGTCATGACGCCGGGCGGGTAGATGTTCGTTGCTAAGGCATCTTCTGCCCCTCTCCCCTTGTGGGAGAGGGTGGACGCGATGCGAAGCATCGCGGACGGGTGAGGGGTTGGTGCAACGAGTAGTGTGCCTGGGGATAGAAACCCCTCATCCGGCGCTTCGCGCCACCTTCTCCCACAAGGGGAGAAGGGAAGAACCAGGACGGGTGGACGGCAACCTACTTCGCCTTCAGGAAATCGCCGACTTCCAGCAGCACGAATTCATTGTCGTCGGCCTTGTTGGGATCGCGGCTCGACGAGAACGGCAGGTTGTTGTCGTTGCCGACGATGATGTGGGTGGCATCGACGCGATCGACGTTTTCGATGGTGAAGAACGGGAAGGTCAGCACGCCGTCGTTGAGCGGCTTCTTCGCCTTGTTGTCGGGATCCCGGATCTTCATCAGGTCGATATAGGCGATTTTGCGCACCGGCTTGCCGACATTGGCGTCCGACAGTTCGACCTTGTAGACGCGCTTGAATTTGGCCAGGTCCGGAAAGCAGGCTTCGCCGCGGGTGCCCTGCGGGCAGGCCTTGTCCGCGGTGCCTTCGCCATTGTCGCGCTCGATGATCAGGCCGCTGGTGGCGTCGATCATGTTGAAGTCGCCGATGGCGTGGCCGTTGTTCTCGAATACATATTGCCAGTAGCGGCCGGTGAATTTTTCCGCCGCGACGTCGAATTCGAGGATGCGCGCGGCTTCCTTGCCGTCGATCTTTTCCACGTCCTTCTTCTCGGCATCCCACAACGGGCCTTCCAGCAGGCCGTACAGGAACTTGCCGTCCTTCGAGCCGCCGAAGCCTTCATAGCCCTTGGAGCGGCGCAGGTTGACGGTGGTGTAGCTGGCGCCGGGCGCGCCCGGCGACTGCACCGACCAATGATCCGGCGAACGCACCGGCTTGCCGTCGGCCAGAGTGTCGAACACCGCCAGCACCTTGCCGGTTTTGTCGGCCTTCAGGATGTAGGGGCCGAACTCGTCGCCGATCCAGAAGGTATCGCCGACGATCTGAAAGCCCTCGGTGTCGAAGTCGGCACCGGTGAGATAGCGCTTGGCGCTGTCCTCGTGGACGATGCGGAACGGCACCTTCTTGTCGGGATCGTGCAGGAACACGGTTTCCTGGCGGTCGACCTTGCCGGTCGCCCAGTCGATCTTGTGCCGGTTCAGATACAGCATCGAATCGGCCGAGTTGTAACGCGAGCCCATGCCGTTGTCGGTGAGCACCCAGAACGAGCCGTCGGGCATCACCTTGATGCCGGAATGGCCCTGCAGCGGCTGGCCCTTGAACGGCAGCGACACGCCGGTCGGACGCTCATAGGATTTTCCCATCACGCTGCCGATGGCGTCGACCCGGCGGCCGGTGGTGTATTTGCCCGCAGTCTTGAGATCGGCAGGTGCGTCGGCCGGCGCTTCGACAAAGGATTGCGCCGGCAGCACGGCATGGCCCTTGAGCGTGGCGGGAAACTCGCCTTCGCCTTGCGCGAACGCGGCCCCCGTGGCCAGAACGATCGACGCGACGGAACAAAGCAATGACATGCGCATGGTTAGCCTCCTGGAATTGACCATGCGGTGTTCTGCGCAGCGCGTGTTACGGCGCGCTGACGAATTGATGAAACGTGTGTGACGCTTGTGGAGGGCGGGCTGCAGTCTTAGCTGTTCGGGCCGCGGTCCATGCTGACAGGTTGCCAGCGCCGAAGCGAGGTGTTTTGCAGCACCGACGGATTGACGCAGCTTACCGGCCACATGCCCTGCAGCACCAGCGACAATTCGTAGCCGACGCGGCGTTTGCGCGCCTCGTCGAAGCGTGCCGATGCCGAGGCGACATGGGCGGTCAGGGTGACGTTTTCCATGCCCAGCATCGGATTGTTGTGCGACGGCGGTTCCTTTTCCAGCACGTCGAGGGCGGCGTGGGCGATCCAGCCCTCCTGCAGCGCCCTGATCAGCGCTTCCTCATCGACGGTCGGGCCGCGCCCGGTGTTGATGAAGATGGCGCTCGGCTTCATCTGCCGGAAGTGCTTCTCGCCGAGCATGTGGTGAACCTCCGGCCGCGCCGGGGCGTGCATCGACAGGAAGTCCGACTGCGAAAGCACTTCGGACAGGGTCGCCGGTATCACGCCATGATCCGACATCAGCGTTTCCTGAATGAAGGGATCGTAGGCCATCATTCGCAGTCCGAACGGCGCGGCGCGCTTGGCGACCGCGCGGGCCACCCGGCCGAACGAGATAAAGCCAAGCGTCTGGCCCATCAGGCGCGGGATCTTGAGCAGCGCCGGGCGGCCCTCCGACCAGCGGCCTTCCCGGACCATCCGGTCCTGCGCGACCAGCCGGCGAAAGCCGGCCAGCAGCAACATCATGGCGTGGTCGGCGACTTCCTCGATGAAAGTATCGGGAATGTTGGTGACGGGAATGCCGCGCGCAGTGGCGGCTTTCACGTCCACGCTATCGACCCCGACGCTGCCGAGCGTGATCACCTTGCAGTTTTCGAGGGCATCGATGACCGCCTTGGTAATCGGCATGCCCTTGGCGTAGATGGCGTCAGCGCCGCGGGCGGCGGCGATGAATTCGGCCTCGTTGGCCGGCGCCTCGACGATCTCGGCGCCGATCGGGTCGAGCGCCTCTTTCTCATAATCATAGCCGCCGCCGGCGACCGTGAAGCTCGCGCCCTTCGGCGTCACCACCCTGAATTTCGGCATATTATGTTCCCCGATTTGACATTTCGGTGTTGGTTATGATCGCGTCCGTGCCACGCAAGCTGCGCCTTTACTGCTTCTCGATGCCGGCGTCCGTGATCAGCTTCTCCCATAGCACGAGCTGCTCCTTCAGGAACGCATCGAACTCTTCCGGGGTGCCGGAGAAAGCTTCCATACCGCGCTCGCCGAGCTGGCTCTTGATGTCCGGCCGCTCGATTACCTTGCGAATTTCCGCGTTCAGCCTGGTGACGAGCTCCTTCGGCATGTTGGCTGGAGCGAGCCAGCCCTGCCACGAGGTGATGTCGAATCCCTTTACCGTCTGGTCCATGGTGGGAAGGTGGGGCAACAGCGCCGAGGGGCGCTTGGTCGTGACCGCAAGCGCCTTGAGCGCTTTTGCGTTGACATGGGGCAGCCCGGTCGGAACGTCGATGAACATCATGGAGACGCGGCCGGCGATCAGATCGGTCAGGGCCGGCGGTGAACTCTTGTAGGGGACGTGCAGCATATCGATGCCCGCGAGGCGGGCAAACGTCGCGCCCGAAACGCTCGCCGACGAACTGCCGCTGGCATAGGACAGCTTGCCGGGGTCTTTCTTGGCCAGCGCGATCAGCTCGGCCACCGAGTTCGCGGCAATGTCGGGATGGATCACCAGCATGAAGGGCAGGTCGCCGGTCCGGGCGATCGGCGTGAAGTCCTTGATCGGATCGTAGCTCATGGTCTTCAGCAAATAGGGATTTGCCGAATGCGTGGTATTCGTCGTCACGAACAGCGTGTAGCCGTCCGGCGCCGACCGGGCGACATAACTCGCCGCGATCGAGCCGTTGGCGCCCGCCTTGTTTTCGATCACCATGCTCACGCCCAGCCCGATGCCGACTTCCTTCGAGATCAGGCGCGTCGTGGTATCGGTGCCGCTGCCGGCGGCGAACGGCAGCACCAGCGTGATGTTGCGATTCGGATAGGGCGCCTGCGCCGATGCCGCGGGTGTCAGTCCGGCGAAAATCACTGCGAAGGCCGCAGCCGCACCCAGGCGTTGTGTCGATAGCGAAATCATTCCGTTTCGTCTCCCTTGGAGCCTTGTTGGGGCTTTCTGATGGATTTCTTGCCTTCCACGCTAGCCTGCCCGGGGCCAAAACGAAAGCCGGTACTGCTCCGCGGCTCAGACTGCCGCCGATGCAGGTCTCGAGGCGATCACCACACCGGCCAGCACCAGCAGATATCCCGTCAGATGGAACAGGCGCGGCTGCTCGCCAAGCAGCAGGATCGCCATCGCCGAGCCGAACACCGGCACCAGATGCAGGAACGGCGAGGCGCGGTTCGGCCCGATCAGCGCGATGCCGCGGTTGAAGAACAAATAGGCCAGCGTCGAGGGAAAGATCATGACGTAGATCACCGTCGTAAGCGTCAGCGCATCCGGCTTCAGCCGGACGCCGTTGGAGAACTCCCAGACCGAGAACGGCAGCAACAGCAGCGCGCCGCAGCCGATGGTGAAGCAGATCAGCGACAGCGGGTGGATTCTCGGCCGCCGCGTGATCAGCGCCGAATACAGCCCGAAACTCAGCACCGCGCCGGCGAACATCACGTCGCCGCGGTTGAACTGGATATTGACCAGCGCCGCGAGATCGCCGCGCAGCAGGATCGTCAGCACGCCCGCGAGCGAGATCGTGATGCCGGCGAATTGCGCGAGGCTCAATCGTATCCCGTACAGCAGCAGCGACCACAGCGCCACGAACAGCGGTCCCGACGACTGGATCAACAGCGCGTTGAGCGCCTCGGTATATTGCAGCGCCCAGTAGGAAATCGCGTTGTTGAAGGCAAAACCGGTAGCCGACAGCCCCACCATCAGGGGCAGGCGTGCGCGCATCGCCGGCCAGTCCTGCTTCAGATGCGGCCAGGCAAACGGCAGCAGCATCAGGAAGGCGCCGATCCAGCGCACGCAGGACAGCGTCATCGGCGGCACATGGCCGGCAACGTAGCGTGCGAGCACGATATTGCCGGCCCAGAACAGCGAGGTCAGGCTCAGGAGCAGATAGGGCTGGTTGTTGAGCCATCTGACCGGACCGGGGGCAGGCGGCGGCGCGCGAATTGTCATGTGCTGCGGGGCAGTTGTGCCGGAATTCCACCGCGCGACAAGTCCCGCATCCGCAATGCTACAATGCCGGAATCAGAGCGGGCGAGGAGCAGGCAATGAGCGTGGATCTGTTGAATATCGTTGGGCTGAAGGGACTGGAGCAGCAGGAGCCGGTCGTGATGGTGAACCTGATGCGGTTTCATGACCGCTCGCTCGATGGCGACGGCTCGGGCTGGGATGCGTATTTGCGCTACAGCGCCCTGACGGTGCCGATGATCAAGGCGCGCGGCGGCACCCTGCTGTGGACCGGCGACGCAAAGACGGTCGCGTTGGGCGAACGGCACGGCAACCAGTGGGACTATCTGGCGCTGGTGTATTACCCCTCGGTCGCCGCTTTTCTCGACATGATGACGTCTGAAGACTACGAGACCCGATGCGATCCGCACCGCCGCAACGGCTGCGCCGAGCACGTCATCATTGCGACGGCGGAGGCTTACAGCAAGTTCAAGATGGGTTGACGTTGTTGTGGGCGCGAAACAACCCGGTTTCCACATCCCTGCCCGAACGATAGGCCGCGGCGTATCGGCCCCGGCGTTCGCCGGGGCGACGAGGGATCAACCGATTTCCTTCCGCACCATCGCCGCAGCGTCGCACATCGCCTTCAGCTTGCCGAAGGCGATGTGGCGCGGCATGTATTTCATGCCGCAGTCGGGTGCCGGGATCAGCCGTTCCGCGGCGACGTATTTCAGGCCGTTGCGGATGCGACCGGCAATCACCGCAACGGTTTCGATTTCCGGATCGCCGAGGTCGAGCACGCCGAGCACGATCTTCTTCGAGGACAAATCCCTGAGCACGCCGAGATCGAGCTTCGGCTGCGCCGCCTCGATCGAAATCTGGT